>JANPOU010000053.1:0-45908 GCA_031428155.1 Arenimonas sp. | reverse complement strand
GGCGTACAAACTGCTGATGGAATCGCTGAACTGCTTGATTTCCGAACCGAGAAAGCCTACCTCGATTGGCTTGCACGCTTGAACGCGTTACCAACACTCATCGATCAAACCATTACGCTAATGCGTGAGGGTGTTAAGACTGGTCGCACGCCACCGAAAGCCATTATGCAGCGCGTGCCTGGCCAAATTAAAGCACAGGTCGTAACTGACCCTGAAAAAAGCGCCTTCTATGCGCCATTCAAACAATTCCCCGACAGTATCCCCGCGCAGCGCCAAGCAGAGCTGCGGCAACAGGCAAAACAAGTCATTAACGACAAAGTGGTTCCGGCATATGCCAAGCTAGGCAGCTATTTTAATTCAGAATACTTGCCCGCCACACGCGAGGCTATCGCTGCATCCAGCCTTCCAAGCGGCAAGAACTATTATGACTTTCTGGCCCAGTATTACACCACCACCGCGCTTACCGCTGATGAAATCCATGCCATCGGCTTAAAGGAAGTGGCGCGTATTCGCACAAAAATGGAGTCCGTAAAAAATGAAGCTGGCTTTAAAGGCACGCTCGCTGAATTTTTCACTTTCTTGCGTACTGACCCGCAATTCTTTTACAAAACACCAGCGGAATTACTGCAAAGCTATCAAGCGCTATCCAAGCGCATCGATCCAGAATTGGTGAAAGTATTCCGTGTTCTGCCACGAATGACCTACGGTGTTCGGAAAATTCCAGACAACATCGCACCCGATACCACCACCGCATATTACCAACCGGGCGCCACCGATGGTTCGCGTGCTGGCTTTTATTATGTGAATTTGTACAAACCAGAAGTTCGGCCAAACTGGGAAATGTTGGCGCTGTCCTTGCATGAAGCTGTGCCTGGCCATCATTTTCAATTTGCCCGTGGCATGGAACTACCGGGTCTGCCAATGTTTCGCCGCACTGCCTATTTTGTTGCGTATGGCGAAGGCTGGGGTTTATATGCCGAACAGCTGGGTTATGACATGGACTTATACAACAATCCATACGACAAATTCGGCCAGCTAACCTATGAAATGTGGCGCGCGGTGCGCTTGGTAGTGGATACCGGCATGCACGCTAAAAGCTGGAGCAGACAACAAGCGATTGATTATTTCAAGGCCAACGCACCGAAAACAGAACAGGATATTGTCAATGAAATTGACCGCTACATTGGCACGCCAGGCCAAGCCTTAGCGTATAAAATCGGCCAATTGAAAATTTCAGAATTGCGCGCCCGCGCGTATGGCAAGCTCGGCGAGCGCTTCGATCTGCGCGCCTTCAATGACGAAGTGCTGGGCACCGGTTCAATTCCGCTCGATGCTTTAGAAAAACATATTGATCAATGGATTGTAGATCAGGCTCAGGCTAAATAACCAAAGCGTTCTAGCCAAGGATTCAAATGTTGCATCACGGCTGGCGTGAAATAGGCTTCATAGGCTTGCCAGCGGCCCACTGAGCGCGCGTTCACTTGCTCAATCACTTGTGTATAGGAGGGCGTCTTGATGGCGCCTTTGTGTTTAGCGCGTTCGGTGAAGGCCAGCAAATCATCTTGCCATGGCAGTTGTAGAAAATCGAACAGGGTGCGCGCGCGGCCTTCGGTATCGGCCACTAAGTCTTCATACTTCCATGGCAAAACCGGCAGGCGTAAATGCTCTGCGCTGCGCATCCAATGGCTAAAAACTTTATCGTACATCTGCGCGGTGCTTTCTAGGGTTTCAAAAGTCAGCGCAAAGGCGGGCGCGCGAAAATGCTGCATATAACAGCTGAGCACCACATCGCAGGGGTGGCGAATAGCCAGAATAATCTGCGCGCTTGGAAAAATATTCTGCAGCAAAGGCAAGCGCACCATATTCAGCGGGTTTTTATCAACCGGCCGCTTACTAATGCTGCTGGGCGCAACGTGTGCAACTTCAGCAAAATAGGCGGCGCGCTGCCGCTGCCATTGTTCCGGACTGAGTGTTTGCAATGCCTGAAAAATATCTTCGCCACTTGCTGTTAAACGCCGAACAATATGCTGCAGAAAAGGTTGTTCGTCGAACGATACCAAACTCGGATGCGCATCCAATAATTGCTCAAGTAAGGTAGTGCCTGAGCGTGGAAAGCCAACCACAAAAACCGGATCAGTGTGCGCATCAATGCCTTGGCTGGCCAGACTCCACGGTGGCACTGGTTGCTCCAATACCGCAAAGGCTTGTGTGCTATCTTGCAAGGCTGGGTGATTGTTGCTAATTAGCAAACGACGTTGAACGTGGGCATTTTGCATCACAGCCATCACCGCATCAGGCTCTTGGCATTTATCCAGCGCCGCCGCATATTCAAACTGCAAGCCAAGCTTTAAGCTTGAATCTTTATGCGGACTTTGCAAAACGCGTTCGAAATAATTCTTAGCTAATGAAAAATCTTTGCCACGCATGGCCATTTTGGCTTGCATCTGCAAAAAATTATCCAGCAACTTAGGATTGTGCTGCATGGCTTGTTCGTACAATTGTGCTTGCACGGCTTTAGCTTGATCCATGCGATTAATACGTTCATAGGCCATCACCAAACCCATTTGGCTGTCGGCTAATAAATCTGGATTGTGTGGAGTTTTCTCAAAGGCAGCAATGGCCTGCGCATACCATTGGCCACGAAATAATAAGTAGCCTAAATCCACCAACTGGCCTTCGTCGAGCGTAAGCGTCTGTAAATATTCAGCGCACGTTTGCGCTTCCGGCCAACGATCCATCGCCAACAGAATGCGTAATTTAAGCAAATGAAATTCGGTGTCATTCGGCAAGCGCGAAATAGCGGTTTCAATATGCCGACGCGCTAATTCCAAGGGCCCAACATCTGAATAAGCTCTTGCTAATCCAAAATGCAGCGCAGAATCAGTGGCGCCAAGCAGCAACGCTTTTTGCAAAGGCTCCAAGGCCTCTTGCTCACGCTCGAGTTCACAAAAGCAATTGCCTAGGTTTGACCAATGCGCTGGGTTTTGCGGTTCATTCAAGCACAACCATTGATACTCAATCAAAGCCTCATCTGGCCGCTTCAGTAGGCTTAATGCAATAGCTTTTAAAGTCTTCCACGGCAGCTGCGCGCCACTTATGCGCTCGGCCTGTTCAGTCATTGCCAAAACAGACGCCGCTTCGCCCTGTTCAAGAGCTGCATAGGCATGATTTAAGTTTGGCTGTGTGGGTGTGGTATTGGGCATGCGGCAAAGGGTATGATAATGGCTTGAATTAAACACGAATAGTGAAGAGCTAGTTTACCTTGAACGCCGCCCAAACACCCGATTCCTTAAGCCGATGCATCCAAGTCTTTGATGGTGCATTCAGCCCAGCTTTGTGCGAAAAAATGATTCAATCGTTTCACAGCCTTGAGCGTTTCCAGCGCCCGAATGGCCGCGGTATTCGCCCAGGCCACGATGAAAGCGGCTGGACTGAACTGAATCTTGATCCTTTATCGGACGCTGCATTTCGAGTGATGATTCTGGAAAATATGCACCGACATGCCGAGCTATACAACCGCGCACTGAATCAACCCATTGCCTTGCCGATGACCGATAAAATCAGCGAACTGGTTATTAAGCATTACAAAACCACCGGCCAAGAAGGCTTTCAACTGCACTTCGATTCTATTGGCGAAAAAGCCAATCGCTATTTGGTTTTTTTGTGGTATTTGAATGATGTGGCAGAAGGCGGCGGCACCGAATTTCCAGAACTTGGTATCACTGTTCAGGCCAAAGCAGGGCGCTTAGTCATTTTCCCGCCGTATTGGCTGTTCCAACATCTTGGCCAACAGCCGATTAGCAATGATAAATACATTCTCTCCACTTACTTTTTGTTCTAAGCATGAACGACTTCGATAAACTCGCCAAACAAAATTCGCAGATTAGCAAAGCGCTAATGCAATCGGTGTTTGAGCTGGCTAGTGATTTATCAGGCATGGGCCCGTTTGCCGAACAGGCTGCAAGCGCACGCCAAGCCGCGCCGATTAACCAGCGCTTACTGCAAATTCAACAGCAAATTCAGCAGCTGCGCAACGATCTGCAATCCGTGCGTGGGCCATATCTTATGCAGCAATTGCAAGGCCTTGGCATTGACCAACACAGCCAGAACCTGAAACTGCATATTGGTAGCGGGCCATATGTGTTGGAAGATTGGATCAATCTAGATATTTACCCAGCGCAGCTTTCCACCAATGTGCTGTGGGGGTTGCCGTTCACAACGGGCCAATGCCAATTTGTGTTTTTATCGCATTTGCTCGAGCATTTATTTTACCCAACCGACGCAATGTCTTTGCTTGAAGATATACATCGTATCCTAGCGCCCGGCGGTGTGGTGCGCATTGTGGTGCCGGATATTGAACAATGCATTGGCGCCTATCAAGACAACAACACGGCATTTTTCCAACAACGCATTGAACATTGGGGCGCAGGCGATGGCCAAGCAACGCGCCTTGAACATTTTCTGACCTATGCGGGCGCCGGGCCTGACCCAGCGTGGCTGTTTGAAGCGCATAAATTCGGCTTTGATTATGAAACCCTTGAGCGCGCCTTGCAGCGTGTTGGGTTCAAAAACATTGCACGTTCCGGCTTTATGGAAAGTGAGCACGCGGCTTTGCGCGTTGATGAACACAGCCAAGTAGCCAGTGCAAAATACGGCGACCAGCATTACTCCCTTTTTGTTGAAGCGATCAAAGAATAAGTATGTCTGCCGTGATTAACGCCTTACTCGACCAAGCTCGCCGCTACGTGCAAGAGCAAGACCCGCGTGCCGAAAAAGTGTTCGCCATGGTGTTGGAAAACGATGCCTTTAATGTGGAAGCACGCATGTTTTTAGCACGTATTGCTATGCAAGCGGGTAACCCATTGCAAGCTTACGAACACCTTGAACTGGCCACCAGAATTAATCCGAACAATGCTGCCTTATGGCGAAGCCTTGCGCTAACACAAATAGCGCTCGGCCAACTGCCCGAGGCGCAAACATCATTGCAGCGCTGTTTGCAATTAGCGCCGAAAATGCATGCGGCACGTTTGCATTTAGGCAAAGTATTTGAACAACAAGGCCAGCATAGCGCAGCGGTGAAAACCTATTTGCAGGCACTTAGCGAAGCGCAGCGCGATGGCTTATGGCTAAATGCTGACACGATACCGGTGTGGCTGATTCAGGATGTGAACCATGCAATCGACGTTGCTAATCTTGGCCGCAATGAACTGTATGATGCGCTGATGCAGCCTTTATGGACGCGTTATGGCAAGGACGATATGCAGCGCGTGGATTTATGCGTGAAAGGCATATTAGGCTTTGAACACGTGACTGCTAGCAACGCAAAACAGAAACCAACTTTTATGCTGTTTCCGGGCTTACCAGAAACGCCAGTGTTCAACAACGCGCTGTTTCCGTGGTTTGAGCAATTGGAACATAATTTTGAGGCCATACGCCTTGAAGCCGAGCAAGTGCTTAGCCAGCAAAATGGTTTGTCACCGTTTTTATCATTAAGCGAAAACGATAAAGCGTCAGATTATCTAGGCGGCCAGCAACCGAACTGGGATGCGTATTTCTTCTATCGGCATGGCGAAGCATTTGCCGAGCATCATGCCGAATGCCCGAATACTGCCGCCGCACTAAATGTGCTTCCGTTGGTGCGCATTGCCGAACATGCACCAGAGATTTGTTTTTCGGTGCTCACTGCCGGCACGCATATTTTGCCGCATTACGGCACCAGCAATATTCGCTCAGTGGTACATTTGCCATTAATTGTGCCAGAACATTGTGCGCTGAAAGTATTGGATACTGTTGTGCCTGGGCTAGCCGGAAAATGCTTTGCCTTCGACGACACTTTTTTGCATGAAGCCTGGAACCGTGGGCAAAGCACGCGCGTCATTTTACTGATGGACACCTGGAACCCGCATTTGACCGAGGTGGAGAAACTGGCCTTGGCCGATGTGGTGGCACAAACCGGAAGTTTTAAGCAACACTGACCGGGCGCAGTACTGCGACTTCATGTTTAAAGAAGGTTATGGAATTAACCGGCCGTCGTTATGCCCTGAGCCAGCGATGCTACCTTCTTGCTTATTTCACTGATGCGACGCAAACTTATCCATTACATCCGCATTTTATGGATAACCGTCGTTTGATTCCGCTCGAACACAGCTTACGCCAAACCTGCCGCTATTTGATATTGGTGCTGGCCTTGTTTGTCTGCGACAGCGCACTTGGTGCGGAACGCTGGGGCGCGTTGTATATGCCGGATTTCCAGACTGTTAAACGTAACGGCCGGCCGCTGGATGGCCCGATACGAGCATTCACCCAAGATCGACAGGGCTTCATATGGATTACCGGCGATACCTCGCTATGGCGATGGGACGGCTACGAATTGCAAGAAATCCATTTTGATGGAATAGCTGCCGACTCCCCGGCGTTGCCTGATATCACCGTCGCCAAGGCCGATCCGGATGGCATGGTCTGGGTGGCGACGACGGCCGGCTTATTCCGTTTGGATAGCGACAGCCTGACTCTGCATCGGGTAACACTCGGCCCACTGGATTCGGAGACGCTTGAGCATATCGCCTTCGATTATTCAGGCGGCCATAAACGCCTGTATCTTGCCAGCGACGAAACGCTGTACGAATGGACGGAGGGTCGAGAGCCGACCTTGATACCCGGTCATGGTCGAAATCGCATTCATTCATTGCTGGTTGATGTCCGCACAAAACTCTGGGTAGGCACCAACGACGGCCTATGGTTCCGAAACTCAAGTCAAAACCAGTTGCAGCCGATAAGCGCTTTGAAAGGCATCCGAATTTCTGCATTGTACCAAGCGGCCAATCGGAGTATTTGGGTTGGGACCGCCAAGGATGGGGTTTTCGAACTTGAAGGCGGGCAACCCCTCCGTAGCCTGTCACTGCCGGCAAAGAGTCCCATTCAGCCATGGGTTTATGACATCAATGAGCCGCGTCCGGGCGAGTTATGGTTCGCCACCTACGGTAACGGCATTCTGATCTACCAAAGCCTGGCGAAGACCTTCAAACAGGTCAGCAAAGAGCGTATGTTGCAAACTAGCCTGCTGGATAATGACGTCTGGTCGCTTTTCCGTGATCGCTCCGGAACACAATGGGTCGGCAGCCGGACCGGTGCAAATTATCTAAGCGTCCGTCAGAACGTGTTCCGTCACCTGCCGGCTGGGACGTCTGGCAGGTGGCTCTCAGACGACTTGGTGTTTTCGATGGCAGCCTTGTCGGATGGCAGCGTCGCGGTAGGCACTGGCAATACCGGCATTGATGTACTGCATCCGCAATCAGGCGTTAAGAAACATCTGCCGCCCGGCACACAGCTGGGTGCTGTGGCCATGCCCGAAGGTGCCATCGAATCACTGTATGCTCTGCCCGATGGCAGCCTGATGGCCGGCAGTAACTGGAACACCCTCAAGATTAGTCCGGGTATTGAGCGAGCCCTACAACTAAGCGTCAAAGGACGCCCTGCTGATGCCTTCACCAGCGATTTTGCTTGGTTCGACGGCTCCTTGTGGCTGTCGGGAACCGATGGTTTATGGCGGATTGACGACAATAAGGCGGCCAACATGATGCTGGGTTCGCCGGACGAGCAGCGCATAAATTGCTTATTGGCTGATGGTGACAGCTTATGGATTGGCACCTGGAAAGGCCTCAAACGGCTGGACTTGCGCGCCGGACAAACGCCGCTGGTCAGCGAGGTGAACAATGCTATGCTGAACCAAAAATATATCAATGTCATGCGCAAAGACCGGCAAGGCCGGCTTTGGGTTGGCACCTATAATGGCGGCCTGTTCCATACCCGCAGCAGACTGGACAACAGCTGGCTACGAATCACCGAGCAAGACGGCCTGCCAAGCAACAAGGTGACCGGCATACTGCCCGATGCTGACGGTAATCTTTGGATTGGCACTGACCGCGGCCTTGGGCGTATCGATGCCGTAACACTGGCTATCGAGATTATCCGGCCTGAGGCTGGCGCGGCAGCAGCGCCCTATGAAACAGCGGTACGTAATGCAGATGGCGATTTGCTGTTTGGCGGCAATAACGGCATTACCGTTGTGACGCCCGGGCATTGGCAAAAACAAATTGCAGATGCGCCAATAGTGTTCACCGCCGTTCGTGATGGCAAAGGCCATGCACTGGCAATAAACGCAAATTTACTCTCGTTGTCCGTACCCGCGAATGTGGATAGCGTTGAGCTAACATTCGCTGCATTGGATTTCATAAATGCCGCGCACCTCCAATATCGGTACCAGCTGCTTGGGCGTGATAAGGCATGGCGTCCGGTCTTGGCTGAATCTCGAACCATCGTACTGGCCAATCTGCCGCCGGATGATTATCAGCTGCAGATTGCGTATTCCTTAGACGGCAGGCAATGGTCGAAACAATTGTTGCAGCTTCGGATTTCGGTATTGCCGGAATGGCATGAGAAACCCGCTTTGCGGATACTGCTGGGCATGCTTGCACTAGCGGCTATATGGTTGCTGCTGCGTTGGTGGTCGCTTCGTTCACGACGCCGGCAACTGGCTCTGGAAGCTAATGTCAGGGACCGGACCGCTGAACTGCAGGCGGCCAATCAGCTTCTACAGAAGCAGGCGGAGACCATCCGCGAAGCCAGCCTGACCGACCCGCTGACCGGCCTGCATAACCGCCGTTTTTTCAAGCAGCATATTGAAAGCGAAACACAGATGACAGCACGCCGCTACCCAAGCGGTTCAAATTTACCGATTGAACAGGCCGACCTGCTGTTTTTTCTAATCGACATCGACAATTTCAAGCGTATCAACGATCAGCTAGGCCATGCCGCAGGCGATGCCGTACTTGTAGAAATGCGACAACGGCTGCAGAGCGTATTCCGAGGTAGCGATTTCCTAATTCGCTGGGGCGGAGAGGAATTTCTGGCAGTTGCACGCAACACGTCACGGATCAAGGCCGCTGAATTGGCTGAACGGGTCCGAATCGCGGTCAACGGAACCGCGATTTACTGTAACAAGCCCGAGCCAGTAACGGTGACCTGTTCGATAGGTTTTGCACCTTACCCATTCCTGTGCGGGCATCCTCAAGCGCTAAGTTGGGAGGAAATCTTGGCCTTAGCAGATGTCGCCCTATACGCCGCTAAAAACAATGGTCGTAATTCATGGGTCGGCTTTAACGGAACCGACAATGCTGAGCTTGCTAGTGTATTAGCGGTTTTGCGCGCTGCGCCTGAAACCGTATTACACAGCGCAGTAGTTGGCGTCAGTCGTTCATCCTGATTATCAATACAATCCCAACCAAGCCTTGCGCAAGGCCAATTGCTTCGCCGTGGCTTTTGCATCAAACTCCAACTTCATCGCCGCGCCCAGTTTCTGCTCGGCACTAAGCATTATGCTGTGTACCTGTTCGCGGCGGAAAATTGATAAGCTCATTGGCTTACTGCCAAATGACTGAATACGTGCATCAGCGCTTTTTGCGCTAACCCGAAACCCGTTGATTGAAGCGACAACATCGCCAGCAGTTATGCCTGCTTTCCATGCTGAGCTGCCTTTTTCAACCGCCTTAACCACCGCGAATTCGGCATCGGAACCGGTGCCCAGCGTTAGGCCAGTCCAATAAAACGGCTTTTCGTCGTCCGGTTTTTTATCCACTGACCAAGCCACACCAGCATCCTTCAACAACGCCAGCACCGGCAACTCTTCGGTGCCAATCACATACCGGTTCCAGAAATCCTGCCAAGTGCGGCCGGATACCTGTTGTAAAGCTGCTAATACATCGGCCTCGGTAAAGCCGCCCTGATCGACCCGATGCTTCTGCCACAGCACGCGGTGCACATCGGCCAAGCCCAGCTTGCCGGCGCTTTCTTTGCGCAGTGTCAAGTCCATGGCCAAGCCGAGCATTTCACCTTTTGGGTAAATACTGACTGAGGCGTTTTGGTGTCGGTCGCCCTCCGGTTGAATCCACTCATCGAAGCTGGATTCATTGGCGCTCTGCTCAAAACGCCCCGGGGTATGCAGATAGCCATCCAGTGTTGTTGAAACATCGCCCAGATACTGCTTTTCATCTTGCACCCCGGCGCGCAGCATAATCAGGTTTTCGAAGTAGCTGGTGTGGCCTTCAGAAATCCATAGCAGATTGGAAGGGTTTTCCTTCTGATAATCGTAGGGCACCATTTCGGCAGGGCGGTAAGCCTTAACGTTCCAGGTGTGAAAGAACTCATGAGCGGCGGTGCGTGCGAACTTTAGGTACTCCGTGCGTGGCGCGAAACTCCAGCGCGTCGCCTGGATAACCGTCGAGTTCATGTGTTCAGTTGCGCCGCGCGTTGCATCGGTAGCGTGCACAATGAATAAATAACGCTGGTACGGCACACTGCTGAACAGTCCGCTGGTAGTTTTCACCATGGCCGCGAAATCCTTCAACATGGCTTCGGCGTCGTAATTGCCTTCACCCCATATTGCTAATTCGATTGGCTTACCATCCACGCTTGTCTGCACAAAAGTATGTATGCCGGTCTCGATTGGCGAGTCGGTTAGCACATCGTAATTGGCGGCAGTGAAGCAATGTCCGCAATTACCCTTGTCCATACCAGAGCGCGATTGCCAGCCGGCTGGCACCTCAAGGTTCACTGTAATTGGGTTGTTGCGAAATTCCGGGCTGTACACAAACACTGCACTGGCGTTCAAGTACGCATGCGAATCATCAATATGGCGGGTACGCAGGCCAAGTTCGTTGGCATACAGTTCATAGGAAATCTGATACGGCACGCCGGCCGGCAGACTTAGCTGCCAAGTGGCTTTGTCAGTCTTGCGTATCGGTACGGATTTACCATCAGCAGTTTTCGCTGTTACCCGCCTCAGGCCGTTGGCCAACGGTAAGATTTCATAGCGGCCGGTTCGCCAGTTCGGCAGCTGCACGATTGGGTCGGCTTTGGCGCTGGCCGGAAATCGTGCGTTAACTTCAGCGCCATGCTGGGTAGCGTTACTGATACGCAGACTGTATTGAACGGAATTCTGACCGGCAACGGTACTAGTTAACAGGAAAAGTAGTACGAATAAGAAAGTTTTCATAAGTTAGGTGCTTAATTGCAGAATGTACAGGATAAAGGGGGAATACTCAGGCCATTAACGTTTGCATTATACTTTTCAAGTTATTGATATTAAAAGAAACAGATGATTATTAGGTGAAGGAATTGGCAAAGGCGCTTCATAATTGATGGTTTGCTCTAGCGAATAGGCGCGCAATAGGCACGAACCCCTAAAGGAGGTCACATCATGAACACTGTATTTATCATTCTAGCAAGTATTCTTGCCTTGTTAACCGCCGGTGCAGTCGCTCTGCATTGCCACAATAGCGTGGAAATCGATAAAGAAATGGCGCTATACAGCTAATCCGCTTACTGCCGAATTAGCCGAACATTGCCCGGCATGCCCATACCTTCGGTGCAGCGGTACGGATTAATATCTAAACCGCCACGGCGGGTGAAGCGTGCGTACACCGAGAGTTGCAGTGGTTTACATTGCCGCATGATATCGGTAAAGATCTGTTCCACACAGTTTTCGTGGAAGCCATTATGCATGCGATACGAAACCAAATAGCGTAGCAAGCCTTCGCGTTCAATGCGATTGCCTAAATAGCGGATTTGAATACTGGCCCAATCGGGCTGATTGGTGACTGGGCAATTCGATCGGAAAATATGGCAAATCAAGGATTCACTTACCTGCGATTCTTCAAACACACTCAAATACAAAGGCTCAGGTGGGCCGTAGTAATTGATGTCGACTTCCATATCATCAATCACTTCACCGTTTAAATATTCAACCGGAAACGCATGGCTTGCTGATGCAGGGGTAATCGTAACTGTCACATTGCCGCCGCAGGCTTTGCTGATGTCACTTACTAACATTTGCCGCAAGCGCTCGCTGTCGCCAATACGTGTTTGGTTGAAGCTGTTCAAATATAATTTAAAACTTTTTGACTCAATAATATTTACTGTATTGGCGGGCACCACAATTTCTGCCAATCCCGAACGTGGCCGGCCCGCTTTATCCAACCAACTCAGTTCGTAAGCATTCCAAATATCTTGGCCAGTGAACGGCAAGGGCGTGTACACCCCAATTTGTTCACGGGCATTCTGTCTGGCAATCGGGAACAGCAAAGACGCATCGTACTGGCTCGGATACACCGTTGATTTGCCCAGAATGCCGTGCTCAGCCATCATTGGCACCATTTAAATAATCCACCGCAACTTGCAATAAAGTCCGCGTACCGATTGGTAAAGCTGATTCATCTAAGAAAAATTGTGGCGAATGATTGCTCGGCGCAGAACTTGCATCAACACCCTTCGGTGTGGCTCCTACAAAAAAGAAGAAACCAGGCACTTCCTTTGCGTAATAGGCAAAATCTTCTGCGCCGGTTACTAAGGGTGCTTCCAGTACATTTTCAGCACCCAGTACTTTAATCAAGCTTCGCACCGCACGCTCGGTTAATGCCGGATTGTTGTACGTCACTGGATTACCAACACTGTCGGGAACCTTAGCCACTACCGTTGCGCCATGGGCCGCTGCCACATGCTCTGCCACATTGGTTAAATCTTTAAATACTTGCTCGCGCATGCCGTCGTCAAATGTGCGAATGGTGCCAACCAATTCCACTGAATCGGGAATGATGTTGTAACGAATGCCGCCTTTAATGGCACCGAAACTAACCACCACCGGCTGCTTGGTAATGTCCTGCCGTCGCGCCACAATACTCTGCGCACTGGTCACGATTTCTGCCGCTGCAACAATAGGATCCACACCGCCCCAAGGCCTCGCGCCATGTGTTTGTCGACCTTTCACCACAATATTGAAACGATCAGATGCCGCCATCAGCGCGCCAGAGCGATACGCCACCTTTCCGACATTGCCCGTTGAAAACACATGTAAGCCAAATACCGCTTCCGGTTTGAAGTTCTTGAAAATGCCTTCAGCTAGCATTTGACTAGCGCCGCCGGTTTCGCCATCGGGTGGGCCTTCTTCAGCTGGCTGAAAAATAAACAATACTTCGCCGGCAAGCTGCGCTTTATTTTTAGCCATTGCTTCGGCCACGCCCATTAAAATCGCGGTGTGTGAATCGTGGCCACAGGCGTGCATTACGCCCACTTTCTCACCACGAAATTCGGTGGTCTGTTTTGATTCAAATGGCAGGCCAGAATTTTCAGTAACGGGTAACGCATCCATATCGGCGCGCAGAGCAATGCGTGGCCCAGGCTTGCCACCTTTTAGAATGGCAATCACGCCGGTATGTGCAATGCCAGTAGTAACATCTAATCCTAAGCTGCGCAAATGCGCGGCAACTAATTTTGAGGTTCGGAATTCGCGGTTGCCGAGCTCGGGAAATTGATGGATATCGCGGCGCCATGCCAATACTTTACTATCAACCGGTTTTGCCCAACTTTCAATTTCTGCAGCACTGGCAAAACCTGAAGCAGGTAAAAAAAGTGCTAAAAATACTGTACTGAATTTTGTGTTCATGACGCCTCCCAAAACGTGTAGACCATGCTAGCACAAGCGTTTACGGGCGGTGTTCCAATGCAAGATAATCTTTCGACTGCATTTCGATTAAACGTGAACTGGTTCTCTCAAATTCACGTTGCAAGCGCTGGCCTTGATACAAATTCGGCGCATCAAGCTCGGCGCTGAGCAACACATTCACATGACGATCGTATAATTCATCAATCAAATACACGAAGCGGCGCGCGGCATCTTCATTGTGTTCGGCAAAACGCGGCACGTACGATACCAAAACCGTATGAAAATCACGGGCAATTTCTATGTAATCAGCCGCCGAGCGCGGGCCTTCGCATAAAGCGGAAAACTCAAACCATGCCACGCCTGAACTGAGCGCTTTGGCCGGAATCATTCGATCATTAATTTCAATTTCATCAGCCAGCGCCGCTATGCCACTGAGTTTCTCATATTGCTCGTCTAACAAGTGTTCCGAAGTTGCATTTGCTGGGCATACATACGTGGCTGCAAAGCTGAGCGTGCGCAGTCGGTAATCTTGTGCACTGAGCAACTCAACAACCGTGCATTCGCGCTTAAGCAAAGCAATACACGGCAAAAAACTGGCACGCTGCAAGCCATTGAGGTATAAATTATCTGGCGCAACATTGGAGGTGGTAATAAAGCTCACACCATAATGATTCAGCCTATCTAATAAGCGATACAAAATCATCGCATCACCAATGTCGGATACAAAAAATTCATCCAACACCAACAACCGGCAATCTTTGCTTACTTCTTTAGCCAATACCGCCAAGGTGTCAGCCGTATCGGGCAGCTTAGCCAATTGCTGGTGTACGTGATTCATAAAGCGATGAAAGTGCCAGCGTTGAAACGGCACGTCATGTAGGGTTTGCAAAAAAAGTTCAGTCATCAAGGTTTTGCCGCGCCCAACCGGACCCCACAAATACAAGCCCTTAACGGCAACAGGCGCCGATAACGAAAGACCCAGAAAACGACGCGGGTTTTGCGTACGAAGTGCTTTCGCTATTGTATCTAAGCGATGCAGCACATCAAGCTGCACGGGGTCTGAGTGAATGCTTGTCGAGCGTACTTTGGCTTGATACAACAAGACTGCAGCGCCGTCCATTATGCCCGCGCCAGAGAATGCTGTTGCAAAAATGCTTTTACATGTTCGCGTAGTGGCAGCAGTTTGCCATGAAAAAAATGGCTGGTTTCTGGCATAGCCATAATATCTGGGCGCGGATTTTGCTGTTCAAGCCAAGCCACAACCGTGTTGGCATCCACAATTTCATCTTGCAGCCCTTGCACCGCTAACCACGGGCAGCTTGGGCTTTGCACATCCGAGAAATCACGAAAGCCAACAGGCGGCGCAATGCTCACCATTAATAGCGGCGAAAGCTGTTCTGCTGCTTTTAGCGCAATCCAGGCACCAAATGAGAACCCTGCCAACGCAATCGGCGCAGAAGCGCGGTGCTGTTGAAGCCAGTTCAATACTGCCAAGCAATCGGCCAGCTCACCAGTGCCTTGATCGTACTGACCTTGCGATTGGCCAACGCCACGAAAATTAAAGCGGATGCTGATATATCCTGACTCAACAAATGCCTTGGCAAGCGTGCTCACCACTTTGTTGTTCATGCTGCCACCATCGGGCGGGTGCGGATGGCAAATGACCACCACCGGCGTGTGTTCTGATACCGTGACAGGAAATTCAATCATGGCTTCCAGATTGCCAGTTGAGCCGGGCAATAAGAAACTAGCATTTTGTTCGGGAAAAGCCATCATGATTCTCAAAGTATACCGTCTATAAACAACAAAGCCGCCCGGAGGCGGCGATGCGACTAAGCGCAACGCGCTTATTTCAAATTAGCAATCATCCAATCAACCGATGCAATCACTTGTTCATCAGATAAAGCAGGATTACCTCCACGAGCCGGCATCATCCCAGCTGCGCCGTTATAGCCTTCAATAGCATGCTTGTGCAAGGTATCGTTGCCTTGTGCGAGGCGTGCGCCCCAAGCAGATTTTTCAAGCTTCGGTGCGCCAGCTGCGCCGGCAGTATGGCAACCCGTACATAATTGACCATAAATTTCAGCACCATCCAAGGTGCCCGCATAAGCCACTTGGCCTTTAGCGGCTTCTGCAGCTAGCGTTGCTGCGGCGGCTTGTGCCGCTGCGCCGGTTTGCCCTGCAAATACCGCGCCTGCTGGTGCAATGCGGGCAATGGTTGCCGCTTCCGCAACAGGGTTTGGTAATTCAGGTTTTTGGTTATTGATATAAATACCGGCCAAAATCAAACCACCCGTAATAATCACTAATACGGCAATGACTTGAGCAAAATTCTTCATAAACACTAAATCGTGATTGCGCACAAAACACCTCAGGGCACTAGCCCATGATTGGGCAAGTCACCATTATATCGGGGCTTGAGGCTTGAATAAAGACAATCTTTCAGAAGTTTAGTTAAATCTCGCGTTTTGAGACGCATTTTTGGCATTATGGTGCTATGTCCGAACAGCCTGGTTTTACCCTCCACCACAGCAATCAACTGCCGCTTTTAGTAAAAGCACTCGGCATGTGTTTAGCGCAGCCCAGCTCGGCAGGAATCCTTGAGCCCGATACGGTACTGATTCCGCAACCCAGTATGCGGCGTTGGCTGCAAAACAGTTTGGCTGAACAATTTGGCATTGCTGCCAATATTGCGTTTATGCCGCCTGGCAGTTTTGTTAACACAGTACTTGAGCCTTGGCTGCCCAAACATTTGCCCTTACTAACGCCAGAGCAATTGCACTGGCGACTATTCGGCTTGTTGCAAGAGCCAAGTGTGCTTAATCAACACGCATTTTTGGATTTATCCCGTTTTCTACAGACCGGCGACCCGCAACAACGCGCCTGGCAATTAGCTGGCGAACTTGGCCAAGCGTTTGAGAAATATCAGGCCTGGCGTAAAAACTGGTTGCTGGATTGGCATAAAAAAAAACCGGCTGATGATTGGCAAGGCATGCTTTGGCATTTGGCCAGCCAAGGGCAGTGCTTTCGGGCACAGGCCTATCAACACTATTTTTCTGCGCTAGCAAATCATCAAGCGGAAAAACCGGTGGCACTGCCAGCGCGTTTATTTGTTTTTGCTTGTCAGAATATATCGCCCGATGTGTTGCGCATTTTGCGTTCGTTTGGTCAATGGAGCGAAGTGCATTTTTTTCTGCATAATCCCTGCCTTGCCTATTGGGGCGATGTGCAGCCAGCGCAATCTGGCCAAGACTTAATCGAGCTTCGTTTCGATAATGCCTTGCTGAATCAATGGGGTCGAGCAGGCCGAGATTTCGTGGCCAGCTTGTTGTCAGAACAAACCGCTTTCGACATCAACGAACAACCGAACTATCAAGAATATGGCGATGGCGCGTTGACGCTATTACAACAAATTCAACATGACCTCTTACACCGGCAAGCGGCGGAGCAAAAATTTCCAGCCTTTGCGCCGAACAACATAGATGACTCTTTACAAATTCATTCCTGCCATACACCGCTGCGCGAAGTGCAGGTGTTGCGTGCACAATTGCTGGCTTTGTTCGAACAACATCCAGAACTAGAATTGCGTGATGTGGCTATTATGGCACCCAATCTTGAGTTGTATGCTGCGTATTTTGCATCAGTATTTATGCAAGAGGATGGCGTTTATGCCAGTTTGCCGTTTGCCCTGAGCGATCAAGCCTTGTTTGCTGAATCGGATGTAGCTGAATTGTTCTTTCGATTATTGTCGCTTGGCAACAGCCGCTTTACGAGCAACGAAGGCTTTGAATTACTGAGCCATGCGTATGTGGCACATCATTATGACTTACAAAAAACCGATCTTGAGCGCATACATTATTGGCTTGAACTGGCCGCAGTACGTTGGGGCATGGATAGCGAGCACCGAAAATCGATTGATGGTGTTTCGCAACAGGCATTCACATGGCGTAATGGCTTGCAACGATTATTATTAGGCTATGCTAGCGCCAACGATGGCTTGATTGATGGATATGCGCCGGTGTTGGCGCCTATTGGTCAAGATCAACGCGTATTGGATGCGTTGTTCGAGTTTGCTGAGTTTATTGAAACCTTGCATGACAGCTTGAATCAAACTATGAGCGCGCCGCAATGGCAGGAACTTCTGCAAATGCTGTTGCAAAAATTCACTCCAATAAGCGCGCTTGAAGACGCCGAACAACAAGCCTATACGCAACTAAACGCTAAAATTGACAGTCTTGTTGAGCTGACAAAGCAGGCAGAAGGCGTGCACGCATTAAGCGCCTCGGTGCTAATTGATTATTTAAAAAATGAGGGTGAGCAACGCCTTAGCCAAGCATGGCTATCTGGCCGAATCAGTATTTGTAAAATGGTTCCGATGCGTTTAATTCCGTTCAAAGTTATTTGTTTATTGGGCATGAATGAAAACGCCTTTCCACGCCAAGAGCCTAGCGCCGCGATTAACCGTCTTGCCGGTGATCACACTGAGCGCCTGATTGGCGATCGTAATACCCGCGAGGATGATCGGTTTTTATTTTTACAGCTGTTAAGTGCCTGCCAGCAACATCTGTATATCAGTTATATTGGCCAAAACCTGAAAGACAATAGCGCACTGTCGCCTAGCATCATGGTTAAAGAATTGCTGGAAAGCTTTTGTGCCTATTACCCCAATAAAGCCGAGTGCCAACAGCAATTTATTCTGACGCACCCGCTGCAAAGTTTTGAGCCAAATCGACAAAACAATAGCCATATAGCGCAACTGCAAAAGCCCGAGCAAGCATCAGCTAGAGCGGATGTTGCTTTGTTTGCGCCGATTTACGATGGGAAAATGCCAGCTCCGCAAAACGGCCTACAAATAAATATTGAACAACTCACCGCATTCTGGCTAAAACCGATTGAACACTTAGCCAAACAATTCGACATGGGTATTTCATCACACGATGTCTTGTTAGAAGAAAGCGAACCGTATGGAAAACTCAGTGGATTAGCTGCATACCAACTTGAGCAACAGATACTTAAAAATGGCTTAAGTATAAATTCAGAACCCGCTGATATTTTATTGCCGCGCTTGCAAGCAGAAGGACAATTAGCACCAGGTACTTTAGGACGCTCAACGTTTAATACGCACCATGATCGCGTTGCTCAAGCGCTTGCCGAGCTTGGCGGATTACGAATTCCTAGTAAAGTTTGGCGAATAGATCTGGCCTTGCCACGTGCTTCAATTTACGCCGAGTTTATACAAAATTATTCCTGTGGTCTTATTCATATCCGCGCCAATAAGGCGATGGATGCCAAGCAACATATTCGCTCTGGTTTAATTGCATTGCTAATTTGCGCCAGCGAATTACCACTGCTTTGTTTTGATTTCGAGAAAAATAAACTAAAACAACGAACAATGCCCTTTAGTTCGCAACAAGCACGCGGCGCGCTGCAACAGTTATCCGATTTAATGGCTATTGGACAAACTCATATTTTGTGTTTTAACACAAACACAAGTTATGACTTTTATCTTGCAAAACGCAAGCAAGCTGATCTTGATGTGCACCAATGGCTCCAAGAAAGCCTTAGCGTTGAAGCAGACGACTATATGCCGCGTTTCGATGACAACCTAGAATTTCTTACTTACGGCCAAGGATTTATTGCAGGTGTTGCTTTGAAAAACGCCGCTCAATTCGAACACTTAGCGATGTTGGTGTTTGGTGCATTGATGGGGGAATCTGTCGATGACTGAATTGCCTTTACCGTATCGGCTGCCGCTTACCGGAACCACATTAATTGAAGCCAGCGCAGGCACAGGCAAAACACACACCTTAATCCGGCTGATAGCTAGGCACGTTTTATGGCATAACAAAGCCATAGATCAGGTGCTTGCGGTTACCTTCACCAAAGCAGCAACGGCCGAGCTTCGTAGCCGTTTACGTGCGTACTTGCAAGAGCTTGATCAATACATTGTTGAACAAAATAAAGACGATGCTGATCTTGAACACATGATTTTTGACCGTCCCGCTGAGCTTGAATTAACCACACTGATACTTCGCCTAAGACTAGCGCTTGCCAGCATTGATAAAGCCGCGATTTACACCATTCACGGTTTTTGCCAGCGCATACTTAATGAGCATCCGTTGCTCGCCGGGCAATCCATACAAAGCCCAACATTCAGTGATGATACACAAGATTTACGACAGCAAATCTGCCAAGAATTTTGGCGCCAACAAGGCCAACACCCTTATTTTGCGGAGGCTTTAGCCAACACATGGGCTGACCCTGATGCCATGTTAAAGATTACTTCTGATTTATTATCCACGGCCATATTAGTTCCGGAACGACCGTCACTGCTGGCTGCTCCAGATTTTAATCGCGCTGTTGCACAATTAAATGATGCTTTCCAAACACACCAACAACAAGCCAAGCAGATTCTTCTACTTGCCATGCAAAACAAAATATTAAGTGGCGTAAGCCATAAGCCTGAGAAAACAAATCAGCAATTCTTAGCACTACAACATTTTCTGGCCGCACCAACGCAGCACGCCAGTCTTGAACTCAATCAACTGGCCAGCAGCCAATTTAAGCTAAATAGCAATAAACTTGCGCCAGTTAATCCGCTGTTTAGTGCTGTTGATGAGTGGCTAGTATTCACCGACAGCATGGCGGCCTACCAAGACAGCTTGAGTATTTGCTTACACCATGATTTTCGCGCTTATCTGCAAACACGCTTTGCTGAACTCAAACTGCAACGCAATCAAATCAGTTCTGATGATTTTATCGAGCGTTTGCTGAATGCATTGCAAGCTCCGCAAGGACCGGCATTAGCGCAAGCAATTCGCACTGCCTATCCTGTGGCTTTAGTTGATGAATTTCAGGATACAGATGATAAGCAATGGGCAATATTTAAAGCGCTATATAGTAATCAGCCGAATACAAGCCTGACCTTGATTGGTGACCCCAAACAAGCTATATACGCTTTTCGCGGCGGCGATATTCATACCTATCTAAATGCACGCGAATCTGCACAACAGCGTGAAACCTTGTTGGGCAATTATCGAAGCGATGCTGATTTGCTAGATGCCATACAGCGCTTATTTACCGGCAAACATGCGCACCCTTTTTACGAGTCGGGCATTGCGTTTGTTCCGCTAAGCGCAGAAAAAACACCTGGGAAAGTGTGCATCGCTGGCAACACGTTACCCGCCTTGCAATTTCTTAATATTTCCGCACAAGATGACGGCAAACCGCAAAATATAGGCGCTGCTAGCCTGCAATGCGCGCAGAAATGTGCACATCAGATTGCATGGCTTAGCCAAGAAATTCAGGCTGGCAATGCGCTTGTCAAATCAGAACAGAGTTCACGCGCGCTTACCCATCACGATATTGTTGTGCTGGTCTCCACACATCAACAAGCTAAGCTCATGCAACGGCACTTATATGCTGTTTCTGTACCATCGGTGTGTGTTGATAAAAGCAGTATATTCGATAGTTATGAAGCGCTTGATATAAAAAATATTCTGAGCTATTTACAGTCGCCGAGCAGGCTTCGCCATCAACAAAATGCCCAACATGGCATATTGCTGCAATGTCTGCCTGCAGATTCCTTTGATCTTGCTCAACAGTTAGAATTGCTAAGTAAGCAAGGGCTGTTGGCGTGTTTCTCACCTCTTTTGCAACGCGCTGAAACCGCCATCTTGGCACTGCACGATGGCGAACGGCGCTTAAGCAATTATTGGCAGATTGTTGAGCTCATCCAAAATCAGTGTTCGCACACATGCGATCTGCCTAAATTATTGGATTGGTTTAGTCGGCAACTTGAGCATATCGAATTCGATATAGAAGATGCCGGCAGTATCACACCACGCTTGGAATCTGGTGCCCCGCGTATTCGCATTATCACCTTGCATCAAAGCAAAGGCCTCGAATTTGGTGTGGTCTTTATGCCTTTCTCTGTGATTAGCAAAAACAAAAAAGCCAAACTGCAGCGCTATTTTAATGGCACGCAGCGCTGTCTTTATTATGCAAAAAATCCAGCAAGCGTAGAATTAGCAGAAAAAATACGTCTTGAGCAAGACTCAGAAAATTTACGGCTTTTATATGTTGGTGCAACGCGCGCAGTGCATGCCTTGTTTTTGTCTTGGGGTCATGTCAAAAATAATGCGCACAGTGCATTGCAGCGCGTGTTAACTGATGATAAAAACGCATGCAGTGAAGCCGATATTATTGAACAAATACAGCGATTTGATGTTGCGCCGGTGCGCACATTTAAGCCTCCTTCTTTACAAACTGAGAACACTGAAGTTTCGGTTGCATTCTTGAAACCCTCGCGGCAGTTTGCCAATTTTTGGCGAATTTCTAGTTTTTCTGGCTTACATCAATCCAAAGAAAATACATACCCTACACCCGCTTCCGATGAGCTGCAGACGTTTACCGAATTGGATACTAGCCCCTATAAAGGTGCGGCGTTTGGTAATGCCATGCATTATGTTTTAGAACATGCTAACGCTGCAGATTGGCAGACCAGTGTTATAAACGAACTAAATAATGCGGCGAAGCAACTCGCCTATTCGGCATTGGTACAATTTGGCTATGATACAAAATCTGCCGAAAATGGCATATTCGCTTTGTGCACCTTGGCACACAATACCTTGCACGGTCTTTTGCCGGAAGGTATTTCCTTACATCAGTTGCCAGCTGAAGAGATGCGTCATGAAATGGAATTTCATCTTCGTGTTAAGCATGCAAGAAGCGCTGAAATACTGGCTATTTTACATCAACATGGCTATTGTCTAGCGCGCAAACAACTCGGGTTTTTGCCGCACTTGCATGGCCTTTTAACTGGCAAAATCGATTTACTGTTTTGCCATCAGCAGCGTTTTTATATTGTTGATTACAAATCCAATTTATTGGATGACTATGCACAATCCGCCTTGCAAGAATCGATTAAAGCTCAGGAATACGATTTGCAATATGTGTTGTATAGCCTGGCTTTACATCGGTTTCTATCGCATAAATTAACGGCCGGCTATGATTATGAAAAACATATCGGTGGTGTGCGTTACTTGTATGCACGTGGCATGCAAGCACACGCTAGTTCTGGTATTTTTTGCGATAGGCCGCCCTTTTCAATGATAAAACAACTCGACCTTTGTTTTGATGCGAGCCGTGGAGAGCGCTATGTGGCTTAATCAATTACGGCAAGCACATATTATTGATGCGTCTGCCTATGCAATGGGCCGTTATATTAATCAATACAATGAATGCGAATCTGTTTGGCCGGGCCTGCTTTGTGCGTTAAGTATGCAGGCAATTAAACTAGGCCACACCTGTTTAGATTGCACACGAATAACCGAACAATTTCCGGCCTTACTTAACTACCCCAACTTATTAGTTAGCATTGATATTTTCTCACTGCACAATAACGCATTGGTTGGTCAAAACGAATTTCAGGAAGGCGCATTATTCACCTTTACTGATTCACATTTATTCACTAATAAATTCCTTGATTTAGAAGTGCGCTTGTTGCGCGCCATTGATGCGCGTATCAATTCTATGGATTGCCCTGATTATGCGACTCCTGCAGAACAGCTTGCTCAGTTGTGCTTACTTAAACCCTTGTGTTTTCTAAGCGGCGGGCCTGGCACCGGAAAAACAACTTGCCTCTCGCACGCATTACCGCGCTGGATTGAATTATTTCAGCAAAAATATAATCGTCTGCCAAGTATTATTTTATGTGCGCCAACTGGCAAGGCGGCGGCACGAATGAGCGCGGCTTGGGCCGAACAAAAACAGTATTTAATCGCGCAAACAGAAGCGTCATATATTCTCGATTGCATCCCAGATCAAGCCATTACTTTGCACCGATTGCTGGCGATTAATCCGCTCAGCAAGCAAGCTAAATATACACAAGATAAGCCATTGCCTATTGATTTATTGGTGGTTGATGAAGCATCTATGATTGATTTGCCACTTTTTGTGCAATTGTTTGATGCGACCCCTACTCAGGCACATATCCTTTTAATCGGCGATTCTAATCAATTGCCCGCTATTGAAGCAGGAAATATTTTAGGCTCTTTGCTGGAGGCTAAATCTACGCATTCTTTTTTTAGTGACTGTCAGCGTGCACATCTGCATTTAGATATTAATTATCGGCAGAAAGACCGCCCTGGGTTAAGCCTATTAGCTCAAGATTGTTTGTTCGCCAGCCCCGTGCTACTTGTTGATACGCTTTCAAGCAACGGATATGCCGATGTAACGTGGCAACAAAATACCCAACAGGCGCTGACGGACATAATCAATACGGCGACTCAGCATTATGCGCAACTCGCTCTCTATGATCATGTTGAATCTGCATTACAAGCGGCTAAGGACTTTTGCGTGCTTAGTGCTGTGCGCGATGGGCCATATGGCTGCAACCACATCAACCATTCTATTGCTCGGAAGCTCAATCCACACTTTCAGCCCTTTTTTCACGGCCAGCTTTTACTTATTACCGAAAATGCCAAACATCTTGGCTTAGCCAATGGCGATATCCTGATTATTTGGCGGCAGACTAATCAGCAGCTCGTGGCCTATTTTGAAAATAATGGCAACATACAAACACTAGAGCTAAGCGCATTGCCCGCTTTTGAACTTGCTTACGCACTAACAATCCACAAATCGCAGGGCTCTGAATATACGCAAGTGATAGTTGTCTTGCCAGAACTTGATAGCCCGGTGTTGAGCAAGTCGTTACTCTATACCGCGTTCACACGTGCAAAGAATACACTGGATATCCTTGCGCCAAAACAACTGTTGATTCACAGTTTAGGAAAACTAAATGGCCGTGTGAATGGCTTAGAACTGCTTACTGAGCAACTAATGGAGCAGAAAGTACAATAAATTATTCTGGAAATAAGGATTGCCCGTTAATAATTCATGGCTTTCACAAAAAAAAGTGGTCTGTGCAATGGGGAAAAGATCTTTTTGTAAGGCTGTATCCAAATAGGCGGTTGAAGCCCTAGCTAACTGCGATTCGCGCGTGACCAAACCATCACCAGGTGCCTTCATCAAGTGTGTGTAATCGATGTTTTTATTTTTGTTTTGTACATCATCTTGTTCAAAAGCAATCATACTTTTATTAAAGATGGCTTTTGATTTTGTTAGCACACAATCCCCACCGAACAGAGCAATTTGTGTTTTTGTTTGCAGAATAGGCTTTGCTAACGCTGACTGAAATTCAAATGCTTGCTGTAAATTTTTGCTAAATAGCGCATGCAGTTGCTCGGCCTTTTGTTCCGGATTTTTGACATCTTTACGAAGTAATTGCTGATTTTCTTCAGAATAAATAGACCATTTATTTGCTTGCCAAAAGGCAACATCATAGATTGGCAAAGAAATAGGTGTGCCATTGCTGTCCATAAAAGCCTTTGAAGCAGGGCTTGGCATAGATTCAAATGGTGTCGCAAAGTGTGTCAAAATATGTGGTGGAATAGTACGTAAGCCAATTCGAAAGCCTTGATATAAACGACTAACACTGATTATTGAGCCTAAATTCGGCGTGCCAAGCATAGCGATTCTGCGGATGCGCTGATCACCCTCTTGCCATTCTTTGGGGTTTTTTCGTGATTGTTCTGTTTGTGGCCCATATTGCAAATAATAGCGTGAAATCAGGCCGCCATTGCTGTGTGCAATGATGTCTACTTTTAAGGCCGGGTCTTTATAATCAAGCCGGATTTGTTCAATCAACTCATGAAGCTTTCTAACTGAATCAATATTGCTTTTACGCCAATCATAAAGTAATACATAATAACGGCGCTTGGCTTTGCTAACTACCGGCGTTTTTAGTTTGCCTTTTTCATAGCGGCCGGCTTTTTCAAGGGTGCTTATTAATGCGCCGTAAAAATCAATCCCAAAAAGGCCGTCAAGCAACTTGCCAGGAACAATACCATCATTTTCCTCCATTGCTAAATCGTCAAAGGTGCTAAACGCTAAATTACTAGCCGACTTAGGCCAGACTTCTTCGCCTTGTGCATTAACTAATGTGGTGCCCATCAATCCTGGAATAATGATAATTGGGACCGTGTTTTCATTGAGATAACTCGTGCTATACAACAGGTCGAGATCTGGCTTTCTAGATACCGATACGCACGACATCAAAAATACCGTGCTGCTGATAATTGCAATTTTAAGTAATTTGTTCATGAAAAAAAAACGCTCCTTTCGGAGCGTGTTTTGATTACTCAGCATCTTCTACAAAACTTATTTTTAGCAGCCCGGCATTTTTTGTGCGAGCCAGAACTTTTGCTAACGTTTCGTATTCCGCTTCCGGGTCAGTGGTGATTTCGATTGTTGGCTGCACATCACGCGCACCCTCGACATCAAACTGTGCTTGCAAGGTTGCCATTGGCACTGGGCTGCCATTCCATGCTACCGTGCCACCATTTTGCACATGTATGCGAATGGGTTCTGGTGGGTTAATCACAATCGGCGGTGGGATATTGGTATTCTGCGGCAAATCGACTTGAATTTGATATGACAGCGGTGGCGCAGTAACCATAAAGATAATCAACAAGACCAACATCACGTCAACCAAAGGAGTTACGTTCATGTCTGCCATGACGCCGCCGGATGAATTTGAACTAAAGGCCATAAATAATCCTAATTACTCGCGTTCGGGGCTGGAAACAAAACCGACTTTGCGCATGCCGGAATTACGAATGGTTTTCACTGTTTTCTTAATCAAACTGTACTTGGTGGTTTTATCAGCACGAATATCGACCTGTGGCTGTGGATCACGGGCAACCGTGATCGACAGATTTTGCACAAACATATCTTCCGTCATCAACTGATCATTCCAATACACTTCGCCAGTTGATTTAATCGCAACAGTGATCGGCGGAACGAGTATTTCAGGCTTTTTAATCAAAGAAGCTGAAGGCAATTTTACTTGCACTTTTTGCGCTGCCAATGGGGCAGTAATCATAAAAATGATGAGCAAGACCAACATCACGTCAACCAAAGGGGTTACGTTGATGTCGGCCATTGGGCCGCCGCTGGAGCCTGTGCTAAAAGCCATACTGTATTCCTTAAACCGTGGTGTTAATTACTTATTACCAACGCGCGAACCGGTTGCAAAGAAATCATGCAAATCGTGTGCAAAGGTGTCAAATTTAGCGTAGGTGTTGCGATTGCTGCGATTGAAGGCGTTGTATGCCAACACCGCAGGAATAGCCACGAACAAACCAAATGCAGTCATGATCAAAGCTTCACCCACTGGGCCAGCAACGGCTTCAATCGATGCAGAACCGGTGGCACTGATGCGGATAAGTGCGTGGTAAATGCCCCACACGGTGCCCAACAAGCCAACGAACGGTGCGGTTGCGCCAACGGTGGCCAACCATGTCAAACCATTTTCCATGTTTGCGCTTTCACGGGTTACCGCTTGACGCAAGGCACGATCAACAAACTCGGATTTGCTCAACGATTGCGCCAAGGCATTGCCTTCTTGGTGCGAAGCAGCTTCAATACTATCGAGTGCGATTTTTGAAAATGGCTCACTGATTTTCTGCTCTTCCAAAAACTGTTTGGCTTCACGCGGATTTTTGATTGACCAGAAGGTTTCCATCACGCGATCCGCGTTTGAGGAAATGCGGCCGTTGTTAATTGCATTGACCACGGTATACCACCATGAACCAATGGACATAATGACCAGTGTAATAAATACCACTAAGCCGACAACGTCGAAGTTTTGCACCATGTGGCTGAAACCCATTTGCTGCAGGGCTTCAGCGTTATTGGACGATCCGCCCGCAGCGGGTGCGGCGGCAGTAGCGGTTAAAATAAGGTCCTGCAACATAAGAAATACCTTTATAAGTTAGTTAAACAATTATGGACAAATACTACAAAAAAATTAAAGTTTGAATTCACATGGAATTCTTGACGAACCACCAACAGGCTTACCATTTTTGATGCTTGGATTGACTTTCCACTTTTTTACAGTAGACAAACATGACCGGTCTAAATCACGATTTCTACTCGATTTTTCAATGCTTGCATCAACCACATTACCACTAGCATCAAAGGTGATTAGAGCAACTGCCGTCCCAGAGATACCAGCACGTAATGCTGCTGGAGGATACGTTAGTGGCGCACGTGATCTTGAACTTGCATCCACATCACCACCAAAACTATCTGCAGGGCCAGCAGGGGGCGCCGGTGGAGATGGCGGTGGCGCTGGAATATCGACCGGACCTGGTGTGTCGTAGGTGATTGGCGGATCAGGTGGCGGCGGCTGGTTTTTCTGCGGCGTCGTCTGAATGATCTGCTTTTTCAGTTCCTTCGGTGGATCTGGTGGTGGCGGTGGTGGTGGTGGTGGCGGTGGTGGCGGCTCAGCAAACGAGACCAAGGTAATTTCATCCTCACCTTTTTTGGAATCTGGGCCAGCAACTGGTGCCATTAACATCATAAAAATCAGCACATGCACAGCAATAGCTGCCGAGTTGGCGGCTACACGTGGCCAGCTGAATTTACGCTGTTGTTCGTATCTTGTTTTCAAATCCGTCATGTGGCGGCGGCTCTGCTAATTAATGTTCAATGACGCTTTTGCGCCGTGACCCGCAATGAAGCGGGAACCTAGAAGTTTACAACAATTATCTACTGGCTGCCAAGTGTTACTTAACACCGGCTTCGTTAAGCAGTTTGATGGCTTGAGATTTAGACTCTGGGTACTTAGCCGCCTCGCGCAAAGCAGCGATCATTGCGGTTTTATTATTCAACCCGAGCTCGGATTCTGCTTCTGCAATACGCAGATAGGCATCGCCTTTATTTTCAATGCCTTTGCTTATTGCTTGCTGCGCTGCCGACTTCGATTCTACGTAGCGGCTATCTTCACCATATACTTGTGCCAACAATAAGTTTTGGTCGCCGTTACTAGACATATCAGCGCCTTTTTTCCATGCCTCAATGGCGCCTTTGCTGTCGTTGTTATAGTAGTACGATTGGCCAAGAATGCTGTAAACCGATGCATCTGGCTTAATAATGCCCTTTGCCATACCTTCGTTAATGATTTTGATGGCCTGCGCCTCACGGCCATCTACATAGGAATACGAGACATAGCCCGCTTCATACTCATTCAACTGAGTAATTTGACCTTTGGCATACAGTTCATCAAAGATTTTAGCCGCTTTTTCATACTGCTTAGCATTGGCCAATACTAACAATTGTTTAACTTGGCCACTTTTATCGCTTGGATCTGCTGAAACTACAGACTTGGATACTTCATCGGCAATTTTATTAGCCTCCGCTTTTTTGCCGGTTTTGTTGTAGGAATCCATCAGCATAATGGC
This sequence comes from Arenimonas sp., assembly GCA_031428155.1. Taxonomy (GTDB): domain Bacteria; phylum Pseudomonadota; class Gammaproteobacteria; order Xanthomonadales; family Xanthomonadaceae; genus Arenimonas. The sequence goes on along the minus strand of JANPOU010000053.1, from coordinate 17,105 downwards.
AATATTAGGATCTGTTCCCTTATCCAATGCGTAAGCACTTTTAAGTATTGTTATTGCTTCTACGTAATTTCCAAGTCGATAGTTTGCATTACCTTGGTTTTTCATCACCACCAAGTCGTCACTTATTCCTGTTTCACTGGAATATAGATTTAAATAGCTTAGTGCTTCAATGTACTTTTTATCATTTATTTTCAGAAGCCCAACATTTCGCATTAGGTCAAAATGTTTATTGTTACTTAGCCCACCCTGTTTCACGGCGGCTTCTGCATACTGAGACATCAGCATATAATTACTTGAATCAAGCGTAATTTGAGCAACATACTTCTGAAAGTAGGCTTCTGATTTTTCCTCATTACTGGCATTTTCATGCGTAATAATCGTGTCGGCGGCCGTCATTAGCCCAGCTGGATTTTTAGCATTAGAGCTCTTTACCAACGCATCCCACTCTTTCTTTATTTTGGTTTTCGGCGCTACCGATTCAACGCGTGTTGCGTTCGGATATTTCTGCACAAAAACTGCTGTCGCTTTCACTTCGTCGCACGGCAATTCTTTCATGCCGTCTGGTGAATAACATTTATCTGCTTTCAAACGATCACGAGTAGTTGACGCTGCAGCTGCAGGCTTATTTTGAGCGGGGTAGGCTTGTGCGCTTAACTGAATTGGCGCGATTATTACTATTACAAATGTTAACAGACCAAAAATCGGTGTTTTTTTCATGTCAATCCAAACCCAATACTAGACTTATAGAGTAAAGCCTCTAACCAATAAGCTCAAGTGTTCTGCAAAAAATTCAAAGCGCCCGTTCAGCTTGCTTAAATATCTAAATTGCCAACTCTTAAGGCATTTTCTTCAATAAACTCTCTGCGCGGCTCAACCAACTCGCCCATTAAGGTAGAGAAAATCTGATCAGCGGCTACTGCATCTTCAATTTTAACTTTCAACAAGCGCCGCGTTTCTGGATTAACGGTGGTTTCCCAGAGTTGTTCAGGATTCATTTCACCCAAACCTTTAAATCGTTGAATGGTACGGCCTTTTTTGGCCTCATCCAACAACCACGACTGCGCATCAATAAAGCGCGCCACATCGTGTTTTTTACCACCGCGCTGCACATAGGCGCCGGCTTGAATCAGGCCATTCAACAGTTTCGCCACTTCGGTGAGTAAACGCAGCTCGCCATGGATTAACTGATTAGCAGCCAAGGTTTGAATCACTTGCAGGCCATTGTGTTGTTTTTCGAACACTAACGCGCCAGCTTGGTCGTCATTACCTAATTGCACATTGACCCGATATTTTGGCCGGCCAACACCTTTGGCATTGAGTTTTTGTTCCAGTAATGCTGCCCACTCGGTGAGCGCGCCAGGCTGTTGAAATTGCTCTAAATGCAAGGCCTGACTGTCTAAAATGCCTTGCAAAATATCGGTATCAACCCGATACGCAAAACGCTCCATCACATCTTGCGCCGAGACCACTTGCAACATCAGTTTTTCCAAGGCTTCGCCTCGAATCGCTGGCATGTTATGGGCCGGAACTAATTCGGCATTATCCACCGCATTACTGACCAAATAAGCATTCAAGGCCGCATTGTCTTTTAAGTACAACTCATTTTTACCTTGCTTAATTTTATACAAAGGCGGTAAACCGATATAAATATGCCCACGCTCAATCAGCTCTGGCATCTGCCGATAGAAGAAGGTTAACAACAAGGTTCGGATGTGTGAGCCATCCACGTCAGCATCGGTCATTAAAATAATCGAGTGATAACGCAGTTTATCTGGATTGTATTCTTCCTTACCAATGCCACAGCCCAATGCTGTGATTAGTGTGCCCACTTCCGCAGAAGCCAGCATGCGGTCAAATCGGGCGCGCTCAACATTTAAGATTTTACCTTTTAACGGCAAGATGGCTTGGGTTTTACGATTACGACCTTGTTTTGCAGAACCACCTGCGGAATCGCCTTCGACAATAAATAATTCAGATTTGGCAGGATCTTTTTCTTGGCAATCGGCCAATTTTCCTGGCAAGCCGGCAATGTCTAAAGCGCCTTTTCGGCGCGTTAAATCACGCGCTTTTCTGGCCGCTTCGCGGGCACGCGCGGCATCGCAAATTTTTCCCGCAATAACCTTTGCTTCGCTTGGGTTTTCTTGTAAAAACTCTTCCAGCTTCTGTGCAATCACTGCTTCAACAGCAGGTCGAACTTCCGATGAAACTAATTTTTCTTTGGTTTGTGAACTAAAACTTGGATCCGGCACTTTCACTGATAACACAGCAATCAAGCCTTCGCGCATATCATCGCCGGTTGGTGCGATTTTATTTTGCTTGGCAATACCAGATTGTTCGATGTAGTTACCTAAGGTGCGTGTTAGCGCCGAACGAAAACCGATTAAATGCGTACCGCCGTCTTTTTGCGGAATATTATTGGTGAAGCAAAACATGGTTTCCTGATACGAATCGGTCCACTGCAAAGCCACATCCACCACGATATTGTCTTTTTCGCCAATCGCTGAAATCACTTTCGGATGCAATGGTGTTTTCAGCTGCGCTAAGTGATCAACAAAACTTGCAATGCCGCCTTCATAGGCAAACAAATCGCGCTTACCTTCTGGGCGTTCATCAATTAATTCAATTTTTACGCCAGAATTTAAGAAGCTTAATTCTCGTAAACGCTTGGCCAAAATATCGTAATGAAATTCAACGTCGGTAAATATTTCAACACTTGGTAAAAAACGCAAGGTTGTGCCACGCTTGCTTGAATCAGCCACTTTTTTCAAAGGATACACCGGTTCACCCAAAGCGTATTGCTGCTGATAATGGCCACCATCGCGCCAAATATCCAACCACAAGCTAGCTGAAAGCGCATTCACCACCGACACACCCACGCCGTGCAAGCCACCTGATACTTTGTAACTGTTGTCGTCGAATTTACCACCTGCATGCAATACCGTCAAAATCACTTCAGCAGCAGAAACACCCTCTTCTTTATGAATATCAACCGGAATGCCGCGGCCGTTATCCGACACCGAACAAGAGCCATCGTTGTGCAAAACAACCGTAACAATGTCGCAATGACCCGCCAAGGCCTCATCGATGGCGTTATCGACTACCTCAAATACCATGTGATGCAAGCCTGTGCCGTCATGCACATCGCCGATATACATACCTGGGCGCTTACGAACCGCCTCAAGGCCACGCAAGACGCTAATATTCGAAGAATCATAGGTTGGTGCTGCGCCCGTTTGCTCTTGCTCTGTCATGCTGTTCCATAATCCTAAATTATTGAATAACTCATTGATATATATGAATTATTTATAGATAATACTACTTTGTTCATTATACACTAAAACCAACCCCAGTCCTATAGGGCTAACTGCTCGCGTAACTTACCTTGTTTCACGTGAAACACTTTTAATGTGCCGAAGTTTTCTGTGTACTGCGCACGATTTTCAGTACCGGTAATCCATATTTGTGCGTCAATATTCGCAAGAAAGCATAAAACGCTTGAAAAATGCTGTTGATCAAGTTCCGAGGCTAAATCATCAAAACAAAGAATAGGCCAAAACCCTTTTTGAGCAACAAAATGTTGGGCTTGCGCCAACAAACAGGCAAGCGCGAGTAATTTAGCTTGACCACGTGAAAAATGCTCTTTATTCAACGTGTCATCAAAGCTCGGTTGCCAATCGGCACGGTGTGGTCCGATATTGCAAAAGCCTGTTTGCAGGTCTCGATCACGATGTAAGCGCAAGGCATCTTGTAAGCTAACTTGTTGGTCTTTCCAGCCTGCGCTATAAGTTAGTTGTAAATTGCCACATTCAGGCAAAAAGGTTTTACACAGCGCTTGCAAAAGTGGACTTAACTCGTCTAGGTATTTTTTACGAAATGCCGAGAGTTGTTCGCCCGCTTCAGCAAACTCGCAATCCCAGGCATCGAGCCCTTGATGTGATGTTTGTGTTTTTAGCAAGGCGTTTCTTTGTTTTAATGCACGATTAAAGCGCCGCCATTGTTGATAAAAATTAGGTTCCACGTGAAACAGTGCCCAATCAATAAAGCGCCGTCGCATTTCAGCTCCACCACTTATCAGTTCATGGCTGCCAGGCTCAAAGCTTAATACTGGGAAATTTTCACAAAATTGCCCGAGGCCAGAAATATCTTCGCCATTAATGCGTGCAGTCCAACTGGCGCCGCTGTGCTGAAAACCCGCCTGTTGTACGCTTTGTTGTTGATTAAGCCAACGAACAGTGATTTGTATGCTATCGGCTGTGTTTTTAATTAAACCATCACGAATACGCCCGCGAAAGCTTCGGCCATAGCCTAGAATATGTATAGCTTCAAGAATACTGGTTTTGCCGGCGCCGTTATCGCCCAGTAAAAGATTAACGCCCGAAATGGGCGTTAAGGAAAACTCGGAAAAACAGCGCAGGTTTAAGCCCTGCAGATGCGTCAGTACCATTACAAGCGCAGTGGCATAACAACGTGGCGACTACGCTCATGGCTGGCTTCGCGCACTAAGGCTGAAGAGTTACCATCACGCAGCTTAATCAACACAGTATCTTCTCGGAGCGCGGAAAGAGCTTCTAGAAGATAGTTAACGTTAAAGCCAATACTAATACCTTCAATACTCGATTCAACTTCAATTTCTTCTTGCGCCTCTTCTTGCTCAGGATTATGCGCCACAATGTTCAGAACACCTGTGTTAATGTCGAGTTTTACACCTTTGAACTTCTCGTTCGACAAAATCGCCGCGCGCTGCAGTGCGTTGCGCAACAACTCGCGGTTAACTCGGACTTCTTTGTCGGCACCGATTGGAATAACAGCCTCGTAATCCGGGAATTTACCTTCAATTAATTTGGTGGTGAAGGTTACATCGCTGCGGTTAATACGTAGGTGATTATTACCCACTTCTAATTCGATATCACCATCGCCATCTTCTAGTAAACGTTGTAGCTCCAATACGCCTTTGCGCGGCATAATGATTTGCTTGCGATTTTCAACCATTTCGCTCAATTCGGTTTCACAAAGTGCTAGACGGTGTCCATCGGTGGACACGCACCGAAGAATTTTATCTTTTAAATCAAATAGTAAGCCGTTTAAGTAGTAACGAACGTCTTGTTGGGCCATCGCAAATGCGGTGCGTTCAATTAATTCCTTCAAGGCAGCTTCTGGCACACGGATGCGTTCCATAATGGCCAATTGATCGTTCTCAGGAAAATCTTTAGCTGGTAGAGTGGCTAAAGTGTAACGGCTTTTTCCAGTTTGGATGGTCGCTTTATCACCTGTGTGACTGATGGTAATTTTACTGCCATCGGGCAAGGCGCGAACAATATCAAACAATTTTCGCGCTGGTATGGTGACTTCTCCGTCTTGGGCATTTTCAACAGCAGTTCTTGAGGTTAATTCAACCTCCAGATCGGTACCTTTTAAAGACAATTGGCCGTTTTCAACTTGCACTAATAAATTGCTTAACACAGGCAAGGTTTGACGACGCTCTACAACATTGACAACTTGTTGTAGCGGTTTTAAAAAAGCTTCACGTGATAGGCTAAATCGCATAGTGTGTTTTTCCAAGTACTATTTAATTATTAATATAGGTGGTGGTGGTAGTGTTGCAAAATTCATGGGATAAGCTATTTAAGACATTGATAATATTACATTTAATTTACTAATAAGGCAGGTGGCAGAGTATCTTAAGAGTTGTGTATAGGGTGTGGATAAATTTTAACGTAAAAAGTAGACCACAACTTATCCACAACTCATCCTCAAGATTATTCGGTCAATTTACGCACCAATTTATCCCAATCCTCTCTAATTTTTCCATCGGATTCGCGCAGCTCCTGAATTTTGCGACAACCATGTAAAACCGTGGTGTGATCGCGATCTCCAAATGCCGCGCCAATTTCTGGCAAGCTGTGTTCGGTTAATTCTTTAGATAAAGCCATTGCAAGCTGCCTAGGCCGCGCTAACGAGCGCGTACGCCGAGCAGAGAGCAAATCTTTCAGTTGTAACTGATAGTAGTCTGCCACGGTTTTCTGGATATTGCTTAAAGAAATTACCGACGCTTGTGCACGCATCAAATCACGCAAGGTTTCTTGTGCAAATTCCAGGCTGATAGCGCGTCCAGTGAAATTTGCACGCGCAGCCAGTGTGTTCAATGCGCCTTCAAGATCACGGACACTGGAATGCAAACGCTTGGCGATTTGCCAGGCCACATCGGCTGGCAATTCAATGCCGCGGCGTTGGGCTTTATCGAGCAAAATAGTGGCGCGTGTTTCGTCGTCGGGTGGTTCAAGAACTGCGGATAAACCCCAACCAAGGCGCGATTTTAAACGCGGCTCAAGGTTTTCAACCTCGCGCGGATAGCGATCGCAGGTTAGGATAATCTGCTGTTTGCCATCAACAAGGGTATTAAAAGTGTGAAAAAACTCTTCTTGCGTGGTATTTTTTCCGGCAAAGAATTGAATATCATCAATTAACAAGGCATCAACTTGCTGAAATTGTTTTTTGAATTGCGCCATATTTTTTTCAGTTAAGGCGCGCATCATGGTGTTGAAGAATTGCTCGGAACGCAGATACAGCACGCGCATGCCCGGATTGTGGGCGCGCATATAGTTGCCGGCCGCATACATCAAATGGGTTTTACCTAAACCGGTGCTGCCGTATAACAGCAGCGGGTTGTATGCTTTGCCTGGGCTTTTCGCCACTTGCAAGGCAGCGGCATGGCCTAATTGATTGCATTTACCAACCACAAAATTTTCAAAGGTATAGTGCGGATCAACGTTGCCGACAAAATCGCTATCGAGCGATTTTTTGGAGGCCGAAGCGCTTGTTTTGTTGCTTGCGGCCGGTTTTTGATTGGAACCCACGCGGATACTGACACTGAGCGGGTGCCCAGCAAAATGACTGGCTAATTCCTGAATTCTGGCCAAATACTGTTCCTGTACTTGCTCAACCACAAAGGCATTTGGCGCATACAATTGGAGCTCATCAGCGTTTTGATTGGCCTGCAGAGGCTTCAGCCAGGTATGCACGTCATCAATTGCAAATTCTTGTTCTAAGCGTTGTAAACAGTGGGGCCAAACATTCATGTTGCGTTAAATCTTCTGTGGATAACTCGGTAGGAGGGTTCAGTCTAGCTCTTGTTGTCTGTTCTGCCAAGCCGTTTTTCACTTGACGCCAATACCTTCTGTCCGCTATACTTTCCAGTTCACAATATCCACCCAATTTGAGGTGCCATCATGGCAACCAAACGTACATACCAACCCAGCAATCTGAAACGCAAACGTGATCACGGTTTCCGTTCACGCATGAAAACAGCAGATGGCCGTAAAATTTTGGCTCGTCGCCGCGCGAAAGGCCGTTCACGCCTTTGCGTCTAAATCAGCAAGCCGTAAGGCTGTTGCATTGGCATGGTTAGTCCATTGCCACTGAGTTTTCCGAAAATTGCACGCTTAACCGCAGCGCCTGAGTTTCAAGCCGTATTTAAAAAAGGGTTGAAACGTTCGGGCGTATTTTTTCGTCTGTATTATTTAGCAAGACCCGCTTTGGCGCAAGTGCGATTAGGTTTAGCGGTGCCAAAAAAAATGGCGCCGTTAGCGGTAACCCGTAATCGAATTAAACGCGTGTGCCGTGAAACCTTCCGTCAATGGCAGGCCAGTGTGCATGGCGATTTTGTGTTGGTGGCGCAGGCCAAAGCCAAAACAGCCACAAACCTTCAGCTCCGCACCGAACTTAGTGCCCTGCTTTTGCACATTTCTGTACAGCCAAGCGAATAAAACCGCGCAAGAACACCTAAACACAGTAAAATTGTGGTCTTGCCTCGGCCCGACGTGTATTAAAAGACAAACTCATGAACCAAACCCGCACTTTTTTGTTGATTGCTTGGGCCGCTGTGGCCTTTTTATTATTTCAACAATGGCAGGCGCCAAGCCAGCCAGCAAGCACCGCGCCAGCCAGCGCCGTTAGTGCTTCCAGCTTGCCCCAAACCAGCGCTTCTTCTTTGCCCAGCTTGCCGAATACTGCTGTTGCGCCAACCACCATCTTGCCTGCAAGCGTAGGGCCTTCGACACAAACCGTCGAAATTCGAACCGATGTACTGCGGCTGTCCATCGATTTGAAAGGTGCCAGCATTGTGCAGTCGGAATTACTGAGCTACCCGATTGAAAAGAAAACCGGTAGCGCAAATGTATTGTTATTGGATACCAAACCGGAGGATTTTTTTGTAGCGCAATCGGGTTGGCTAACCAAAAGTGGACAAAATGCACCTACCCATGAAGCGATGTTTCAAACCGCTGATGGTAAAAATAGCTATGTGTTAGCAGATGGCCAGGCCAGCATTGAAGTGCCATTTGTTTGGCTGGATGCCGCCAGTGGTGTTCGTTTAAGCAAAACATTGATGCTGACGCGTGGCAGTTTTGTCATCAAACAAAAGCAAGTTGTGCAAAACACAGGCGCGGCCGCGTGGTCGGGTTATGCCTATGAGCAACTTAAACGTATCGCGCCTCCGCCACCACCAAAACACGCAGGTTTAACTAACCCAGATACATTTAGCTTTGTTGGTTCAGCCTGGTATGGTGCAACCGATAAATACGAAAAAATCAAATTTACCGATTACACCGATGGCGATGGCGTGCTGCAAAGCCCGAATAAAGCTATTACCGATGGTTGGTTTGGCATGTTGCAACACCACTTCGTCACCGTTTGGTTACCAAGCAAAGGCGATACCCAAACTTTTTCCTTGGCCAAAGAAGGCAATCCTGCCCAGCCATTTTATATTGTGCGTGGCGTATCGAATGAAAGCGTGGTGGCGCCGGGCGCCAGCCTGAGCCGCGAAGACCAGTTGTGGCTTGGCCCGAAAGCGCAGAAAGCCATGAATGCCGTGCACCCAACCCTCGATTTAAGCGTGGATTACGGTATTTTTGCCTTCCTTTCACAGCCACTGTTTTGGTTATTATCGAAACTCCACGATCTGCTCGGCAATTGGGGCTGGGCGATTATTGCCATCGTAATTATTCTTAAAGCCGTGTTGTTTCCGTTGTCGGCCAAACAATACCAAAGCATGGCAAAAATGCGCGCTATTCAACCGCGCATTGAAGCCTTGAAAGAACGCTATGGCGATGATCGCCAAAAATTTGCGGTAGCGCAAATGGATTTGTACAAGAAAGAAAAAATCAATCCGGCCGCCGGTTGTTTGCCGATGTTGATTCCAATCCCCATTTTTCTTGCGCTGTATTGGGTGTTGGTGGAAAGTGTCGAGTTGCGCCAAGCGCCATGGATTGGTTGGATACAAAATCTAACTGCGGCTGACCCGTATTTCATTTTGCCTGTGATGAATTTGGCAATCATGTTCTTAACCCAAAAGCTCACACCGACACCGGGCATGGACCCGCTGCAGAAGAAAATGATGACCTTCATGCCACTGATTTTTGGTGTGATGATGGCCTTCTTCCCATCAGGTTTGGTGTTGTATTGGGTCACTAACGGCTTGCTGGGTTTAGCGCAGCAGTGGTGGATGACTCAAAAATACAGCAGCAACGCGCATCTTGTTGAACCGCATAAATAACTAGCAGATGGCGATGGTTTTGCACGCCGATACTATCGCCGCTTTGGCAACCGCGCACGGTTCTGCGGGCGTGGGTATTGTTCGTGTTTCTGGGCCATTATCAAAACATATCGGTGAAACGCTTAGCGGGCAAACGCTGAAAGCACGTTACGCATTGCACAGCCATTTGCGTGATGAAAGTGGTGCGGTGCTTGATGATGCAGTACTGCTGTTTTTCCAAGGCCCACATTCATACACTGGCGAAGATGTACTCGAGTTGCAGGCACATGGTAATCCTTCATTACTAAACGCACTGCTGCGCGAGTGCAAACGCTTGGGCGCGCGCGATGCCCGCCCGGGCGAATTCACTGAACGCGCCTTTCTAAACGACAAACTTGATTTGGCCCAGGCCGAAGCAGTAGCCGATTTAATTTCGGCGCAATCAGAAAGCGCGGCGCGCGCAGCACGGCGTTCTTTGGACGGCGTATTTTCCGCCCGTTGTGATGAACTTACCGCAAAAATTGTGCATGCCCGCGTGTATATCGAAGCAGCCTTGGATTTTCCCGATGAAGAAATTGATTTTCTGGCGTCACCAGAAATCCAAAATCTATTGAATCGCTGCCAAACGGATTTAAGCCAATTACAAAAAGAAGCACAGCACGGCAAACGCTTAATGGACGGCCTGCATGTGGTGATTGTGGGCGCGCCGAATGCCGGCAAATCTTCCTTGTTGAATGCCTTGGCAGGCAGTGATCGCGCCATCGTGACCGACATTGCTGGCACTACCCGTGACCTGTTGCGCGAAACCATTCAAGTGGACGGCTTGTATTTAACCTTGGTGGATACCGCCGGCCTGCGCGATACATTTGAAACTGTGGAGGCCGAAGGTATTCGCCGGGCCCGTAGTGAGCTTGATAAAGCAGATTTAGTTCTTGCCGTGTTGGATGACAATACGCAAAGCGCCAGGGATTTAGCGACAGAACTTAAAAACTGCACCGGTAGCATTTTATGGCTACACAACAAATCCGATCTGTCCGGCCACGCCATTACCCGCGAACAACACGTCGATGGTATGCATGTATGGCTTTCCGCAAAGAGCGGTGAAGGCTTGGATTTTTTAAGGCAGGAATTGTCTCGCGCTGCCGGCATGGGCGAAGCCGGCTCGGGTAGCTTCAGCGCCCGCGCTCGGCATTTGGACGCGCTTTCGCTTACCAGCGAACACCTACAACGCGCTGTTTCGATGTGTAACCAAGCACAGGCCGAACTGGCCGCCGAAGAATTGCGCTTAGGCCATAACGCACTTGGTTCAATCACCGGACACATGGATGCCGATGCCTTGCTGGGAAAAATCTTCGGCAGTTTTTGTATTGGTAAATAAAATTAATTGCGCCTATCCATAAACACAATGGGCGAATAATCATTCGCCCTACACCATGTAATTCAATATCCATCACACGTAGGTGCGGCCCTTGTGGTCGCCCTGGGTTACGATCAATATTTATCGAACAAGGGCAACCACAAGGGTTGCCCAACATGAATTTAATTTGACGGCATATTGTAGGAGGGCGCTCTGCGCCCGAGGTTGTGGCCCAACCGGTTACAAATTGTTACCGGTTGATTGTGCCGAAATCAGAAACTGTAGGTTTGGCTGAGCGTGGCGATGCCCAACATGCGCCAATCGGTGACATATTGTCACCAGTTGATAACGATACGCGCAGATACAACGACAGTTGGTGTCGTTTTGTCACCGACTGGGCGGGGCAAGAAATATTCTTGGGTTTTGTCAGTCTCAATATATGAGAATGGGGTAGGCTAAAAATACGAAAGGGCCGTGAGGCCCCTTCTGATTTGGTGCATCTTTCAGCTTGTTAGCGGGAAGAGCGTATTTCCTAATCTGCTAGTAGAGTTAGATTAAACAGATAAATTCAGGGAGTCAAGGGGCTATGGCAAAGATTAAATATCGTTTGGGTTTAGATATGGGCACTAATTCCTTAGGCTGGTGTGCTTATAAGTTAGATGATGAAGGTGAAATTAGCGGCATTCTTCGCATGGGCTCAAGGATATATTCTGATGGCCGTGATCCTAAAAGTCTTGCATCAAATGCAGCAGATCGTCGATTGGCGAGGCAAGCACGCAGACGCAGAGATCGAGTTCTGACACGTCGCGCACGCATAATGACAGCGCTTATAAAATATGGATTGATGCCCAATACTGAGGTTGAGCGCAAACTTATCCAAGCCGTTGATCCGTATGAATTGCGAAAGAAAGGTCTTGATGTCGAGCTTACTCCATCAGAATTAGGCCGAGCCATATACCATTTATGCCGTAAAAGAGGCTTCAAAAGCAGCCGTAAAGACCGTGGAAATAGTGAAACCGAAAAAGAAACGGGGAAAGTAAAGCAAGCGGTCGCTGCTCTTAAAGCAAGAATAAGTGATGCTGGTTGCCGAACGGTTGGGGAGTATCTGGCGAATGAACACGAGCATAGGCGCTCGGTAAGAGCCAGAAAATCAACGGATGGCCAATATGTTCTCTATATGCAGAGAGATATGGTTTCTGATGAGTTCGACATATTATGGCGCGCCCAGAAGCGGTTTCACCCAGAAATCCTAACGGATGCTGCTTATGAATATCTGAAGGACAGCGTCTTGTTTCAACGCAGATTGCTACCCGTTATGCCAGGTCGTTGCCTATTTGAACCAACAGAGTTTCGCGCTCCTTTGGCGTCTCATTTGCAGCAAGAGTTTCGGATTCTGCAAGAGTTAAATAACTTGCGCGTGAAAGATTCAATAGATACAAGATTGCTTAGTCACGATGAGCGAGACGCAATGTTTAATGTTCTGAATTCAGAACCACGGCAAGTAACCTTTGCCAAACTTGCAAAGGCTGCTGGTTTGGGCAACGCGACAGCTTTCAATCTTGAGTCTGAAAAAAGAAAGGGCTTGAGTGGAAATTCAACTAGGGCTCAGTTTTCTGCTGAAACTGTTTTTGGTTCAGCATGGGATTCTTTTTCTGATGCACTAAAAGAAAGTTTAGCCTTAATAGTGTCTCGAGCTACGGATGATCACTTGCTTGAAAAAGCACTGCTTGAATTGCCAAGGCTAGATTTAGCAAAAGATATAGTCAGACCTAAGCCCCATGAGATGGCAAATTTTGAAGCTTTAAAAGAACTAGATGGCAAAGTAACCAATCAGGTTGCTAAAAACATATGTTTAATTACATTGCCGGACGATTATGCAAGTCTAAGTCTCAAGGCGTTGGCTAAAATAGTTCCAGAGTTGAGAAAATCAGTTGTTACTTACGATAAAGCCGTGATTGCAGCGGGATATAATCATCATTCACAACTCTATACGGGCGAGTTCTTCAAGCAGCTTCCGTACTATGGCCAAATTCTGCAGGGCTACACATCGCCGGCAGATAAGGCTAAAGCAGAGGAAGAAAGGCAATACGGAAAAATTGCCAATCCCACAGTTCATATCGGCTTAAATCAGCTGCGGCAATTAATTAATGCATTAATAAAGCGCTATGGACATCCGCATGAAATTATTATTGAGCTAGCGAGAGAGTTTGGTGTTTCCGGAGAGCACAGACGAGAAATTTCCAAAACCCAAGCAGATAACCAGCAGCGTAATGAGCGTTATGACTCTCAATTGGAAATATTAGGCCAAAGAAAGAACCGAGAAAACAGGCTAAAACTTCTGCTCTGGGATGAGTTAGGCAAGGAGGATGCCCTAGACAGATATTGCATATATTCCGGCAAGCGAATTTCGAAAACGGTTTTATTCAGCGATGAAATTGAAATTGACCATATATTACCTTTCTCCAGAACATTGAATGACGGAGTAGGCAATAAAATCTTATGTACCCGTCAAAGCAATCGAGATAAGAGTAATAAAACGCCGTTCGAAGCCTGGGGTCATACCGATAAATGGCAAAGTATTGTCGACCGAGCTGAAAGACTTCCAGGCAGAAAGCCTTCATTATTTAAAGAAAGTGCGGTAGAAAATTTCTTGGGCGATAAGGATTTTCTAGACCGGCAACTTAATGACACGGCCTATCTGAGCCGTGCGTCGAAGCAATATTTAAGCGCCATATGCCCGCCAAATTGTATTTGGGTAAGTACCGGAAAACTCACTGGCATGTTACGCGGGAAGTGGGGTCTTAATGCCTTGCTTTCAGATAATGCTGAAAAGAACCGCAATGACCACCGTCACCATGCGTTGGATGCTGCAGTTATTGGTGCTTGTTCACGATCAGTCATTAAGCATGTTGCTGATGCAGCACGACGAGCAGAAGCCACTGGTGAAGCGCGTCTGCTTAAGAACCTTGAATACCCTTGGCCAACCTTTCGAACAGATTTGCAGCAGACGCTTGAAAAGATTAATGTTTCCCATAAACCCGATCATGGCGTTGAAACCGCTCTGCATAACGATACAAATTACGGACTTGTTGAGCCTGCAAACGATAAGCACAAACAGCCTTTAGTTGCCCGCTATGTGCCACTAGAAACCATTTCAGATAAAGATTTAGAAAATATCCTTGATGAGCGCGTGCAAATTGGCTTAGCAAAAATTTTTGCTGAAAACAGCAAAGCTACTGAAATTAAGGCCGCTGTTGAAGCTTTTAGCTTGGCAACAGGCATTAAGCGGGTTAAGAAAATGGAAAGACTTTCGGTTATTCCAATTCACAGCCGTAAAGACGGCAAGGCTTATCGCTATGTGAAAGGTGATGGCAATTATTGCTATGAGATTTTCGCTAAGGATAACGGTAAATGGGATGGCGTTGTAATCAGTAATTTTGAAGCAAATCAAATTGCTTATAACCCTAAATCGGAAACATCTGTAAACGGCAAGCCATTAATTATGCGGATTCGCAAGGGAGATATTTTAACCCTCAAAACAGATGAGATTACAAAACTATATCGGGTTGCGAGGTTTTCAGAAGGAATTATTGCTTTAGCAGAGCCGCACGAAGGAAATGTGGATGCGCGCGCAAGAAGCAAGGCTCTGCCATATTTGTTTAAGTCAGCCAGCTCATTAATGTTATCAAGCGCTTCTATTGTTGGCGTTGATATTTTGGGCTATGTTAATACCAAAAGTTCAAATAGCAGCTGATGATAGGCCGAATTATCGAAATTGCTAGTGATAGTCGATACTTATCGGTTGATCGCGGTTTTTTGCAAATTAATCATAAGGGGTTGCTTGTTGGTCAAATTCCGTTGGATGATATTTCGGCCCTTATTGCCAATGCACATGGGTTGAGCTACAGCAACAATGTTCTGTTGGCGCTTTCAGAGCGAGGAGCGCCAATTGTTTTATGTGGAAGTAATCACAAGCCTGCCGCCATTGTTTGGCCAATTGAAAATCATCACCGGCAAGCGGCACGAGTAGACGCACAGCTGAGTGCCAAGCTTCCAATGAAAAAGCGGTTTTGGCAAACAATTGTTCAGAGCAAAATTGCCATGCAAGCCGGTGTTTTGGAGTTGCATGGCTTACCCAATAAGCCATTGCTTCGAATGATTGATAAAGTAAAATCGGGTGATACCAGCAATACAGAAGGCCAAGCCGCAAGAGCCTATTGGCAACTCTTGATGGGCAAAAAATTTAAACGGGATACGCAAGCTGATGATGTGAACGGACTCTTTAACTATGGCTACACCGTTCTACGTGCAACGGTGGCAAGGCATTTAATTGCAGCAGGCTTGCATCCGGGAATTCCTTTGTTTCATAAGAATGAAGGCAATGCCATGCGCTTGGTAGACGATGTAATGGAGCCTTTTAGGCCGATCGTGGATATTTTTGTTAGAAAGTTAGCTAACGATGGCTACACCCAAGTGGATGCAACGACTAAGCCGATTTTAGGATTAGTACCAACACGTTCCATACGAATGGGCTATGGCACAAGCCCAGTGTCGTTAGTTATACAGCGTTTATGTATATCGCTTGCCCAAGCTTATGAGGACCCGAAAGTAAAGCTATGTCTGCCTGTTGGAACTAGCTTAGAGCTTTCGGCGCTTTTTGATGAGTATCAAGAAGAGCAAACGGAAATACCAACGGCTTAACCAAAAGCCAGCCCCGCCCCTATCGGCCTATCAGCTTATGTGGCTACTTGTGATGTTCGATTTACCTGTTGATACCTCTGAGAATCGTAAGCTTGCCAGTGGCTTCAGGCTAAGTTTATTAGACTATGGTTTTGAGCGAAGCCAGTTTTCGGTGTACTTGCGGTTTTGCGAAGGAAAAGAACAAGCAGAAACATGGGTGCGTAGAGTTAACGTGGTTTTGCCGCCAGACGGCAAAGTGTATTGCCTGTTTTTTACGGACAAGCAATATGAACAAATCATTCGATTTGAGAACAAAGTGCGCAAGCGTTCGAAAAAAAATCCAAGTCAATTCGAGCTATTTTAGGAGGGTTAGCGTGATTTTATGTCATCAGTATCGTGTAATTTCACTTATAAATCATGAAATTACACAAGACCGAAGAATAACAGATTAGGAAATACGCTCAAACCGGAACAGAGGCTTACAGTTTATTGCCAGTGCCTGAAAGAATAACAGATTAGGAAATACGCTCAAACCGGAACCGGCACAAACCCATCAGTTTCGAGCAGAAGAAGAATAACAGATTAGGAAATACGCTCAAACCGGAACATTGAGAGCACGCTGCTGTTGGCTTTGTAGAAGAATAACAGATTAGGAAATACGCTCAAACCGGAACTGCCTTGACGAATCAGCTTTTCGATAGTGGAAGAATAACAGATTAGGAAATACGCTCAAACCGGAACTTAGCCACGCCAGAAGCCTTGTGAGATTTCAAGAATAACAGATTAGGAAATACGCTCAAACCGGAACTTTGCGGAAGTTATCCCAATCTTGCCAAACAAGAATAACAGATTAGGAAATACGCTCAAACCGGAACTTCACGCCCAGCTTATAGCCAATAAACAACAAGAATAACAGATTAGGAAATACGCTCAAACCGGAACAATCAAAACAAAGGCCGGCAAAAAATGAGAAGAATAACAGATTAGGAAATACGCTCAAACCGGAACTCAGCTTGCGCTTGCAGTGTTTTCGCGTTAAAGAATAACAGATTAGGAAATACGCTCAAACCGGAACATTGGCTGCGTGGCCCACAGTGGCAGCGGCAAGAATAACAGATTAGGAAATACGCTCAAACCGGAACATACGCTTTATCTTTTTGACGACGTGCTTTAAGAATAACAGATTAGGAAATACGCTCAAACCGGAACTCCACCACCGGCGTTGCTGTTGGCCAATCAAAGAATAACAGATTAGGAAATACGCTCAAACCGGAACCCGGTGAGTGCGTTGTATGCAGTGACTGCTAAGAATAACAGATTAGGAAATACGCTCAAACCGGAACACGATTAGCCGCGCTCTCCACGCAGCTGATAAGAATAACAGATTAGGAAATACGCTCAAACCGGAACACGCCGCTGCCATTGTTACCGCCCAGCTCTAAGAATAACAGATTAGGAAATACGCTCAAACCGGAACATATGCGTGATGCATGTATTAACCTCAACCAAGAATAACAGATTAGGAAATACGCTCAAACC
>JANPOU010000052.1:0-38791 GCA_031428155.1 Arenimonas sp. | reverse complement strand
GATGAATATTTTAGGCTGTTTAGATCATGCCGACTCAGGAACTTATAAGTGTGATGGAGTGGATGTATCCAGTTTGGATAAAGAACAACTGGCTAAATTGCGCTTAACTAAAATTGGTTTTGTGTTTCAAGGCTTTAATTTATTAACTCGCATGGATGCTTTGCATAATGTGATGATGCCGTTATCTTACGCAGCCATTGAACTCAATAAGCGCCAGCCAATGGCCATGGCTGCCTTGGAATCGGTTGGCTTGGCACAGCGCGCGCATCACCATCCGGGCGAGTTATCGGGCGGACAGCAGCAGCGTGTTGCTATTGCGCGGGCGTTGGTAAATAAACCACCGATGATTCTTGCCGATGAACCGACCGGCGCTTTGGACTCGAAAACTGGCGAAGAAATTCTTAAGCTATTTAAACTGCTTAAATCGCAAGGCCACACTATTATTTTGATTACCCATGATGCCCATGTTGCTGAGCATGCTGATCGCATTTGCGTGATGGTTGATGGCAGCTTAACCGAACAAGATATACGCCATGTGGCTTGATAGTTTCCGAACCGCTGTTAGCGCCTTGCGTGGTAATTGGATGCGCAGCACTCTCACTTCGCTTGGGGTGATCATTGGTATTGCCGCCGTGATTGTAATGGTCTCGGTGGGCCAGGGCACGCAAAACGAAATCGAGAAAATGGTTTCTGGCCTTGGTGCCAATCGATTAGATATTAGTTCAGGCTCATCGCGAGGTGGCGGTGTGCGTTTTGGCGCTGGATCACGTATCACCTTAACCGATTCAGATGCGAAAGCCATTCGCCAGCAAATCCCTGAAATTGCCTTTATCGCCTCAAGCGTGCGCGGCAATTCGCAGGCGGTGTTTGCCGAAAATAATTGGTCGACCAGTTGGCAAGGCATTGAGCCAGATTATTTTTCCATCAATGGCTGGGATATTGCTCAAGGTGCCGGTTTTGAAGACTCCGATTATAAATCCGGCAACAAAGTCATCTTAATTGGTGAAACTGTGCGCCGCGAATTATTCGGTGAATCTTCGGCGATAGGAGAAAGTATTCGCATCGGTAAAACACCCTTTCAAGTGCTTGGTGTGTTGGCCGAAAAAGGGCAAGGCGGCTTTGGCCAAGATCAGGATGATGTGGTGCTAATTCCACTTGAAACGGCGCGCCGTCGGTTAGCAAATATTTCTATTCCTGGTGGTGTGAATCAAATTACTCTGGGCGTTGCACGGGCCGAAGATTTATCTTATGTGCAAGAACAGGTGGAAGTTTTACTGAGGCAACAACATAAAATTCAACCCGGCGCCGAAGACGATTTCACGGTGCGCAATATTGCTGAAATCATCGCTACGCGAACTGAAACTACGCGCATCATGTCTTTATTGCTCGGTGCAGTGGCCAGCATATCGCTGATTGTTGGAGGTATTGGCATTATGAACATCATGTTGGTGTCGGTTACCGAGAGAATTCGCGAAATCGGCCTGCGTATGGCGGTGGGTGCTGGTCCGAAAGAAATTCAGCGGCAATTTCTGATGGAGGCCATGCTGATTTCGGTAGGTGGCGGTATTTTAGGTATTTTGCTCGGTGTCGGGTTTTCTTTACTCACCGAAAAAATCGGCGCGCTGCCGGTTGAATTAAATTGGAAAGTGATTGCCTTGGCGGCTATCTGTTCAATGGCCACCGGCTTATTTTTCGGTATTTATCCTGCCCGAAGAGCATCGCAACTCGATCCTATCGAAGCCTTGAGGCATCAGGGCTAAGCGTAAGAAACTCGGTTATCATAAGCAATCGATGTTCGATGCTCGATAAAATTCACAACCCTAATTTAGTTGCTTAATTATGTCCTCATTGGTTTCTGTGCCGGCCCAAAAAACGGCTTTAGTCATCCACGGCGGCGCTGGGGTAATGAGCCGTAACAGTATGTCGGCGGAAACCGAAGCCGCTTATCTGGCATCCTTAAATGCGGCGCTTGATGCTGGAAACGCCGTATTGCAAGCTGGCGGAACGGCACGTGCGGCAGTGATTGCAAGCATTCTGGTGCTGGAAGATTCCCCCTTATTCAATGCCGGCAAAGGTTCGGTGTTTAATTCTGAGGGCGAGCACGAGCTTGATGCCTCGATTATGGACGGGCACAGCAGCAAAGCCGGCGCAGTGGCTGGCGTGAGAACTGTCAAAAACCCAATTCTGCTGGCCGAAGCGGTGATGGAACATTCACCGCACGTGATGCTCGCTATTGATGGTGCCGAAGCCTTTGCCGATACTCAGCCGGATATTGTGCGTGTGGCACCCAATTATTTCGACACGGCGCATCGTCTTGAACAATTGCATAAAACGCAGGCCGAAGAGCGTGCATCGGCTTCGCAAGATTTAAAAGGTAAATATTTCGGCACTGTTGGCGCGGTGGCTTTGGATGTGCACGGGCATATTGCGGCCGGAACCTCCACTGGCGGCATGACCAACAAACGCTGGAGCCGTGTTGGCGATTCGCCCATTATCGGTGCGGGTACTTATGCCAATGAACAATGCGGCGTATCTGGCACTGGCTGGGGCGAATATTTCATTCGCGCGGTGGTGGCGCATGATATCTGTGCACGCGTTAAATACCGCGGCGATTCAATTTCCACAGCTGCTGAAGAAGTGCTGATGAAAGTGGTACCGGAAATGGGCGGCGACGGCGGCGCGATTGCGCTTGATAAAGACGGCAATATTTCTCTGCCGTTCAACACCGAAGGCATGTACCGCGGCTGGATTAAGCCGGACGGAAGCCGAGGCGTGGCGATTTTTAAAGACTAAAACGCGCTGTTTGCGGCGAATAATACACTTATTCACCGCATAAAATGCGGTGAATAATTTGCCAAAACGGTGAATAGGTGCCATAATCACCGCATGAATAGCGGAGATTACCAGTACATTTGGCAGCAAGCCGATTGGCCCGCTTGGCGTTACGATGCCAGTGCTTTGGCCGAATCGTTGGCGAAAGTCAGTCGTAATCAGGGTTTATTGCTTGGCCGTATGGCTGATGCGGGCCTGCTTTTACGCGATCACGCCACGTTGCTGGCACTGAGCGAAGAAGTGCTGAAAACCAGCGCCATTGAAGGTGAGCATTTCCAACCCGAATCGGTGCGCTCATCCATTGCCCGCCGCATGGGTTTAGATATTGGCGCTTTAGCCCCCAAAGATCGGCATGCCGAAGGCGTAGTGGATATGGTGCTGGATGCCACCGAACAACACGCCAATCCTTTAAACGCAGATCGACTTCTAGCTTGGCACAGTGCACTGTTCCCTGATGGCCAAGGCGGCTTAACGCAAATCCGTGTTGGGAAATGGAGAGATGATGCCAATGGCGCAATGCAGGTGGTATCTGGCCCAATACATCGGCAACGGGTGCATTTTGAAGCGCCACCCGCCACGCAATTGTCGGTTGAGCTTGCGCGTTTCCTAAACTGGTTTAATCATGACTCTAGCCAAAATATCTTGTTGAAAGCCGGTTTGGCGCACCTGTGGTTTCTCACCTTGCATCCATTCGATGACGGCAATGGTCGAATAGCTAGGGCAATCGGCGAGATGCTATTAGCCAGAGCCGATGGCAGCGCACAACGTTTTTATAGTATGTCGGGGCAGATACAGCGCGAACGGCGTGGGTATTATGAAATCCTTGAGCACAGCCAAAAAGGCGGCTTAGATGTGACCGAATGGCTGGCTTGGTTTCTGCAGCAACTTGATGCGGCCATCAGTAACGCACAGCAACTGCTGGATTCAGTATTATTCAAAGTGCGCTTCTGGCGGCATTGGTCAGAAACACCGATGAATGTGCGGCAGGTAAAAGTGTTGAACCGCTTGCTCGATGGCTTCGACGGAAAACTCAGCAGCAGCAAATGGGCGGCAATAGCCAAGTGTTCAGCGGATACCGCCTTGCGTGATATCAACGAATTACTCGCAGTTGGTGTGTTGCAAAAAGCCGAGTCTGGTGGTCGAAGTACAGCGTATGTTTTGGGCAGGCCGTGGCTGGACTAATTCGCAAGTTGAAATGCAATAGTTGTGTAAAATAAAATACCGAAATTGTTAAATATTAGGGATTGAGTTATGTCAGTGGCTGACCGTGATTATATGAAGAATCGGCACAACGATCCGAACTACAATCCGAAAGAGTTTCGTGGCAGTAAAGAGCGATTTATAAAAGACTACATGCCAATCAAACGTAAGAAACCAAAGGAAGCTGGAAAATATAATAATAGTGAAGTTACTTGGCAAACCGAAACATTTGGTTTTCCATTGGGTAAGCTACTGTTCTCAATTATTCTCGCTGTGTTTGGTTTGATTTTATTCAACAATGGATTCTTTGATCGCATTTTAACAAAGCTAACACCTAATTCGTCTTATGCGCAACAAAGCTATCCAAAAGCGCCTACAAATTTCAATCCTCAGCCTGCACCTGCTATAGCACCGATAAGTCAGCAAGCTGCAATTCCTGCGCCAACCGTAACAAATACCGGTGCCTATTCAGTGCCAAAGTCAGGTAATGGACATTTCTATGTGCCTGGGTCGGTAAATGATTCACCGGCTGTTTTTTTGGTTGATACCGGTGCATCGATGACGGTTATTTCTAGCAGTTTGGCATTTCGAGCAGGAATTACTCAATGTACTAAGCGTGAGTTTATGACGGCGATGGGCATTGACCGTGATGCCTGTGTTGCAAAGGTAGCTAGGCTAGAGATCGGTACTTTCTATATGCTGGATACCGAGGTAGGTATCAGCAAGAATTTAACGGGCGAAGCGTTACTCGGCATGAGCGCCTTGAAAAATTTAAGAATGATACAAATAGGCGATAAGCTTTTGCTAGAAAATCCGAATTGAATCGGTAGCTTGGGTCAACCATTTGAACCCCAACAAAAGTGGTGAAAATCCACTTATACTGAACCTTCATTCGGAGGCATTCATGAGCGATATTTTAGTTGGTAAAGGCGATATTCAAGTTTCCCTGTTGGCCAAATACGGTAATCGCCACGGCTTAGTGGCCGGCGCAACCGGCACCGGCAAATCGGTGTCTTTGATGGTGCTGGCTGAAGGCTTTTCGCGCATGGGTGTGCCGGTGTTTATGGCCGATGTGAAAGGCGATGTTTCTGGCTTGGCGGTTCCTGGTGTGAGCAACGAGAAAATTCAGGCGCGTGTGCAGCAAATCGGTATTCCTGATTACAACAACGAAGCCTGTCCTGTCACTTTTTGGGATTTATACGGTAAAAAAGGCCACCCAATCCGCACCACCGTTTCCGAATTTGGCCCGAACCTGTTTTCGCGAGTGTTGGAGCTAAACGATACCCAATCCGGTGTGCTCGATATCACCTTTAAAGTGGCCGATGACAAAGGCTTGTTGCTGCTGGATTTGCAAGATTTGCGCGCTATGCTCAATCATGTGGTGGAAAACAAGGCGGCAATCTCCAGCCAATACGGTTTGGTATCGCCAACTTCAGTGGCAGCTATTCAGCGCGCTTTGCTGCGTTTAGAACAAGAAGGCGGCGAACATTTCTTCGGTGAGCCAGCCGTGCAATTGTCCGATATCATGCGCCAAGATTCCAGTGGCCGCGGCGTAGTGAATCTTTTAACAGCCGATCAATTGATTCTGAAACCACGCCTGTATTCCAGTTTCCTGCTTTGGCTGTTATCGGAACTATTCGAAACCTTGCCAGAAGTTGGCGATTTAGATAAACCAAAACTGGTATTTTTCTTCGATGAAGCACATTTATTGTTCACTGATATCCAGCCAGCTTTGCTGCAGCGTGTTGAGCAAGTAGTGCGCTTAATTCGCTCGAAAGGTGTGGGCGTATATTTCTGCTCACAAAATCCTGATGATATTCCAGATAATGTTTTAGGCCAGCTTGGCAATCGCATTCAGCATGCGTTACGCGCTTATACGCCGCGCGATCAAAAATCGGTGCGAGTGGCGGCAGAAACTTTTGTGCCAAACCCGAAAATCGATGTCGCGAAGGTGATTTCAGAATTAGGCGTGGGCGAGGCCTTGGTATCCACCTTGCAAGATAAAGGTATTCCTATGCCTGTTGAGCGCGCCATTATTTGCCCGCCGCGCTGCAGAATGGGCGCCATCACCGATCAAGAACGCCAAGCCATTCTGGCGCAAAGCTTATTAGGTGCTAAATACAATGCCGAAATCAATCGTGAATCGGCGTATGAAATGCTTAATAAGCGCGCACAAGCCAGCCAGCATGAAGCTGAACAACAGCGTGAGGCCACAGAACATGCTGAAAAATCAGAGAAAGCCGAGAAAGTAGAAAAAGCCGAAAAAGAAGAGCCAGGCTTTCTGAAAGAATTGTTATTTGGTAATAGCCGCCGGCAAGGCGTCATTGAGACTGAAGCGAAATATCAAGCACGCAAATTTGTCCGTGGACTTCTGGGTGGTTTAATGGGCAGACGTCGCTGAACAAGCGGGTTTGTTCAGCTAGCAGTACATGAACTATGGCAAAATAGAATTAATTATGGCAGATAGCTCAAATTCACACGTGCCACGCACACCGTTTAAGGTGTGGCAGGCCTTGCAATGGTCAATGAAAGGCTTAAAGATTGCTTGGCAGGTTGAATCCTCCTTTCGATTAGAAGTCTATTTATGCGCTGTGTTAATGCCCTTAGGGTTTTACTTGGGTCAAAACCCGCTCGAGAAATTTCTATTAATCTCAGTCTTGCTGCTGGTACTCATTGTTGAAGTGCTCAATTCGGCGATAGAAGCCGTGGTTGATCGTTGGGGGGCTGAGCATCATGAATTAGCCGGGCGTGCTAAAGATATGGGCTCTGCCGCCGTTTTTTTGTCTGATGTCAATGTCATACTTTGTTGGACCTTGATTCTCTGGCCGCAGTTTACTTAGGATTTTTGATGGATTGGATTTTTAATGGCGAGATTTGGGTAGCGTTGCTTACGTTGGCTACCTTGGAAATTGTTTTAGGTATTGATAACTTAGTATTTATTTCCATTGCAGTTAGTAAATTACCCCCGCATCAACGACCAGCGGCTCGTAAGTTTGGTTTGATGCTGGCTTGTATTACCCGAATATTGTTATTGGTTTTTTTAGCTTATTTAGCGCAATTGGAACATAATTTATTTTCCTTATTTGGGCAAAACTTTTCGATACGTGATTTGGTGTTAATCGGCGGTGGTTTATTTTTACTGGTCAAAGGTACGCTTGAAATCCACGATTCGGTTGAAGGCCGCGGCGAAGAAGAAGATATCAGCACCAAACCTTCCGCTGTATTCGGCTATGTTATTACTCAGATTGCCATTATCGACATCGTGTTTTCGCTCGACTCGGTGATTACCGCGGTTGGCATGTCCAATCAGGTACCTGTCATGATTGCAGCAATTATTATTGCTGTTGGTGTGATGATTTTCGCATCGAATCCGATTGGTGATTTTATCGATCGCCATCCCACCGTTAAAATGCTGGCCTTAGCGTTTATTATCTTGGTGGGCGTGGCATTAATTGCCGATGGCTTTGAAATACATATTGAACGCTCACTGTTGTATTTTGCCATGGCATTTTCCGCAGGCGTTGAGTCTTTAAATATTTTAGCTAAAAAACGCGCAAATAAATAAATTTACGGTACGATAATCCCATTCGTTGCTTATGGAGGTGTTTATGCGTTTACGTTCCTTATTACTGCTTGCTTTGCTCGCCAGCCTGCTTTCCGGTTGTGGCTATAACACCATTCAGAAACAAGACGAAGACGTTAAAGCGCAATGGTCTGAAGTATTGAACCAATATCAGCGCCGCGCCGATTTAGTGCCGAATTTAGTGGCCACGGTGAAAGGTTTCGCCGCTCAAGAAGAGCGCGTTCTGGTTGAAGTGACCAATGCACGTGCTAGCGTAGGCAAAATGAATATCACTGCAGATCAAGCTTCTGACCCAGAAACCTTGAAGAAATTCCAAGCCGCGCAAGGTGAGTTGTCGGGTGCTTTGTCGCGCTTGTTGGTAGTGACTGAGAATTATCCTGATTTAAAATCCAACGAAAATTTCCGCGATCTGCAAGTTCAGCTAGAAGGCACTGAGAACCGTGTGACTGTGGCAAGAAATCGTTATATTCAGTCCGTTCAGGCCTACAACACGCATATCCGCCAATTTCCGGTGAACCTAACTGCGATGATGTTTGGCAATAAACCGAAAGCCAATTTCTCGGTTGAAAACGAAGCGCAAATATCGAAAGCACCCACGGTTGAATTCGCTCCGGTGAATCCGGCTCCTGCACCTAGCAATTAAACCCTTATGCTGCGCCGTTTAGCGCTCGCGTTGTTGCTGTGTTGTGTTGGGCCTATTTCGGCTCAAGCGCCAGCAACGCCTGTGCCATTGCCTGCTGAACCAGTCAAGCTGATTTTGCATGTTACCGATTTGACCGGCACACTCACGACTGAACAAATTGCGCAACTCGAAACGCAGCTCACCGAACTGGAAAAACGCAAAGGCAGCCAGGTGGCGGTGTACATGGTTTCAACACTGGGCAATCAGTCGCTTGAAGACTATTCCTTGGCCATCGCCGAAAAAAACAAATTGGGTCGCGCAAAAATTGATGATGGCGTGTTGTTGTTTATCGCCAAAGATGATCGCAAAGTACGCATAGAAGTGGGTTATGGTTTAGAAGGCGCTATTCCAGACGCCAAGTCAGGCCGCATCATCCGCGAATACATTGCACCTAATTTTCGCAAAGGCGATTACAACCAAGGCATTGTTGATGCGGTGGGCGCCATCAGCAAGCTAATAGAAGGCGAAGATTTGCCGGCGCCTCTGCACGATGAACGCGGCGAGAAGCAGGCGCCGATTGGATTGTTTGCCATTTTTATTGGTATTTTCGTCGGCATATTTGTGTCGAGCACGCGTATCAAACCTGTATTTTTACGCCGAACAGGTGCTGGGCTGATTGCAGCGGGTCTGGCATTTGCGTTGCTAACAGCCGTCAGTTCTGTGGTTATTGCAGCCTTTGTGGCATTTTTATTTTCAAGCTCAGGGCCAGGTCGATTCAGTTCCGGTGGCGGTGGCTGGGGCTCGTTTCCAGGCGGCGGTTCGGGATGGGGTGGTTCTTCAGGCGGCGGCGGTTGGTCGGGCGGCGGCGGTGGCAGTTTTGGTGGCGGCGGCGCTTCGGGAGGTTGGTGATGTGGCGGCGAATTTGGTCTAATCTTTTTTCAGAATGGTTCCAGCTCAGCCGCTGGTTCACTGCCAGCAAAATGCGGCATATCCGCGATGTGATTGCCGAAGGTGAGTTGCATCACGCCGGAGAATTGTGTTTTGCCGTTGAAGCGCGTTACAGTTTTTTGGCGGTGTTAAACGGCATTCAAACTCGGCAACGTGCCGAGCAAGTTTTTTCATCGTTAGGCGTGTGGAATACCGCCGATAACAGCGGTGTGTTGGTGTACTTGCAGATTGCCGAGCACCGAATCGAAATTGTGGCCGATCGTGGCATTGCGCTGAAAGTGCCAGCTGCACAGTGGACGAATTTATGCACCGAGTTTGCCGATAAAATGCACGAAATGACAGCTGATCAAGCCGTGCTTGATTGCTTAATGAAAATCAATGCATTATTAATTCAGCACTTTCCAGCCTCTGCCGACAACCCAAAAGAACTGCCCAACGAGCCAATAATTCTGTAACAAAGGGTTCAGTGTTTGCAGCAAATCAGGCACAATAGACGCTAACGTTTCGGACCGCCTCTATGACTATTTTGCACGATATTAATCCTGTTGCATTGCCTTTGCCGTTTTGGCCGCATGGCATTCATTGGTACGGCATTATGTATTTACTCGGCTTTGCTGTGGCATTTTTTGTCGGGCGTAGCCGAGTTCGGCAAGGCCGTTTCGGGCCAATCAGCGAAGAGCGTTTCAGCGATCTGTTATTTAACAGTATGCTCGGTGTAGTGATTGGCGGACGCGTGGGCTATGTGCTGTTTTATGCATTTTCTGAATTTATCGCCAACCCATTATTCCTGTTTAAAATCAACGAAGGCGGCATGAGTTTTCATGGCGGCTTGTTAGGCGTAATGGCAGCCGTTGCGATTTGGTCGTATCAAAACAAACAACATTTGTTCGATACTTTAGATTTCATTGCGCCATTGGTGCCTGCTGGCTTGGGTTTTGGCCGATTGGGAAACTATATTGGCGGCGAATTGTGGGGGCGCTTAACTGGCCAAGGTTGGGGCGTGGTGTTTCCACGCGCTGAACCGGATTTGGCTTCGCAAACCATGCAACAGTTGCATGTATTGAATGATGCCGGGCTGCTCGCGCCGTATGCGCGCTATCCATCGCAATTGGTACAAGCGCTGTTGGAAGGCTTGTTGTTATTTGTCATACTTTTGGTTTATTCACAAAAGCCAAGGCCGCGTTATGCAGTGTCTGGTCTGTTCGCGCTTGGCTACGGCGTTTTCCGCTTTGTGGTTGAATTCATCCGCGAACCAGATCGCGACATTGGCACGCTGGCATGGGGCTGGTTAACCATGGGCCAATTGCTTTCCGTGCCGCTTATATTGGTTGGTGTGGGCTTATTGTTTTTATCACGGCAACAAAAACAAAAATAAGGAATTGCGGTGAAAGCTTATTTAGATTTTCTGCAACATGTGATGGAAAATGGCCAAGATAAATCCGACCGCACCGGCACCGGCACGCGCTCTGTGTTTGGTTACCAACTGCGCTTTGATTTAACTAAAGGTTTTCCGTTAGTTACTACAAAGAAATTGCATTTGCGTTCCATCATCCATGAATTGCTGTGGTTTCTAAAAGGCGAAACCAATATTGCTTATTTAAAAGAAAACAAAGTGAGCATTTGGGATGAATGGGCCGATGCCAACGGTGATCTTGGCCCGGTGTATGGTAAACAGTGGCGCTCATGGCAAACGCTGGATGGGCAAGTGATAGATCAAATTGCTTGGTTGATCAGTGAAATTAAACGCAACCCCGATTCGCGGCGCTTGATTGTGAGCGCATGGAATGTGGCTGAGCTAGAGCAGATGGCGTTAATGCCGTGCCATTGCCTGTTTCAGTTTTATGTGGCGAATGGCAAACTCAGTTGTCAGTTGTATCAGCGTTCGGCCGATATTTTTCTGGGCGTGCCATTCAATATTGCCAGCTATGCTTTGCTGACGCATATGATTGCGCAGGTCTGCCATCTTGAAGTGGGCGAGTTCATCCATAGCTTTGGTGATGCGCATATTTACAATAATCATTTCGAGCAAGTGCATGAGCAATTAAGCCGCACGCCGAATGGATTGCCAAAACTAAAACTGAATTCAGCGGTGAATGATATTTTCTCGTTTAGCATCGACGACATTCACATTGAAGGCTATGAACCACAAGCGGCGATTAAAGCGCCTGTTGCGGTATGAAGCACATTGCCTTGATTGCCGCGCTAGATGGCAACTTCGCTATTGGTTTCGACAACAAACTGCCGTGGCATTTACCGGATGATTTAAAACGCTTCAAAGCACTCACCAGCGGAAAAACCATTTTAATGGGCCGCAAAACCGCGCAATCCTTAGGGCGGGCTTTGCCGAACCGGCAAAACTTAGTCCTTTCTCGTTCAACGCATGCACCGTTTGCTGGTATGCAGATGGTACATAGTTGGCAAGCTGCGCTTGCAGCCTGTGAGTCTGATGAATTGATGGTGATTGGCGGCGGCGAGATTTATGCATTAGCCTTGCCGTATGCACAACAAATGCACCTAACGTATGTTGATACACAGCTAGTGCAAGCCGACGCGTATTTCCCCGCGTTTGATGTGAGCGCATGGCGCGAAACGTATTCGGAAGAACATGCGCGCGATGAAAAACATGCGTTTGCATTTCGGTTTGTGGATTTTGTTAAGAACCCAGTTTAATGCTTACTAAAACTCGCTTCCCGGCCAATAACCTGATGAATGCGCAATTGCGGCCCTAGTTCTAGGGCAGTTAAGCTGCCACCCCACACCGCGCCGGTATCAATGGCATACACGCCTAAGCCCATAAATAAGCCGAGTGTTGACCAATGCCCGCAAACAATCGGCAGTTCGCGTTCAGCGTGGCCAGGCACCGAGAACCACGGATAAAAGCCGGGTTGTTGCGTGCCAGGTTTGCCTTTTTCATCGAAGCCAACGCGGCCATTCGGCGTGCAATAGCGCATGCGTGTGAAAATATTCACCATAGCGCGGAAGCGATCTGTGCCGTTTAGCTTAGGCGACCAATTTGGTTGATTGCCATACATGCTTTTCAAGTAGCGCGATGCTTGATCACTTTGCAGGATTTTTTCGATTTCCTGAGCGCGCGCCTGGGCAATTTTCAAGGTCCATTTCGGCGAAAGCCCGGCATGTACCATGGCAAAGCCCAAATCATAATCGGCATGAAACAATTTTTGTTGTTTTAGCCAGTCAATCAGTTCATCGCGCTCCGGCGCGAACAACACGCGATGCAAATCGGGATTAACTTTGTGCTGATCGGCTTCACTGCGGTGTGCAATGGCCAGCAAAGACATGTCGTGATTGCCGAGCACAATGGTGCATTGCTCGCGCATGGAGTGAATAAGTTTTAGTGTTTCAAGTGATTGGCCACCACGGTTGACCAAATCGCCGCAAAACCATAATCGGTCTTTGCTAGGGTCGAATTTGATCTGTTCAAGCAAACGCGCAAGCACATCGTAGCAGCCTTGCAAATCACCAATGGCATAGGTGGTCATTGCGTGGGCTTTCCAAATTTTTAGTTACCGCTATTATAGCCCTTGCCTAGACGTTGGTCATGCTTTGTGTGGCTAAATAATTAGCTAATTCAATGAATTTACTGACCGGCAGTTGTTCAGCGCGCAATTCTGGTTTTATACCAACAGCTTGTAATTGCTCAATATTGCATTGCTTGCTTAGGGCGTTGCGTAATGTTTTTCGGCGTTGTGAAAAGGCATCACGAACTATCGCTTCAAATAGCGCAGTATTGCGAATACCAATCTCGGATGCTTGCTTTGGAACCAGACGAACCACTGCAGAATTGACTTTCGGCGGCGGATTGAAGCTGTGCGGCGGCACATCGAATAAGGGAAACACGTCGCAAACCGCCTGCAGCATCACGCTCAAACGGCCATACACTTTGCTGCCATGCAAAGCAGCCATGCGATCAACCACTTCTTTTTGCAGCATGAAATGCATGTCTTGCACGTGCGTGCAATGTTCGAGCACATGAAACAGAATCGGCGTTGAAATGTTGTATGGCAGATTTCCTACAAGGCGTATTTTTGATTCACCAGCCAATTTGTCGAAGTCTACTTTCAGCACATCTTTATGCACAATGGTCAGTTCACCAAATGCATGCGCAGCTTCACTCAGAGGCGCAATCAAATCGCGGTCGAATTCGATGACGGTCAATTTGCCATGCCGTTTCAACAGTGGAAAGGTAATCGCACCTTGGCCGGGACCAATTTCAACCAGCAGTTCATCAGGTTGAACATTCACACAATACACAATTTGCTCAATAATGCGTTGGTCTGTTAAAAAGTGCTGACCTAGGTTTTTCTTTGGCGTTGCCTTGAAGCTGCTCATGTTTTTTTCCTTGCCAATGCCAACGTTTTGCATAATTGTACGGCTTGCCATAAGCTTTCATCGCTGGCAGTGCCTTGCCCGGCTAATTCCAATGCTGTGCCATGATCAACCGCCACGCGCGGGTAGGGTAGGCCGAGCGTGATGTTTACGGCACTTTCAAAGCCTGCATATTTCAAGACCGGCAAACCTTGGTCGTGGTACATCGCTAATACTGCATCAACGCTTGCTAAGCGCGCTGGAATAAACGCGGTATCGGCCGGCAATGGGCCAACGAGTGTGAATCCTTCGGCACGTAATTTTTCAAGCACCGGGTTGATTACCTCAATTTCTTCCATGCCCAAAATGCCTTGTTCCCCGGCATGCGGGTTTAAGCCCAGTACCGCAATACGTGGCGCGCTGATACCAAATTGGGTTTGCAGAGCGTGTTGTGTTATGCGTAAAGTTTGTTCAAGCGATGTTTGCGTTATGGCATCGGAAACTTCTCGAAGCGGCAGATGTGTGCTGGCTAAGGCAACACGCATATGCGCATTTGCCAACATCATCACCACAGGCACGTGCGCTTGCTCGGCGAGCAGTTCGGTGGTTCCAGTGTAGGCAATTCCCGCCGCATTAACGGCGGCTTTATGCACCGGCCCGGTGACTACGCCATCGAATTCGCCTGCCATACACGCTTGTCCAGCGCGGAGCAGTGCAGCAATAACGTGTGCGGAATTTTGCGGATTGATTTGACCAAATTCTACGGGTTGTGGATTCTTGAATGACAAAACGTTTAGTTCGCCAATAGCGCTGGGCTGTCCTGGAGCTTTGCATACAAGCGGCAAGCCAAGTGCATTGGCCGCTTGAAGAAGTACATCAGGGTCAGCTAAAACAGTGAGTTCACAACCATGTTTTTTATGAGCGAGTTTAACGCACAGCTCAGGACCAATACCCGCCGGCTCGCCAGGCACTAAAACCAAGCGAGCACGACTCGACATTACGATTTGGCGAGGCGTGACTCAACAAATGCCTCAGAGCGCAACTGGCGTAAAAAGCGTTCGTATTCTTCCTCAGACTTACGCTGACCAATGCTCTCACGCGCTTGACGACGTTTATTCTCAGCATTGGCATCTTGCGAGCGTTTGCCGATGCGTTTGATGATTAAATATCCGGCATCACTTTGAATAACTGGCGATAGGTCGTTGTCTTTCAGTAGAACAATTTGGTTGCCAACTTGCGTGCCCCACTGGTTTTGTGTGAACCATTCCAAGATGCCACCGGTATTGGCATTGAGGTCTTTGGATGAAAACTCTTTGGCTAATTTAGCCATGTCTTCGCCCTTAACTAAACGGCCATGTATTTCTTCCGCACGTTGACGCGCGACTTCATTGCCGCCCACAATGTTTGGATCAATTAAAATCGCTTGCGCACGATATTCATCAACAAATTGCGTGGCTTTAGAATCGCGGATTTCGGCAACTTGAATGAGCTGATAACCGCTTGGCCCGCGAATCGCTTGCGAAACATCGCCAGCTTTCATTTCGGCAATCAAGGTGGTGAATTGTGGTGGGATAGAATCATAAGTGCGCCAACCAATTTCACCGCCCTCCAAAGCATTTTGCGCGTCCGAATAACGAATAGCTGCCGCTTTGAAGGTGATTTGCCCTTTGGTAATTAAATCGCGGACGCCATCAATTTTGCGTTTTGCTGTTGCAATTTGATCCGCAGTCGGGCTTTCTGGCATGGCCACAAGAATATTTGCTAGTAATACTTCAGGGCCAGCGGCTTGTTGGCTTGCAATGAGCTGATCAACTTCGTTGTCGCTAACTTGCACGCGATTTTGCACATAACTTTGGCGCAAGCGTTGCTGCATTAATTCATCACGTAAATTGTTGCGGTAGTCTTCAAAGCCTAAACCATCTTTTTGCAGGCGCTCTTGGAATTGTTCTGGGGTCATTTTATTAGAACTGGCAATGCTTTGAATAGTTTGATTGAGCTCTGCATCTGAAACACGAATGCCAATATCTTTGGCACGGTTAATTTGTAAGCGCTGCAAAATTAAACGCTCGAGTACTTGTTTCTCGAGCACGGCATCAGGCGGCAATTGACCGGCTTGTTTGGCATATTGCGCTTTAATATTGCCAATAGCTTGTTCGAGTTCACTGCGTAAGATAACATCTTCATCCATCACCGCCACAATGCTATCTACCGCCATTGAAGCTTCGGTGCTTTGTGCATAAACTGAGTTGAGCAAGCCAGCGTTTACTAATAATGCGCTTAGCGCTAGACGTTTGAGAATAACAGACATGAACCGCTCCAGAATTTGGTCAAAAATGAATAACAATCAATACGCTAGGATACCATTATCCTTGAATAACTCAGGCCGACTTCCTAGCTGGCCAATGCCATTTAGCTCCAACTCAATGAAAACACCAAGGTTTTCACGACTATCGAAACTGCGAATATATTTTCGTCCGAACAATCGGAACGCCATACAGCAACTCCGCCACTCAAAACCCAGCAAAGACTCAAGGTTTTGTTGGTCGCGCAGAGAGTATGTCCAGCGGCCCAAGGCACTCCAATTGGCATTGATAGGTAGGACAAATGACAGATCGGTTTGTTCCGCAAAATCTGCACGGTAGCGATAGCTAGCATTCAACTTCACACCATTCTTCATAGACCAGTAACCCCGGATAGACGATAACTCGGTTTGTTTGGTGTTTGGATTCCAATGTTGGGTAACACCAATTTGCCATTCATCACTTAAACGAATATTTGCTTCAGCAACCCAAGCCGAACCATCATTAGGCCGTAATGGCTCATTGGGTAGGTATACTTTTGGATTATCAAAATAGGTGATGCGGCCAATGCTGAAGTTCATCCGCTCTTTGCCGTTATCAGCATTCAGAAAGCGTGTAGTAATCGCGGTTGTCAGTTGATTGGCATCAATCTGCCGATCGGCACCGCCATACAAATTTTCGCGAAATAGTGAAGGCCACATAAACGTAAGCGCTTGCGTGTCAAAAACCGGAATATCGTCTTGGTTCTTGTATGGCACATTTAAATAAAATATTCGCGGCTCGAGCGTTTGTATAAAAGACTGTTCAGCAAAAGACACTGTGCGTTCAAAACTGGCGCCGGCATCAAGGCTGAATATTGAAAGTCCACGGGAAATATGCGATTTAGGCAGTGCATTGTTGTTCTCATCTTTTAACCAATACTCGGTTTGCCGCCAGCTAAGACTTGGTGTGGCATACCAAAAAGCACCTTTAAAAGGCAATTTGATGAATGGTGTAATATCCAAACGATTGCCGTCATTAAGTTGGTCGTGTGTAAAGGCAACTGCTTCTGCATTTAAGCCTATTTCAAGCCAAGGGAAAAAGGGCTTCGAGCCGCTTAATGCGATGCGGGGCAGACGCCGGTAGGGCTCTGAGCCGGGCGCTTGGGTTGGGTTGGCAATTTCCCAGTTAGCGGCCGATAGTTCAAGATTCCAGTATTTTCCACGACCATAGAAACCCATTTCGCTTTTGATAAGTGCGGTAGATGTTTCTGTAATGGAGTTACCGAAATCCGAGAAATAAAACTCATCACTGGCGTGATTTAAATTGCTTTGGAAATTCCATGAGCGGTTCATGGCAATAAAATGCGACCAAGACAAAAGATAGCGACTTCCATCACGAAGCTCGTCATTTGGTAAATAGGTGCTTGAAAACTCACCTTGTTGTTGGCCAAATAAATAGCGAAATTCTGTTTCCAGCATAAAGCCGCGCTTACTAAAATAGCGAGGTGTTAGCGTGGCATCGTAGTTGGGTGCTAAATTTAAATAATACGGCAAGGCTAGTTCTAAGCCATTTAAGCTGTCTTGCCCAACCGTTGGTGATAGCAAGCCGGAGCTGCGATTGCTGTCGGTTGGAAACTGCATATAGGGAAGCCAGAAAATTGGCACATTACCAATTTTTAGGCGCGCATTCTTGGCGCTGCCTTTATGTGTTTCATTATTGATGTTGATTTCATCAGCAACAAATTGCCAGCTTCGATGATTACGTGGGCAGGTTGAAAAATTCGCTTGGCTTAACTGATTAGTCTGACCATGCACAGTGACTTTTTCTGCACTGCCATTGGCATCGCTATCATGAAATTGGTAGTTTAGGCCGGTAAGTTCAATACTGTCGGTTTTGGTATTGCCTTTAGCGCTTTCGGCTGTCATTCGCAGTGTTTGGTTTTGAAAACGGACCAGCCCTTCGGTTTGGTAGGTTTCATTGCTGTGCGTATAGCGCAATTTATCGGTGCTTAACCAATCTTGACCACGGATAAGCTCAACATTGCCTTCAAAGACCGATTCATCCTGTTTTTGGATATTGAAGTTATTGGAAAAAATATCGGTCGGCAGTGTTTCCGGATTCTCGATGCGTTCTGCGCTCAGCGCTTGAAACAATGGCATCGCTTCAGGGTTATCGCAAACCTGCCAAACAGTCTGCCCGTCTTGAGCTTGGCATGTTGTGTTGAGCAATATACTCAGGCATGCGAGGGATAATATATTGCGATTCATCAAGTTGCTCTGCGTCGATCATGCTGCCATAAAACTTCGCCATGGCCGCTAGCACGTGCTAATACGCGCGCTAATACAAATAATAAATCCGATAAACGGTTTAGATAGCGAATGGCTTCAGGCCTTACCGCATCATGGCGAGACAAAGTGACCACTTCGCGTTCAGCGCGCCGGCAGATGGTGCGTGCCAAATGGCAATGACTCGCCGCTAAGCCACCACCAGGTAAAATAAAATCTTTTAATGCCGGTAAATCGGCATTAAACGCATCGAGCTGTTGCTCAAGATGCAGAATATCTTCGTCGAATATGGCTGCATGCCCTGGAATGCATAATTCGCCGCCCAAATCGAACATATGATGCTGCACAGAAACGAGAAGTTTGCGAACGTCGTCGGGTATTTCACAAGCCAGCACTAATCCAAGCGCTGAATTAGCTTCATCCACTGTGCCATAGGCAGCAACGCGGGCTGAATCTTTAGAAACGCGCGAGCCATCTCCTAAGCCGGTGGAACCATCATCGCCGGTTTTAGTATAGATTTTGGTTAATCGATTGCCCATTAAGCGCGTGTATTTGCCAAAGCGGGCAGGCGCTGTTTCAGTAGCTCATAA
Organism: Arenimonas sp.; assembly: GCA_031428155.1. Classification (GTDB taxonomy): domain Bacteria; phylum Pseudomonadota; class Gammaproteobacteria; order Xanthomonadales; family Xanthomonadaceae; genus Arenimonas. The sequence goes on along the minus strand of JANPOU010000052.1, from coordinate 20,123 downwards.
CCACCAAATAATACAGCTGAATAGAACAATGTACCTAGCACGCCATTTTGTAGAAACGGCAGGCCTGCAACATACGCAGCGATTAAGCCATTGGCGGTTTGTGAATAGAAACTAGAACCAAACCACACACCAAAATTAGTGACTAAGTAGAAAATCACCGAACCAGCAATGCCATAGCCAGCAACACGCAAAACCGAGATTTTATTTCGCAAGCCAATTCCTAACAGGCTTAATGCCGCAATAGTGATATACACCAGTAAAAATCCAGCCGAAACAAAGTATTGGAAATAATCGCCGCCCAACATTAGGCCCAAGCCCAAATCTGAAATGAACAGCGCAACTAATGGCACCAAAACCGCCCAGCTGCGTTTCGCAAAATACGCACCACCAAATAAAGCCATGGCTTCAACCGGCGAGAAATTGGGTGGATGCGGTATCAAACGGGTTAATGCCACGGCAATAATTAAGCCAATTAAGACCAAAGGGCCGGCTGAAAACGGGGAAGCGGTGTGGTTCGGCATAAAACACTCAAGGCAGAAAAAGGCAATCGGTAATAGAATACCTTATTCAGCCGCTTCTGAGATGGAAAAACGTGCAGTGTCAGCCCGAAACTTTTGATATAGCCATAGTTGGCGGTGGTTTAGTCGGCTCAAGCTTGGCGTGCGCTTTGGAGCCGTTTGGCTTGCGTATAGCCTTGATTGAAGCCGCTGAAAGCGCGCAGGCGGCATCAGGGTTTGATCAACGCAAGTTAGCACTGTCAAAGCTCAGCCTTGATGCCTTAATGCAGCTTGGCGTGTTAAAGCGCTTACAGCATCAACTAACAGCCATTACCCAAATTCATGTTAGCCGGGTTGGCGATTTCGGGCGTGTGTTGCTAAAAGCCAGCGAATTTGGCCATGCCGCGTTTGGCGGTGTGGTACTTGCGCAAGATTTAGGCGCAGCATTGGTTGGGCAAGTGAGTGTATTGAAAAATACCCAGCGTTTTTGCCCAGCCCAGCTAAGCGAATTCAGCATGGGCGATGGCAGTGCAGTGTTGCAACTTGAAACTCCAACTGATGGCAAACGCTTGATACATGCACGGTTTGTGGTGGCAGCTGATGGCACACATTCGTTTGTGCGCCAAGCACTTGCTATTGGCACACTTGAGCATGATTATCAGCAACAGCTGTTTGTGTGTTCGCTACACGCCGAAAAATCCAGCAATGGTATGGCCTATGAGCGCTTTAGCGAACAAGGGCCGGTGGCTTTGTTGCCAATGGGCGAAGGGCAGTTTGGCTCAATATGTAGCGTTAGCACCGAAAATGCAACAGCAATTTCCAGTTTAAGCGATAGTGCATACTGCGAATACTTTCAGCAGCGTTTTGGTTGGCGAGTGGGGAAAATTTTGCAAGTCGGTAAACGTTCGCATTATCCATTAAAGCGGGTTTTGGCCGAACGTATTGCGGTGCCGGGCTGTGTGCTGATGGGCAATGCTGCACAAACCATTCACCCAATAGGTGCGCAAGGCTTTAACTTAGGTTTGCGTGATGTGTTGAGCTTCGCGCAGCTTATCAAGCAATTTGGTTTGAGTGATGATTTGCCGGTGCGATATGCTCAGAGCCGAGTGCAAGACCGTGAGCAGACACTGGCTTTTAGCGATGGACTGGCAAAATTAACCAGCAACCAAGGCTTGCCTATGCACGCTGTACGCTCAATCGCGCTATCAACTCTAGGGCAAATGCCGCACCTGGCTACTTCAATGGTGTCATCGGCTATGGGTAGTCGTCATCAGCAATTATTGGACATCAATTCATGAAAGTGCAGGCCGATATTGCTATTGTTGGCGCCGGCGTTGTGGGCTTGGCGGCAGCACTAATGTCCGCAAAGCACGGTTTGCAAGTTGCCATTATTGAGGCACACACACCAAAAGTGTGGAAGAGCGATGCGCCTGATTTACGTGTGTATGCACTTGCACTGGATAATCAGCACTTTCTTGAGCAGTTAGGCGTGTGGACAGCTATTAAAGCTAAGCGTGCCAAAGCTTACAACAACATGACTGTGTTTGATGAAGTGCAAGGCGATCCTTTACAGTTTACAGCCAGCGAGTTGGGGCAAAACTGTTTAGGACATATTGTTGAAAACGATGTAATTGTTGATGTGCTTTGGCAAGCGTTGCAGCATGAAAAAAATGTGCAATTTTATTGCCCCGATAAAATAAAAAATATTCATGCAAATCCAAATTCGGTTCAACTCACATTGCAAAGCGGTATTGAGTTTGATGCGTTGTTAGCCATTGGCGCAGATGGTGCGCGCTCTAAAGTCCGTGAACTGATGGGCATTGAAAGTAAGACCCACGATTATCAACAAAAAGGTTTGGTGGCATTTATTGAAACCGAGCTGTCGCATCAAAATACCGCATGGCAGCGCTTTCTGAGCACTGGGCCGCTGGCATTTTTGCCATTTTCCGATACTGTCTGCTCGATTGTATGGACCTTGCCAAATGCTCGCGCGGATGAACTTTTAAAAGTTGATGCAGAAACATTTTGCCTTGCCTTGGATTCAGCCTTTGCCGGAACTTTAGGCAAAACACGCTTGATATCCGAACGCGCTGCTTTTCCACTGCAGCGTCAGCTTGCCGATACCATGCTGAAAGATCGAACCCTGTTGCTTGGCGACGCCGCTCATGCCGTGCATCCGCTGGCTGGGCAGGGCGTGAATTTAGGCCTTCGCGATGTGGCTGAATTGCAGAAGGTTTTCGTGAGTGCGCAAGCTAAGCAGCTCGATCCGCTTGAGTTAAATGGCTTGCATCGTTGGGCACGGCAACGCTTTAGCGATAATGCGATGGCGGCATATGCATTCGAGAATATCAATCGTGTATTTTCTAACGATAATTTTGCATTGAGTTTATTGCGTGGCCCGATGCTTGGCTTAGGCAATAAAATCACACCATTGAAAAACGCCATGGCGCGTTATGCGGCGGGGCTTTAAATCAAATCTCAACGCACCAATTCAATTCATCCGCGCAATCGCCGGTTTTAATGCCATCCAAATAAGCTTTGATTTTGTTTGATACCACGCGCTCAGCAACCGGCGGCAAATCAAATACTTCGCCGCGATAGCCAATTTTAGCAATAGGTGCAATGGTTGCAGCTGTACCTGCACCGAATGCATCTGTTAAGCGGCCTTCGCGAATGGCGTGCACCACTTCTTCAACTGAAATGCGACGCTCTTCAACCGGCATTCCCCAATATTTGGCAAGCTCAACCACCGAGCGTTTAACCACACTGCGCAAGATGGTATCGGAATCTTCCGACGGCGACACAATTACGCCATCGATGACCAACACTAAGTTCATCGTGCCAGATTCTTCAAGGTATTTATGTTCTTTGCTATCGGTCCAGATCAGCTGGTGGAAGCCTTCATCGTTGGCGAGTTTGGTTGGATACAACGAAGCCGCGTAGTTGCCGGCCGTTTTGGCACGGCCCACGCCGCCTTCAGCTGCGCGTGTGTAATGCTCTTCAATTTTGACTGATACCGGTTCGGAATAATACGCACCCACTGGGCAGGTTAGAATCATAAATTTATAACTTTCCGACGGACGCACACCAAGGAAATCGTCAGTGGCAAAAATAAATGGCCGAATATACAAGGAGGCATTATCGGTATTAGGAATCCATTGTTGCTCGTGTGCCACATGCTGTTTAATTAGATCGATAAACAGGGTTTCATCAATTTGTGGCATACACATGCGCAAGCAAGATTCATTGAAACGCTTGGCATTCATCTCAGGACGAAACAGCGTGATGCGGCCGTCTTTGGCGCGCACCGCTTTCATGCCCTCGAAAATTGATTGGCCATAATGCAATGTGGCATTACCCGGGTTCAGGCTGAGCGGCCCAAACGGCATAATGTGCGCTTGCTGCCACGCGCCATTGGCATAATCCATGCTGAGCATATGATCGGTAAAAATACGGCCGAATGGCAGATGATTCCAATCAATCGTAGCTAAGCGAGAATTCTGGGTTTTGGTAATGGCGATTTCAGCGGACATAAAATAGTTTCTGTTAAGTGGTTATTTGTTGACACGCGCAAAGACGGTGATTTCTTCGCGATCATGGTAGAGCTGTTTGGCACGAATTAGCATGGGTTTTTGGCAATGTTGTTCGAACAATTCCAAACACAGCGCAGTTTCTTCCCAGCGCTTTTTCATTGGCAGCTTCAAGTTAAATATAGCATTTTGACACCAGCCATTGGCAAACCATTGTGCCATTCGGCGCGCCACTTTGCTTGGTGTTTCCACCATATCGCAAACCATCCAATCTATTGGTTTTTGCGGCTGCCAGTGAAAGCCGTCGGCGCGGATGTGTTCAATCAGTCCAGTGTCGAGCGCGTCTTCGTTTATCGGGCCGTTATCAATCGCACTTACGCGTAAGCCATGTTTAGCCAGAACCCAGCTCCAACCACCTGGCGATGCACCTAAATCAGCGGCTTTCATATCCACGTGAATTAGGTTTAAACGTTCCGATGGCGTCATTAAACACAGCAGTGCTTCGTCCAGTTTCATGGCCGAACGGCTTGGCGCGCGCGTGTCTTGGCGAAGTCGCGCAATACCCATTGGCCAAGGCGAACGATCGCTAGCAATTGAACTGGCCAGCAATACATGATTATTACTGATGAAAATTACATGTAGTTGAGGCAGCTTTTCATTTGGTTTGTCAGTCAGTAGGCCGCGTTTGCGTAAGGCCGGGCGCAGGGCATTGCCGAAGGCTTTGGCTAATCCGGAAAGCTGGCGCGCGTCGTCGGAATCGGGGTGCTCAACACTTAAATCACCATACCGACCTTTGCCACCCAAAGCTTCAATAACTGGCGTTACTCGGTCTTGAATGTCGAGATTTCTCAGCTCGTCAATCAGTGCATATTTCTGCCGTGCAAATATCAGTTGATCAAAAGCAATCGCTTGGCTAATTTGTTCGCGCGGCGCGCCAAGCATCAGCACATACGCGCTATTGCGTTCGGTTTTGGCATAGGCAGGAAGGCCATGCAAACCGGCATGATAGCTGAGCTCAGCGGCTAAATCCGGCTCGAAACCCGGCCTGCAATAGGCAATCAAACCTTCAGTAGACAAGACCAGACTCCCCGTATTCTTTCAACACTGCGCATGCATGTTCGCGCAATACATCGCACTGCACGCTGATGCCGCGCTTAGTCCATTCGCCTTGCCAATCGGCAGGCATCGGGCCTTCATCAAAGCCAGCCAAGCTTTGCACATCTTCACTGCGTGCGCCAATTAAAATGGCATCAATGCCGGCCCAAAACGAGGCGCCGTAACACATGGTGCATGGCTGAGAAGATGTTGCAAGCGTGATTCGCTCACCGAGCTGATTCAAACGAAATTGCTGCACGCGTTGCTGCGCAGTAGCAAATGCCATCATTTCGGCATGCGCGCTCGAGCAATTGTTCGGAATAACGCGATTTACACCCACGCCAAGCAAACGCCCGGATTCGGTGAACAAGGCGGCGCCAAATGGCCCGCCAGTTTGTTCGCGAACATTCAATGCTGACAGTTGTATCGCTAAAGCCATTTGCTCGGTTGCATCGGTATAGGATTTCTGCTGATCGATTTCGCTATGAATCCATGCTGGCAATGTCAGGTGAACTTGTGCGTAAAGCATTATTTGCTCGCCCATGTGTCGCGCAAGGTGACGCTGCGGTTGAAAACAGGATGCTCAGCGCTGTGATCAATTCGATCCGCGACAAAATAACCATTGCGTTCGAATTGGATGCATTGTTCTGGCGCAATATTCGCCGCATCTGGCTCAATGTATGCGCGGGTGATTTTCACAGATTCGGGATTAAGGTAATCGTGGTATGTTTTTCCATCTTCATCGTTATCCGGATTGGCCACGGTGAATAAACGGTCATATAAGCGTACTTCGGCGGCAACGCTGGCATGCGCGCATACCCAATGAATGGTGCCTTTAACTTTACGTTTGGAGCCTTCCATGCCTGAGCGTGAATCCAAATCGAGCGTGCCACGCAGGCTTAGGATGTTATTGCCATTTTTTTCAATGCCAGTGCATTTAACAATACCCACGCCGCGCAAGCGCACTTCGCCATCTGGCAATAAACGGTGGAAATCTTTAACCGGTGTTTCCATGAAGTCTTCTCGTTCAATCCAAATTTCTCGGCTAAATGGCACGGCACGTTTTCCAGCGCCCTCATTTTTTGGATGATTGGAAAAATGTAATTGTTCTGTGTAGCCTTCAGGCAGATTCTCAATCACCAGTTTTATAGGGTTTAGAACAGCCATACGGCGTTCGGCGCTTTCATCCAAGGTTTCGCGCACACAATTTTCCAGCACTGAAAAATCAATTAACGAATTTTGTTTACTGATGCCAATGCGCTCTGAGAATAGGCGCAAGCTGGCGGCCGGATAGCCGCGGCGGCGCAGCCCGCACAGTGTTGGCATGCGTGGATCATCCCAGCCATTCACCAAATTGTCTTGCACAAGTGCTAGCAATTTACGTTTGCTCATCACCGTGTAGTTAATATTTAGGCGTGAAAATTCAATTTGCCTTGGTTTCAAAACTGGCGTTGAAAAACCTGCATCCACCAAGCTTTGAAATAGCTGCGGGTGATTTGGTAAATCGATATGATCCACGCACCAATCGTATAAAGGCCGATGGTCTTCGAACTCCAGCGTGCACAAGGAATGCGTGATGCCTTCAAGTGCATCGGAAATACAATGTGCGTAATCGTACATCGGGTAAATCGGCCATGCATCGCCAGTGTTTTGATGAGCAATTTTGCGAATGCGGTATAAAGCCGGGTCACGCAAATTGATATTGCCGCTGCTCATATCGATTTTAGCGCGCAAGGTCCGCGCACCGTCGGCAAACTCGCCGGCACGCATGCGTTCAAACAGATCGCGATTTTCTGCAACACCGCGCTCACGAAATGGTGAGTTGCGGCCTGCGTGGGTTAAGGTGCCGCGGTATTCACGCACTTCATCGGCGCTTAAATCGCAGACGAATGCTTTGCCGTCATCAATCAGCTTCAACGCGCTTTGGTAGAACACCTCAAAATAATCCGAGGCGTGGCGCAGTTCATTCCACTCAAAGCCTAACCAACGCACATCTTCTTGGATGGATGCAACAAATTCCATGTCTTCTTTGGATGGATTAGTGTCGTCGAAACGCAGATTAACCAAGCCATTAAATTCTTGGCCAATACCGAAATTCAAGCAAATACTTTTAGCGTGGCCAATGTGCAAATAACCGTTTGGCTCGGGCGGAAAGCGTGTGCGAATAGTGCTATGTTTGCCGGAAGCCAAATCTTCACGAATGATTTGGCGAATAAAATCGTTTTTTTCGGGCAGGGAAGGAGTAGTGTCGGTGCTCATAAATCGCTTGATTGGGCATAAACGCCCATTTTACCCTGTTCAAGCGGGCTTTGCTTCAAGCAAAATCAACGCGAATGACGGATTAGTTGGATTTCATTTCAAATAATGATTTCGGCAGTTTGCAAAATTGTTGCCCAAGTTCGCGAATGAATGCGCCGCGCACCGAACTTTTTCGCCAGAATAAGCTGATTTTCCGAGTGGGGGCTGGGTTTTTGAACGGCAATAGTCGAATATACGGCGATTTTGGTACTGGTGGCTGCACGGCTAACATCGGCAACAATGTAATGCCCACGCCCGCGGCAACCATTTGCCGTAGTGTTTCAAGGCTAGTGGCGCGAAAGCCTTCTTTTTCACTAGCCCCCGACAACGCGCACACATCCAGCGCTTGTTCGCGCAAACAATGGCCATCTTCCAATAACAACAAATGCTGCTGTTGCAGTTCGTTCAAGCCTAGCGTGCGTTGTTTGCTAAGCGGGTGTTTTTCTGGCAATGCCAATACAAAAGGCTCAGTAAATAAAGCTAAACATTCAAATTGATCATCGATGACCGGTTCGGCCAAAATCGCGGTATCTATTTGCCCGCTACGCAATTGCTGAATAAGAATTTCGGTCTTTTCTTCAACCAGCAATAGCTCAAGATTCGGAAAACGCTTGCGGATATTGGGTATCACATGCGGCAATAAATACGGGCCCAGGGTTGGGAAAATACCGAGTTTAATCGAGGCAGATTCAGGGTCTTTGGTATGTTTGGCAATATCATGCATTTGTTTAACCTGAGCCAAGGCCTCGCGCGCATGCCGCAAAATCAATTCGCCAGCGGGGGTTAGCAGAATATTGCGCGGCGCCCTCTCAAACAAAACGACGCCGAGTTCTTCTTCTAATTTTTTTAATTGCGTTGATAAGGTTGGCTGGCTAACAAAGCAGGAAGCTGCCGCACGGCCAAAATGCCGCGTATCTGCCAACGCAATGAAATAGCGTAAATCGCGTAAGTTCATAGTCTGTCTTTGCATAGAGAGTAACTATGATAAGTATAGAGTCAATTGGCTTTGCGTATCAATTAAACCGTTGTATTTGAGCAAATCCAATCGGTTATGCTATTGCTATGACCGATATAACTAGCCTTTTGAAACAAGCAACTGCCCAGACCGGCGCCGGCTTGCAGCGTATTGATGCCGAATTTCTGCTTGCGCATGCTTTGGCCAAGTCGCGTTCTTGGCTGTATGCATTTGCAGATCATTCGCCTAGCGAACAGCAATGTGCAGCATTTGATGTGTTAGTGCAGCGCCGTGTGCTGGGCGAGCCGGTTGCCTATATCACCGGGCGGCGCGGATTTTGGTCGTTTGATTTGCAGGTCTCGCCCGATACCTTGATTCCTCGACCTGAAACCGAACTGTTGGTGGAGCTCGCTTTGGCGCGCATTCACCCTGAGCATGCTTGCAACGTGCTGGATTTAGGCGCCGGAACCGGCGCTGTTGCATTAGCGATTGCACACGAATGCCCATTGGCACGTGTTACCGCAGTGGATTTTTCTAAGCCAGCATTAGTGCTGGCAAGAAGCAATGCGGCTGAACTGAAAATTCGGAGCATCGAGTTTATACGCAGCGATTGGTACACAGAATTAGCTGGGCAGTCGTTTAATATTATCGTTAGTAATCCGCCATATATTGAAGATGCCGACGAACACCTGCAACAAGGCGATCTGCGCTTCGAGCCGCGCACGGCATTGGCTTCCGGTGTTGATGGCTTGGATGCTATTCGCTTGATTATTGCTGGCTCTAAAAATCATTTGCAACCACAAGGCTGGCTGCTGATTGAGCATGGTTGGAATCAGGCCGCTGACATTGGTGAATTGTTCACAAACGCTGGATTTGTCGACATCCAAACCGAACAGGATTTGGAATTGCGTGATCGGGTAACGTTGGGGCGAATTTTGTAGGGGCGCACCCATGTGTGCGCCCTTGATTGAAAGTGTGCGTCTTATCAATTTGGGCAGACACATGGGTCTGCCCCTACCATTAAGGCCAACGTTCGGCGATAGCGTTTAGTATTCCGGCTGAATCTATGCCCGCTTCGGCCAATAATTCTTCGCGGCTGGCGTGTTCTTGGTATATGTCTGGCAAGCCCAGCTGCAAAACCTCAGCGCGGATGTGAGCTTTGTTAATGAATTCGCAAACCGCGCTGCCGGCGCCGCCCATAATGGCATTGTCTTCTACCGTGACAAAGCGGGTGTGCGTTTCTGCTAGTTGCAGAATGATGGCTTCATCAAGTGGTTTGATAAAACGCATATCGATTAAGCTGGCATCGAGTTGTTCAGCAACCGATTGCGCGGCTGACAGTGTGCTACCAAAAGAAAGGATCGCCAGTTGTTTGCCGTTGCGTACAACGCGTGCTTTGCCGATGTTGATTGTGGCTAAATCTTCGCCAGCGGCAACGCCTGTGCCACTGCCGCGCGGGTAACGCACCGCGGCTGGCCCAGCGTGGTAGTAACCGGTGCTTAGCATTAGCCGACATTCGCGCTCATCAGAAGGCGCCATGATTACCATGTTTGGAATACAGCGCAGAAAACTCAAATCAAAGCTACCTGCATGTGTTGCGCCATCTGGGCCAACTAAGCCGGCACGGTCAATGGCGAACAGCACATCCAGATTCTGCAAAGCCACATCATGAATGAGTTGGTCATAAGCGCGTTGCAGGAAGCTGGAATAAATCGCCACCACCGGTTTTGCGCCTTCACAAGCCAAACCAGCAGCAAATGTCACGGCATGTTGCTCAGCAATGGCGGTGTCGAAATATTGCAGCGGAAATTCCTGTGAAAAACGTACCAAGCCAGAACCTTCGCGCATAGCTGGGGTTATGCCCATCAATTTGGCATCGGTTTTCGCCATATCGCACAGCCAATCGCCGAATACTTGGGTGTAGCTTGGTTTGCCTTGCGCTTTTTTAACAATGCCGATATTAGGGTCAAATGGTGAAACCGCGTGATACTCAATTTGATCGCCCTCAGCTAAGTTATAGCCTTTGCCTTTGGTGGTGAGCACATGCATCAGTTGCGGGCCTTTCAGGGTTTTCGCGGTTTTCAGCGCGCCCAATAAAGCCGGTAAATCGTGGCCATCAATTGGGCCGTTGTAATGGAAACCCATTTCTTCGAACAAGGTGGACGGCACAAACATGCCTTTCCAATGTTCTTCCCAACGTCGCATAAATTTTGCGGCCGGTTTGTTTTTATCGCCCAGAATTTTTTTACCGCCTTCGCGAACTTTGTTTAAAGTTGCCGAAGCCATCATCTTGCCGAGCATTTTAGTCATGCCACCCACGTTCTCAGAGATCGACATCTGGTTGTCGTTCAATATCACCAGAAAATTTGGCTCGGGCTCCATGCCGCCTGCGTGGTTCAACGCTTCAAAAGCCATTCCAGCGGTCATCGCACCATCGCCGATAACTGCCACCACGTGCCGATTTTCAGCGTTGCGCTGGGCAGCAACAGCCATGCCTAAGGCCGCCGAGATCGATGTGGAAGAGTGCCCAACACCAAAGGTATCGTAAGGGCTTTCTTCGCGACGAGGAAACGGTGCTATACCATGCTTCTTTTTAACGGTATGAATGCTTTCGGCGCGGCCAGTCAATATTTTATGTGGGTAGCTTTGATGGCCAACATCCCAGATAAGCCGATCTTCAGGGGTTTCATACAGATAATGCAAGGCTACTGTGAGTTCCACAACACCTAAACCAGCACCAAAGTGGCCGCCTGCTTGGCTCACCGTTTCAATTAAGTAGGCACGCAATTCATCGGCTACTTTGGGTAAATCTGCTTCTGGCAGTTTGCGCAGCAAATCGGGCGTTGGGATGTTTGATAGTAAGGGGAAGCGTTCGCGGTCCATCAGTCAAAGCTCTTGGATAGACTGATATTGTCTTGTAATTGGCTGTTTACGGCAAGTTTTGTTGTTAAATCGGCGTAGGCTATTGGAAGCTGAACTGTTCGCCACGCGGGTGTTTGGGTAGATGTTGCTTAAGGAAAGCCATTTGATCAGCAAGAATGTTGCGGTTTGAAAGCAATAGATGTTCTACCCAGCTTGGCCGATACGGAATGGCTAGCAAAGGCATATTGGCTTGTTGTGGTGTGCGACCGCCTTTTTTAGAATTGCATTTGAAGCATGAGCTAACCACATTTTCCCAGATGTCTTTGCCGCCCAAACACAAGGGTTTCACATGATCGCGGGTTAGCACATGCCGTGAATAGTCTTTGCCGCAATACAAGCAAAGTTGTTTGTCGCGGGCGAAAAGCGCAATGTTAGTGAGCGCAGGAGAGGGCAGGTGTGAGCGAAAATTAGCATGGCCACGGGCTGCAACAATCGGGTGCAGCTCAACTATGCTTTGTTCGCCAGTGAGTCGATTTTTACCGCCATGTACCGTCATGCACGGTTCACCCATGGTCCAAGACACTGCGCCACGCACATACAAGCACACGGCATCCTGCCAATGCATCCAATTTTGGATGTTGCCGTATGCGTCGAGTGACAAAACGCGCGGGATTCTAAAATCGTTAGGGGGTAGTTGACCTGCCGGGGGGCTGAATTTCCCAGCGCCCACAACAGCCAGTTTTGGCGTGGGCAAATACATATCTAAGAGCATACCGCATCTTTTTGTAAGTGCAAGCAATTCTTGCGATACTATGGTTAAAGCCATTGGAAGGTTTTTATGCATTCACTTTACCCAAATATCGAGCCTTTTCATTCAGGGTTTTTACCTGTAGACAGCACACACACGCTGTACTTTGAACAATCTGGTAACCCAAACGGTAAGCCGGTCATTATTTTGCATGGTGGCCCAGGTTCGGGAAGTAACTCAAAAATGCGCCAATTCCACGATCCAGAAGTGTATCGAATTATTCTGTTTGACCAACGTGGTTCCGGAAAATCCACACCGCACGCGAATTTAACCGACAACACAACTTGGCATTTGGTGGCCGATATTGAGCAATTGCGCGAACACCTTGGCATTGAGCGCTGGCAAGTGTTTGGTGGCAGTTGGGGTTCAACGTTGGCTTTAGCATACGCCCAAATGCACGAATCGCGCGTTACCGAATTGGTATTGCGTGGCATTTTCATGCTACGCCGTTGGGAGCTGGAGTGGTTTTATCAAGATGGTGCACACCGAATATTCCCTGATGCTTGGCAACCGTATCGTGATTTTATTCCCGAAGCCGAACGCAGCGATATGATGCTGGCCTATCACAAGCGCTTAACCTCAAGAGACGAATCCGTGCAGTTGGCGGCGGCCAAGGCGTGGTCGATGTGGGAAGGTGCCACCAGTTTGCTAACACCCGACGCAGACTTTTTAAATGCCCATGAAGATCCACATTTTGCCTTAAGTTTTTCCTGTATTGAAAATCATTATTTCGTGAATAAAGGTTTTTTCGAGTTTGACGATCAGCTACTACGCGATGTGCACAAAATCCGCCATATACCAGCGGTTATTGTGCACGGTCGATACGATGTAGTGTGCCCCGTGCAAAATGCTTGGGATTTGCATCAGGCGTGGCCGGAAGCGAAACTCGTAATTTCACCTACTTCCGGGCATTCCGCATTTGAAGCCGAGAATACAGCGGCTTTGGTTGAGGCAACGAATTCGTTTCGCTAAACCAGAGAACCATCCGGATTCTTATCCACAAACCACAGGCCGGCCCATAATTTCGGATCCATGGCGTAGCCTTCGGCCATTTTCTGGGTCAGCCATTGCGCAGCTTCTGCCGCCGGTATTTCGTGCACGGTGATATTTTCGGTTTCATCGCCGCCACCCGCGTTGATGCGCGTTAGGCTGGTAGCGCGAACGAAAGCAATTAGTTCGTTGCTCATGCCTGAAGAACTTGGGCCAATCATCAGCACTTCCACGTTGTCTGCCTGCCAGCCAGTTTCTTCCAGCAGTTCACGCTTTGCGGCCAGTTCTAAGGTGTCGTTGGCATCGGTGTCGCCAACTAATCCGGCGGGCATCTCGATGGTGTTTTTCCCCACTGGAATGCGAAATTGCTCAACGAATAACAATTTATCATCCGGTGTTTTGGCAACAATAACCACTGCTGAACCGGCATGGGTGCGTTCGGCGAACTCCCAGTGGTCTTGCGTACACAAACGCAAATATTTGCCTTGGTAAACGGTTTTTTTATCGGAATGTTCGCGCATAGTGTTCTTCAGTAGATTATAAGGAAAGCAAACGGCGGCGAGTGAGTGGCCCAAAGCGCAGTTGCTCGATTAAAGCCGTCAAGGCATTTGTATCAGGTGCTTGCCGAACACCAAATTCATGCGTGTCTGGCATCGGTGCGTCGCAACGTATAGTGGCTAAATTGCGGCTTAGCAAAGCCAATTCGCGATGCTCTTTCAAACGTAATGCATGTTGCGCGGCAGAACGAATGCGCAGATACGGCACTTCATCGAGTTTTTCGAGCAAGGCATCCAAGCTGCCAAAATGGCTAAGCAAAATAGCTGCAGTTTTTGGGCCAATGCCAGGAACGCCGGGGATATTGTCCACCGCGTCGCCAGTTAAGCCCAAGTAATCGGCCAGTTGGTGGGCGTGCACGCCATGCTTATCTTTCACACCAGCTAATTGCCAGCGCACATTTTTAGCATAATCCCATTGCACGTCGTGTTCGCTGAGCAGTTGCGATAGGTCTTTATCAGCAGAAAGAATAAGGCTGTGTTGCCCAGCTGCTCTGGCTTTCATTAAGGCTGAACCAATCAAATCATCGGCTTCATACTCGCCATTCACCAACACACCAAAACCGAGCGCACGACAAATCTGTTTACAGTAGCCAAATTGTCTTTTCAACTCTAGTGGCGCTGGGTCGCGGTTGGCCTTATAGGCCGGATACAGTTCATTGCGAAAATTAGTATCCAACGACTCATCAAACGCGAAAAAGATATGCTCGGGCTTTTCACGTTCAATCAGCTCGCACACGAAGCGGGTAAAGCCTTGCACGGCATTGGTCGGATTATTTTCGGTATCAAAGAATTCATTCGGCATGGAAAACCACGCGCGAAACACATACATGCTTGAATCAACTAAATACAAAGGCCTCATAGCTTGGCCTGTGTCAGTAAGCTCTCAACATCAGGCCGTTCGCGTTCAACAGGTTCTTGTGTTTTGGTGCCGATGTGAATAAAGCCTAAAATTTGTTCATTGGCACTCAGGCCAAGTGCGGTATGGATGGCTTGATCGTAAGCAGCAAAGCCGGTTAGCCATTGCGCACCAAAGCCCAGTTGATGTGCGGCATGCAGCATATTCATACATAAAGCGCCGCCAGATAAGATTTGCTCGATTTCAGGAACCTTATGGTTTTTAAGCGGATTGAGCACCACAGTAATAATGCACGGAGCAAAGCTGAAACGGCTACGCTCTTTTTCAATTCGCACTGGCGAGGCTTCTGGCAGCTCAAGCAAAACGCGTTCAATCAGCAAATCACTCAGCTTTTGGCGTTGAATGCCTTGAATTAAGACAAACCGCCAAGGTCGTAATCGGCCATGATCGGGGCAGTGCAGTGCGGATTTAAGAATGTCAGTTAGTTGCGAATTATTAGGACCTGGCTCACATAAATGCTTGCTAGGGCTTGATATTCTTGAATTTAAGCTTAAGGTGGTAGTCATACAGGTTAGTTTATCATCAGCCCAGTTTTGTTTATGCTGATTTGTGAGCAAACGCACATAAAAGCGTCATGTTGGTGATATATGATAAATTTTGTACGACTTAAGGAGATAGGTTGTGATTAATCAATCAGGAAGTATGAATGTGGGCCGACCATTTCCTGGTCATGAATCGCTATATGCACAAATCTCAACAATCAGCAAAAAACAACTTGCTGATACGCTGCATAAAGGCATCACCTTAGCTGATAATTTTCTATATGATATTTGCCAGCAAGATCAATCAACGATTGGTTCGCCCAATATTGAAAACCTCAGAATGATGAGGTCAGCAACGCAGGCTATTGAATCACAATTCTCAACTGCCGTTGAATTACGCTTTGCAAAATTTCATTCACAGTTGCGGCCTGCAGTTGTCATTAGTGCTGATTTGAGTTTGGTCGAAATTGATGATACCGATGATGTGGTTAGTACGGAACTGATTTCCGAAGCTTTGTCACGTAGCTTTAGTGAGGCAATTTCCATTACCAGTGAACGCTTCTGCGCGCTGTTTGGTTTTGACTTAGCTGAGAAAGCTAAAACGCCATTAACTGAAAAACATATTGCCGAACTGCTTCGTGTTGCCATGCATGGTCTTGAGTTGTCGCCGAAAGTCCGTGCCATTATGTTTAGATATTATGAAGTCGCTTTATTGGATTGTGTTGCAGTATTGCTTGATGAAGTGAATCAGCCGATGGTTAAAGCCGGCATTCTGCCCAACTTGCACCCATTGCGGGCTGCCAAGAAGCAGCCTATGCGTTCAGAAACACGCACTGCTTCATCGCATGCACCAGTGGGTTCTGCGCCAATTGGAAGTGGTTTTGCTCAAACTCAGTCGCAATCTGGCAATGCATTTTCTGGCTCCGATATGCCAATGGGCGTTGCCGAGAATGCCTTGTTCGAAGAAATTTGTAATTACCTGCATACCTTAAGGCCGCAAGCAGAAAATGCCGCGCAACAGTCTAACGGGCGTACATCACGCAATGGCTTAAACGGCAATCAAGAGCTTCGGCATATGCTTTCAACCCATGAAATGATTTCAGTGCTTTCACTTTTACAATCACCGATGCCTGATTCCATTGCTACCGCAATGAAAAATACCAACAATTCAATTGCAACGATGATGAAGTCGGAAATGTTGAATAACACCAAAAAAATTGGTTTGACTTCTGAGTCGTATCAAATCAAAGCCGCTGATGAAGATGCTGTCGATTTGGTCGGTATGCTGTTTGATGTATTGATGTCGGAACGCGATTTCCGTGATGAAGCCAAAACGCTGATTTCACGTTTGGTTGTGCCATATACCAAGGCAGCTGTGTTGGACCGCCGTTTGTTCTTAACTAAAGCGCACCCAGCAAGAAAATTATTGAACGCATTAACCGAAGCCATTGAAGGCAATCATGGTGATGGCCCGCAAGAGCGTGAATTGCTCGGCAAGGCCGAAAACACCGTTGATCAATTGGTGTCTGGCTTCAATGAAGACATCGCGATTTTTGAATTGCTCGAGCATGAGCTTAGAACCTATCTTGAGCAGCACCGCCGGCGTATTGATTTAGCTGAAAAACGTGCCAAAGAAGCGCAACGTGGCCAAGAGCGTCTTGAAAATGCGCGTATGTTAGCAGCCAGAGAGCTGGAAGCCCGCACCAATAATGCTGAGCTGCCTGCTGTCATACAAGATTTCTTCTCGCGTTATTGGACACACCATCTTTCCATGATTGCGCTTCGTGAAGGTGAAGAGAGCCCTGCTTGGGCTGTTGCTGTGAAAGTGGCCGATGACGCCATTACCATTCTCAGCAACGACGCGCCAGAAGCACGCTATGAGAGCTTGATGAAAATGCGCCCATGCATTGAATCAGTACTGGCTAGCTCGGGTGTGCTTGCGGATTCTTCCATGGCATTAGTGCAGCGAATCGCTGAAAGCGCCAAATACTTTCATGCTGATAAACCTGTGCTATCCGCACATGCAGAACAAATTTCTGGTTCGACAGAGCAAGCTTCGGGTTTGTCCGAGTCGGCATTGCACCTAGTCTTCAACAAAGATGCTTTGGATTACGTTCAAGAAGATGCTGAGTTCTTTAAAGTATTGCCGATTGGCACATGGTTGCAACTGGAAGGCAGTAACGGCAGTTACTCACCCATAAAACTGGCTTGGATTAGCCCCATTTCATCGCGCTTGATGTTTGTGAATCGCCGTGGCGTGCGTGTTTTGGTGGTATCCGTTGAAGAACTGGCCCAAATGAAGAAGCAAGGCAAACTCATCATTCATGCCGAAGACAATGTCTTCGAGCAGACCATGGATCGTGTGTTGAATCGCTTAAAAACCGATTTCGGTTAATAAGGCTGACGAAATTTTAGCAATACAGTAGGATAGATGTACTAGGGAGAGTACTCATGCCAACTGTTGTTATGATTCGCGAACATGCCGTGGGTGAACGCCGTATTGCGTTAACACCTGAAGTCTGTAAAAAATTAATTGCTAAAGGTCTGTCCATTACCATTGAGTCTGGAGCGGGTCTTAGTGCCGGCTTTTCAGACAGCGATTATATTGATGCAAATATTTCTACTAACGCAGAACAAGCGCTGGCCCAAGCTGATGTGTTGCTATGTGTGCAAGCGCCAGCCAGCGAGCAATTAGCGCAATTAAAAGAACAGGCCATTATCATCGGCGCTTTAGCTCCGCATAAAGCACAAGAACAAATTCCGGTTTATCTTAATCGCAAGCTATCAGCTTTCGCGCTTGAAAAACTGCCGCGCACTACGCGCGCACAAGCGATGGATATTCTTAGTTCGCAAGCGGGTATGGCCGGTTATAAAGCGGTGCTGATTGCCGCACAGCTAGCGCCGCGTTTTTTCCCAATGCTAACCACCGCCGCGGGTACTATTAGGCCATCGAAAGTACTCATCGTGGGTGCCGGTGTTGCAGGCTTGCAAGCGATTGCCACTGCAAAACGCTTGGGCGCGCAGGTTGAAGGTTTTGATGTGCGGCCTGAAACCCGCGAACAGATTGAATCTCTGGGCGGCAAGTTTCTCGATTTAGGTGTGAGCGCTGCTGGTGAAGGCGGCTATGCACGGGCATTAACTGACGACGAGCGCGCCTTGCAGCAACAACGATTAGGCGAGCATTTGAAAGGCATTGATGTGATTGTTACCACTGCCGCAGTTCCGGGTCGCCCTGCGCCAAAGATCATAACTGAAAGCATGGTTGCAGGTATGCGCCGTGGCAGTGTTATTGTGGATCTCGCCGCTGAAACAGGCGGTAATTGCGCGCTCACCGAGCCCGGAAAAGATGTGGATTGCAATGGCGTATTGGTTTCAGGGCCACTCAATTTATCCAGTATGGGCGCTGTGCATGCCAGCGAAATGTATGCGCGTAATCTATTCAATTTTTTGAGCTTGATGATTACAGAACATGGCCAACTGCATATTCCGTTCGAGGATGAATTAGTTGCCAAAACCTGCATCGCCCATCAAGGCGCAGAGCCAAACCAAGGAGCCCAATAATGGACGGTTTTTTGTATCTTTACGTATTTATTTTAGCTGCCTTCACTGGCTATGAAATCATCGGGCGCGTACCGGTTATTCTGCATACCCCATTGATGTCGGGCTCAAACTTCGTGCACGGTATTGTATTAGTTGGAGCTATTGTAGTTTTGGGTCACGCTGAAAGTAACTTCGAAAAAATCATTGGCTTCATTGCCGTGGTGCTTGGCGCAGGCAATGCGGCGGGCGGTTATGTTGTCACCGAGCGAATGCTTGAAATGTTCAAACCTTCCAAGCCGAAGGGAGAATAAGAATGACTATTTCCTTATTTTTAGTACAGGCGGCGTTCTTAATTGCGGCTGTGTTATTTATTCTCGGCATCAAACGCATGTCGTCGCCACTTAAGGCCCGTAGTGGTATTCAGTGGGCGGGTGTTGGTATGGTGCTGGCAACATTGGCCAGCTTTTTCTATCAAGACAGCGAAGGGCAGGGCTTGCATAATATGCCTTGGATTCTCGCGGCATTAAGCGTTGGCGTTGGTGTAGCGTGGATTTCCGGCAAGAAAGTAGCTATGACTGACATGCCGCAGATGGTTGCCTTGTATAACGGCATGGGCGGTGGATCGGCGGCGGCTATTGGCCTTGTTGAGCTATTAAGAATGTCAGCTAATACAGGTGAGCCCACTTCCAAAGTGTTGGTAATTTTTGCTGTGCTCGGCTCCTTGATTGGTTCCATTTCATTGACCGGCTCGTTAATTGCCTGGGCAAAGCTTGATGGCCGAATGGATAGGCGTTTTGTATTTCCTGGCCAGCAGTTGTTCAACTTAGCGATTTTTGTCGGCGCGATAATATTAGCCGTGTTATCCATTTTGTATTTGCAACAGCCTGTCATCATCGGATTCTTTATTTTGGCATTAGCGGTTGGCTTGCTGATGACCTTGCCAATTGGTGGCGCCGATATGCCAGTGGTGATTTCATTATTCAACGCACTCACCGGTTTGGCGGTGGCGTTTGAAGGCTATGTATTAGGCATTGAAGCCTTGATTATTGCCGGTATGGTGGTTGGCGCGGCAGGTACTATGCTCACCCAGCTAATGGCCAAAGCGATGAATCGTTCGATAGCCAGCGTCTTGTTCGGCAGTTTTGGCGCAACCGGCGAAGCCGCAGAAATTTCCGGCGCGCAAAGGCCGATTGAAGCATCCGATGTGGCTGCGATGATGGCCTATGCCGAACGCGTCGTGATTGTGCCAGGTTATGGTTTGGCGGTAGCGCAAGCGCAGCATAAAGTGTGGGAGCTTACACAGGTTCTACAAAAACGCGGCGTGAAAGTGAAGTTTGCCATTCATCCGGTGGCTGGGCGTATGCCTGGGCACATGAATGTATTACTCGCTGAAGCGGGCGTTCCGTATGATTTAATCGCGGACATGGACGACATCAATCCGGAATTTGCGATGACCGATGTTTCTTTGGTGATTGGCGCGAACGATGTGGTGAACCCTGTAGCGAAAACTGACCCAGCCTCGCCGATTTATGGCATGCCAATTCTGGATGTGGTGAATTCTAAAAACACCATTGTGATTAAACGCGGCAAAGG
>JANPOU010000051.1:0-50701 GCA_031428155.1 Arenimonas sp. | reverse complement strand
CATGGCATTGCAATCTGTGGGTTTATCAGTTGAAACATGGCCGGGCTATGCTGCGCCCGCCATGCAAAAATCACTCAATAGTAGCTTACTAACCGACATAACTTCGGTGATGGATTTCGGTATTATCTTAGGCGCATTTCTAGCCGCGGGCTTGGCGTGCAAATTCAAACCGGAATGGCACATCTCGTGGCCGCATCTGGCTGCTTGCGTGCTTGGCGGCTTGTTACTCGGCTATGGCGCGCGCTTGGCGTATGGCTGCAATATCGGTGCATTCTTCAGCGGCATTGCCTCTGGCAGCCTGCACGGCTGGTTATGGATTGTATGCGCGCTGATTGGCAACTGGGCCGGCATTTATCTGCGCCCACTGTTTAATCTTGCGGTGCTGCGTAGCTAATTCGGCATGCAATGGTATTTGCTTTTCATCGCGGCATTAAACCTACTCACCTTTGTTGTTTATTACCTCGACAAAAAAGCTGCTATCCGCGGCACTCAGCGTACACCCGAAAACACTCTGCATCTATTGGCTCTAGTTGGCGGTTGGCCCGGCGCGTTTCTGGCGCAACGAATTTTCAGACATAAATTAAGTAAAACCAGATTTAAAATGATTTTCTGGCTCACCGTTTTTGTAAATATATCGGTCACGGTGTGGCTTTGGATGAAATGAAAATAATCAATGGGTAATCAATGGGGACGGAGGTACCTCCGTCCCTAAGTTTTGGATGCCTAACAAATAAGTGGCCAGAGTGAATTTCTGCTTTAAACGCATATTTACTCTGGCCCCATTTTTAGCACTACTTTTTGGCATGGCTCACCTAATTATTTAACGAGTAAGGCAATATCATTGGCAAGTTTTTTAGCATTCAACCACACAGATTCAATGCGAGAGGCAGATCCCCAGTCACCGATAGCCGCAATGTTTTGCTGCTCATCAAGGTAAAATTCGGGTTTTTCATTTTGTTCAGAAATTGCATATTTCCAACGTTGCATCGACAGATAATCAGCATTTTCACAGGCTATTCCTGTCACATCTTCAAACTGATTAATTAGATAAGCCTGCGTTGTATGGGCATCATCTTCGATATGTTGTTGAGCCCAATCATTGCTTGAATGCACAACGATGGAAGTGACATCTTTATTCCTACCCGGTTTGCTGGAATTAACAGCAATCCATTCGATTGCTCTGCCATGTACTTTAGCCGCCATCCAAGGCTTAGACCATGGTGTATGAAAGCCAATCATTAATGTGTAACAGCCTCGCAACTGGCAGTCATGCAATGCGGAATCAGCAGGTAATACAGGGCCAAATAGGTTCGAGGTTTGCACAGGCGGAGCAGTTGAAATAACCCAATCAAACCTGCCCAATGCAGTTCCGTCAGTTTTAAACAGATGCCAACCGTCAATTCGTTTTTCGATTAACGGTGCGATTTCAGCGTTCAAGCGCACATCAATATCCATTGCCATGTGCTTACTCAAACTATTCATATGCGGCACAGCAACATAATGTGGCTCAAACCACAGGCGATCTTTAAGCACGTTTTCGGCTTGATAAGTAACCACCTTGCCCGTCCATTCTGCAATGAGTCTTGTTGCAATCAATGGTGCAATAAATTGTTGGAAAGACTTGCTGCGAGCAGTAAAAAATTGTGTGCCATGATCAAAATAAAATGGGTCAGCATAGCGTGTGCTCATCCGGCCGCCCACACCAAGGGCTTTATCAAAAACCACCACATCGGCATATTCTTTCAAAGATTGTGCCAGAGTTAGACCGGATATACCCGCACCGATAATGGCGATACGTTGTTTCATGAAAAGACCGCAATGATAAGTAAGCACACGACAACTATCACCGTGGCATTTCGGCGTAACGCATAAAACCATTCTGACAACAAACCAGCTTCATGAAGCTTTCTGTCTAACATGAATAAATATACAAAACACAATGATTGCAAAATCAGAGCGCTTACCTGATTTGTAAACAGCAATGAACTCCACGCCAACAGCGCAACAGCATTACTGGTTACCAGTAAATTACGTGGGCATTTTTCAGCAAAGAACAGATAAGTAGCCCAATGAATACCACATAAAAATGAAATGATGATGGCGCCATATGCTTTGGCAATTAATATGCCATCAAAACCAGCCACGGGAGAAAAGAGTAAGAAAACGCTTGCAACAAGTGGTAGCGTGCCACTATAAGTAAGGAGATTTGCAAGTTTAATGTTGCTTAGTTTCATGGGGAATTTTTACATTTATTGGAACAATATTTAACATCTTGCCATACTTTTTCCCACTTGTTTCGCCAGCTAAATGGCCGTCTACAGCGCATGCATGGTTTGCTTGGTAAATCAGTTTTATTGATTCCTTTAGGCATCAATGTCAACGAACTAGGATTAAAACTGGCATTGATCATAGCCCAGTTTTTTAAATCGCCATGCGGCAAAAGCCGCATAGATTTTTTCTGCCAATGGCAACACCAATGGAATGCGAAGCATCAGCGCAAGCATCGGCCAAAATGCCGGTAATTGCCGCCAAATCACGGCAAAGGCCGCAACACCTTTGCGCATGGCGGCTGAATCATCCAACACATGCAGCGCTTTCAATCCTTCCGGCACACTAAACCCACGACTTTCGAATGGTTCTGGGTTAACAGTAATATCAATCCAATCAAATACGCCCTCTGGCGCAATGCGCTGGTAATGGGAAATTTCACGGCGGCACAACCCGCATTTGCCATCATAAAATACGGCTATCAAAAGGTGTTCTCCTGAATTTTTCGCAAAATAACCGATGCCTGCCTGCAAATCGAGGTCTTAATTAGACGCAACGTGGCCATTACTCAATGGCCTGCTGAAGTAATTTTGCACGTTTCGCATGCTTAGAACTACGGCCCGACACACGCTTACGCCAGAGTTTGAAGCTGCCTAATTTCAAATTGCCACGCATAATTTTGATAACCTCGGCTTCAGACAATCCTCGGTCTTTTTTAATTTCATCAAACGAGATGTCATCTGCCCATGCCATGCGGATGATATCGCTGATAAATGCGTCGGTATAATCTTGCTTCATACCTTCATCATAGTTGCAAAGGTGTGAGCGAAATATGATGCGCGATGCTTCGACAAGCTCAGGAACCAAGATGCGCGCTATAAGTGGATATTTATTTGACGCGATCAAACACCAATTTCTTGTTGTCCATCAAATAACCGGCTACAAATAAGCAGCTGAGTAAATTATTCTCTAAAGATATACTGCTTTTACGTCATTCTTTTGATTATTAACTATAGCATATGCTGGTATTTACAAATCGCATGCTATGAACGGGCTCTTAGCTATAGACTAGTATTCAATTCCTTGCGCTGAATAACTCAAAGATACCATATGAAAATCGAAACCCTTGCCGTACATGCCGGCTATTCGCCAGACCCGCAAACCCGTGCCGTAGCCGTACCAATTTATCAAACGGTTGCCTATGCATTCGACGATACGCAGCACGGTGCCGACTTGTTTAATTTAGCAGTGCCAGGCAATATTTACTCGCGCATCATGAACCCTACCAATGATGTGCTAGAAAAACGTGTAGCAGCACTGGAAGGCGGCTTGGCGGCATTGGCTGTGGCATCGGGATCTTCGGCAATTACCTATGCAATTCAAACTATTGCGGCAATGGGCGACAACATCGTATCTGCTTCCACACTTTACGGAGGCACATACAATCTATTTGCGCATACCCTTCCGCAATTTGGAATTGAAGTTCGTTTTGCCGACTACCAAAAGCCTGAAAGCTTTGCAGCACTAATTGATGAAAACACCAAAGCGGTTTTTATCGAATCGATTGGCAACCCGCTCGGCAATATCACCGACATTGAAGCGATTGCTAAAATTGCACATCTGCATGGCGTACCGTTAATCGTTGATAATACTGTGGCAACACCGTATTTATTGCGCCCGTTTGATTTCGGCGCCGATATCGTAGTTCATTCGCTAACCAAATACTTAGGTGGGCATGGCACCACGCTCGGTGGCATTATTGTTGATTCGGGCAAGTTTCCTTGGGCTGAGCATAAAAAGCGCTTTCCTCGCTTAAATGAGCCTGATGCGTCGTACCACGGTGTAATTTATACTGAAGCATTGGGAGCTGCCGCATACATTGGACGCGCCCGTGTAGTTCCGTTACGCAACACTGGCGCGGCATTATCGCCGTTCAATGCCTTTCAAATTCTGCAAGGTATTGAAACGCTAGCACTGCGCATGGATAGAATCTGCGAAAACACCATTAAGGTCGCTGATTTCCTGAAACACCATAGCAAAGTAAAATGGGTCAATTATGCTGGGCTTATCGATCACCCAGATTACGCTTTGGCAAAAAAATACCTGCGCGGCAAGCCCTCGGGAATTTTAACTTTTGGTGTGCAAGATGGACTTGAAGGTGGCGCACGTTTTCAGGATGCGCTCAAACTGATTACACGTTTGGTTAATATCGGCGATGCAAAATCACTGGCTTGCCACCCCGCATCCACTACGCATCGCCAGCTCTCTGCAACTGAACTTGCCAAAGCCGGCGTTACATTAGATACGGTAAGGCTTTCTATCGGCATTGAGCACATTGACGATATTATTGACGACCTTAGCCAAGCATTGGCAAACGTTTAGCTTCTAAGAAGTGCAATAAAACATGCGGCTTACTATGCGGCCGCTTTGGCGCACCAAGGCTCTCCCTATATTTGGATAAGACTTTAGGTTTTACTTAACGCGATCAAAAACCAATTTCTTGTTGTCCATGGCGGTGATTACCAATTGGCCATTTTCGATGTTGGCGGATTTTACGTTCTCGCCTAAAGCCTGAAAATACTGTTGCTCAGCCTGCATGCTTTCCGGTGGGCCGGCCATCATGGTGGAGCCGATTGGGCCGGTTTTCAGGGTTTTTTCTTCCACTTTAATCTGGCCGAAATAGCGATTGACCGGTGCTTGGCCAGCGAATTTTCCGTCTTCTTGAATATCCAAAGTAACGCCGCCTTCTCGCATGCTGGTAACAGACTGGCCATTCATGGTGCTTAATTGCCATTTTCCGGTTATATCGCTCATCTTGAAATCTCCATCGCAAGCTGCCAAACACAGTATCAAAACCAATAACGCAAACTTTTTCATGGCAGCCCTTTTAAAATGAAAGCATTTACAAATTTTCGCGCTCTTTGATGGTCAATGCAACTTTATCGCGCAGATAGGTAGGCTGAATTTGTTCTGCTTCAAGTGCTAGGCCGGCCTTAAAATCGCGCAAGGCAATTTTTAGCAGTGCCTCGGCTTGTGGCAAGGCCGTGCTGTCGGTTTGTGTGAACTGGCTGAGCAAATCTGCTGGCAAGCGTTCGGCATAGCTAGACAGACCAGAGCCTACGGCAATCCAATCACCTGCAAACGGCAAGCTTATGGTTTCAGGTGCGAGTAGTTGTTCGGGCGCTAGGGCTTCAACAATGCCTTGCTGCTTTTGATAGAAACCCACATAGCATTCATCCATACGCGCATCCATCAGCACCGCTATAGGGCCATTGTGCGCGCAAGACTGCGCAATGCAGGCCAAGGTGGAGACGCCAATCATCGGCAAAGACAATCCCAAAGCCATGCCTTGCGCTAAAGATACCGCCAAACGCACTCCGGTGAACGCGCCTGGGCCAACGCCTACGGCAATCGCATGCAATTGTGTTTTATCTATTTCAGCTTGAGCAAGCAATTCCTCGCTCCATGGCAGCACGCATTCGGTATGTCGGCGTGGTGTTAATTCAAAACGCGATACGCATTCAACATCGGTGATCACACCAACGGCGCAGGCTTCTGTGCTGGTATCGAAGCCGAGGATATTCATGCCGGAACCTGCGCAAAAAAATCCTGCACATCGGCCAATTCGCGGGTGCGCGGAAACGGCGGCAAGGAATTGATGAACACTTTGCCATATGGCTTACTCACCAAACGGGTATCGCCCATCATCAACACGCCGCGGTCTTCAAAAGTTCGGATTAAACGGCCAACGCCTTGCTTCAGCGCGATAACAGCCGAAGGTACTTGCTCTTCAATAAAGGGATTACCGCCGCGCAGACGCACCGCTTCCAAACGCGCTTCCAACACCGGATCATCGGGCGCAGCAAATGGCAATTTGTCGATGATCACCACGCTAAGCGCATCGCCAGCCACATCCACGCCTTCCCAAAAACTAGCCGCACCGAGTAGCACGCCATTGCCAGACTGTCGGAATTGCTCGAGCAATTCGGTGCGTGGCGCAGTGCCTTGCACGAACAATGGCCACGGGCTGTCTTTGAGTAACAACGCCGCCACCTTTAAAGCACGGTGCGAAGTGAATAATAAAAACGCACGGCCTTTAGATGCTTCTAAAACGGGCATGGCAGCATCGATCAAGGCTGGTATAAATTGCGGGCTATTCGCCTCTGGCATATTACTCGGCAAGTAAAAAAGCCCTTGCTGCTGCCAATCAAACGGGCTGGCTTGAATCAATACGCGCGGCTCAGTTAGACCGAGTTTTTCAGCTAAATGACTGACATTATTATTTACCGCCAAGGTGGCTGAGGTTAAAATCCAAGCGGCTTTGGTTTGTTCGCGGTATTGTCGTAATGGCGTTGAAACATCCATCGGTGTTGCATTCAAAGTAATGCCGCGCTGGCTGAGTTCATACCAACGTACTGCAGCGGAAACGGGGGCATCATCGGACACATAAATCTTTTTATTGAACGCCAACATCCAATTGCGCCAACGTATTAAAAAACCACTCAAGCGCTCGGCACATTGATCCAAACCGCTAGCAGCGCCCACTTGCAGTTGCAGCTGAGCAAGAAGGTGTTCGGCACTTTCCTGCACGGCTTGCAAGCCAGTAATGATTTTTTCTTGGTTGCTTAACACCGCTGCAGCAGCTTTACTTGGGACATCTTCGCACTCAAGCCGCAATTGCTTAACGCGGAGCTCCAAAGTTTTAATGGGCGTGTTCAACAAAGCCAAACTGCCAGAGATTTTCCCTGCTTCTAATAAAGCATCTTTGCCCACATCCAGCAGTTGCCGCGTGCTGACTGACTCGCCAAAAAACTGCAATGCCAATTCTGGAATTTGATGCGCTTCATCCAAAATAAATACCGATGCGCCCGGCAACACTTCACCAAAGCCTTCTTGCTTAATGGCTAAATCGGCTAATAACAAATGGTGATTAACCACCACCACATCGGCGCTTTGCGCGGCTTGGCGCGCCTTCACCAAATAACAGTCAGTCCAAAATGGGCATTCGTTGCCTAAGCAGTTATCGGCTGTTGAGCTCACTTGCGGCCAAACCGAACTGTCGTCAGGAATACTGGCAAGCTCTGCTAAATCGCCACGTTTGGTTTTTGCAGACCACACGACGACGCGCTGAAAATGTTGCGCCACTTCGCGACTGCTAAAGGTTTCGCCTTTGCCCTGCTCCATGCGGTATAGACACAGGTAATTGCTGCGGCCTTTCAGCAAAGCGGTGTGCACCGGCGCTGACAGCGCTTTTTTGATACGGGGTAAATCGCGGTGGTAGAGCTGATCTTGCAAGGCTTTGGTACCAGTGGAAATAATCACCCGTTTGCCAGACAATAACGCTGGCACTAAATAGGCATAGGTTTTACCGGTGCCGGTACCTGCTTCGGCAATTAACACTGCACGGTCTTCAATCGCTTGTGCTATTTCAACAGTGAGCTGCTGCTGGCTTTTACGGTACGAAAAACCGGCTAACTGCTGTGCAAGCTGGCCATTTTCTGACAGCATCTCAGCGCTTAAATTGGTGAACTCAGACATTACATTCTCGCCGCTGGCACAACAGTACATTCAGCCAAATGTTTGGCGAGCTGATCTTCTGTGATTGGCAAGCCTTGCGCGCTTTTTGCGTAATGGATAGTCAGCCAATTTCTGCGACACAAACCACCAAGCTTCGGCCCAGCTTGATAAGAGCTTAGCGCCAAGCGCTCGGCATTGGCAAAAGATTTCTGCAATAGCGCTAATTCAGCTTGCATCTGTATGGCCTCTGGATCTTGTGCATTGATTACCAAGGCCTGTGTTAGCAAAGTTTGCGCGAGTTCAAGATTGCCATCGGTTTGCGCATGGCGGGCTTTATCACGCAAATCCAACAAGTCTTCATCGGGCAAGGCTTGGAATGCCACTTCATTGTTCACGTCATTATTAGCATGAATTTTTGCCAACATTTCTTCAGGTGACATACCCAGTGTTTTAACCGCTGTGTTCTCTTGGGTACTGCATGCGAAAAGCATACAGACAGAAAGTATGAGTAGAATTTTTTTCACTATCACTGTTGGCTTTCTTCAGCTGGCACTTGCACGGGTTCTGGTGCTTTCGGTGTTGCAGAGTCGCCGCCGGTGAACCAATCCAACCAAGAGCTCGATTCAGGCACAGGTTTTTCACCGCATGAAATATATTCGCTTGGCAAATAGCCGGCCACAAACACCGCACGCCGCGCGCCTGCACAATAATCATCGGTGGTGGCAAAACGTGAGCTGTCTAGATATGCCCATTCAAGCCCATCACCAGAAATACGCAAAGGCTTACTCGGAATTTTTTGAAACAATCGTGACCAAACCCGCATCGCGCCGGTGGCACCATACAAACCGGTGGATTCGTTCTTATCATTGCCTACCCAAATAACCGCCAGATGATCGCCGGTATAGCCCGCATACCAACTATCACGTGAATCATTGCTGGTGCCAGTTTTACCCGCTGATTGCAAGTCGCCTAAACCATCGCGCAGTAAAGGACGCGCCGTGCCAGAGGTAACCGTTTGTTGCAAACCAACCGACACTAAACGTGCAGCCACCGCATCGCCTTTTTGTGCGGTTTTGGTTTCAGTTTCGTATTTGTTCAACGCTTTGCCTTGCGGATCAAGCACAGCGCGCACCGCATACAAGGGTTGAACGCGACCACCAGACGCCAAGAATTGATACATTTGGGTCATGGTATACACCGACAAATCAACCGATCCAAGCAATAAAGACGGGCGCGCCTTAACCTCTTCGCCGGTTAAGGACTGCATTAAGTCAGCCAAACGCTCTGGGCCAATTTGCATGCCCAAACGTACAGTGGCTTGGTTGTAAGAGTTAGCCAATGCCGAGCTTAGGCTAACCGTGCCATGACTGCGGCGATCGGAATTTTGTGGCTGCCATTTTTTGCCATCTTCGGTATTAACCGTTATAGCTTCATCGCTTATCCAGCTCGATAACGACCATTCATTCGGGCGCGCCAATGCCAGCATAAACACAAACGGTTTTAACAAAGAACCCACCGGCCGCTTGGCATCCAAGGCGCGATTAAAGCCAGGCATCGCTACATCGCGGTTGCCAACCGCTGCTAATATTTTTCCTGTTTGTGCATCGGTTACCATTGCACCAGCTTGCAGCTCCGGCCCTTGCTTGCGTTGCACGCTTTCTATGGTTGAACTTACCGCTTTCTCAAGATAGCTTTGGCTTGAGCTAGATAAGGTGGTTAATACCGTTAGGCCTTGGCCGCGTAGATCTTTGTCATCGTAATCTTTAGCTAATTGGCGACGCACAATATCCAAGAAAGCCGGTGCGCGGTTTCTGGCAAGAATAGGCTTTGCAACAATACCCAAAGGCGCTTGTTTAGCTGCGGCGGTTTGTTCAGGCGTTAATAATCCTGCTTCAAGAAATTCATTTAACACCGTCATACGACGTTTTAAGCCACGCTCCGGGTACTTGCGCGGATCCCAATAATACGGCCCTTGCACCAAACCGATTAAAAGCGCAATTTCCTGTGGCTGTAAATCGGCGACATCGCGGCCAAACCAGAAATCAGAACCGGCGGCAATACCATGTATTGATTGGTCGCCCACTTGGCCCAAATACACTTGGTTTAAGTAGGCTTCTAAAATAGTTTTTTTATCAAAACGCGCCTCAATAATTAATGCGTACAGCGCTTCCTTAACTTTACGGGTAATGGTTTTAGTATTGCTTAAAAAAAGACTGCGCACTAATTGCTGAGTTAGGGTTGAAGCGCCTTGTTCAAAACCCACTTCTCGAATGTTGACATAAATTGCGCGCGCCACACCAAAAGGATCAATACCGATATGATTTTGGAAGTTGCGATCTTCAACAGCCTGCAAGCCGTCTACCAACAGCTTTGGAACCCGATCAATTTTTACTAAACGCCGCTCTTCGGTATTATTGCCATACAAAGTGGCAATGCGTACAGGATCTATCTTGGCTGAGTTCAGTGTTTTTCTGGTTTTATCATCACGCACCACATTAACGCGCCCAGACACAATCAACACATTGAGGCGATTACTCAGCTCTTTGCCATTCACATCAAAAAATTCACGCGTGGTTATTTTGAAACGCCCGCCATTTCTGCTGTAAGTGCCGGGTGTTTTGGCTTGCCCATCATTTTTATAACCACCCGCTTGCAGCTCAAGTTCTAAGCTTGAACCATCCAAGGCTAAACCCGGCTTTAGTGCTAAAGGCATGGCATACACTTTGCTTGGTACTTGCCAATTTAATTGTGCAAACTGATCGCGTACTTGTTTATCTAAATACCAAATATACGGAATACCGATACCAACAACTAAGCCGACAAATAAAAACATTAGCCGCCATAACCCGCGTTTTAATAGGGAATGATTTTGTTCCGGCGCTTGATTTGGGTTATTCACAAGGTTCCAACATCGTCAGGTAGTATATTTTATCAGGTAGCCGCTACATTAACCAAAACGCCGCACTTCAAGCACGCTAGGCACTGCATCCAGTTTACTTAATAAGGTGCTTAATTGGCCAAAATCCGCAACTTTCAAGTTCACTTTCAATTCAGCCATCGAGCTTCCTGGCGTTAGGGTGTTAATACCAACAATATTGACATTGGCCTGCGCGATAATATTGCTTAAATCTTTGAGTAGCCATTTGCGGTCATAGGCTCGTATATAGATAGACACTTCATATTTACTCGACTCGCGACTGCCCCAATTCACCGGCAACTCTCGCTCTGGACTTTTCTGTATCAAATACAACACACTCGGGCAATTGGCTCGATGAATACTCACCCCTTTACCTTTTGTAAGATAGCCGATGATGTTATCGCCGGGCACCGGCTGGCAGCAGCGCGCCAGTTGCGTTAGCAAATTACCCACGCCCTCAACGGTCATATCGGCATGGCTTACAGGTTTTTGAGCAGTAAGCGGTTTTTTGCTGATCACTGGCTCAGCCGGCGGATTGATGTGTTCATGCAAAGCGCGTGATATCTGCCCAGCACTCACATCGCCCAAGGCCAATGCCACGCATAATTCTTCTTTATCCGGTATTTTTAGTTTTTCTAATGCCGGCTTAAGATCGGCCTGCATCAAAGCCACGCGGCGAAGTTCTTTATCTAACAACTCGCGGCCGTCATCAATATTACGCTGGCGGTCCAAGCGGAAAAAATAACCGCGCACCTTATCGCGCGCGCGTGAACTGGCTAAATAGCCGTTAGCGGCCAACAGCCAATCGCGTTTCGGCGTACCAGTTTTGCCGGTCATAATTTCAATACGATCACCGGAATTCGGCTGGAATTCAAGCGGTACAATGCGGCCATTCACTTTAGCGCCACGGCAACGGTGGCCCACATCGGTATGCACATGGTAAGCAAAGTCGAGCACGGTTCCGCCCGGCGGCAGATCAATCACTTCGCCTTTGGGAGTTAGTAAATATTTACGGTCTTCCACCAGCTCAGTGCCAATACCCGCCATCAAGCTATGTTCATCGGCGCCTTTGCTATTTTCAAGCAATTGCCGCATTTGCGAGATTTTCTTTTCAAACTCACCCTGCGCCTTGCCGCCTTCTTTATACCGCCAATGCGCAGCCACACCCATTTCGGCATGTTCGTGCATTTTCCAAGTGCGAATTTGAACCTCAAGGCCTAAGCCTTCTGGGCCGATAACCGCGGTATGCAAACTTTGGTAATTATTGCTTTTCGGTTGCGCAATGTAATCATCGAACTCGCCCGAAATAGGTGTCCATAACTGATGCACTAAGCCAAGCACGCTGTAGCACGCACCGATGTCATCAACCAAAACACGAACTGCGCGGATATCGTACAACTCATCAAAATCAACGGCTTTACGCTGCATTTTTTTCCAGATGCTGTAAATGTGTTTTGGCCTTCCAGCCACATCACCCACAATCTCTGATTGCTGCAAGGATTGACGAATCATCTTGATCGACGTTTCAATATAGCGTTCGCGCAAGCCACGTTTTTCGTGTAATTGTTTAGCAATAGACTGATAGTGCTCCGGCTGCATAATCCGAAAGGCCAGATCTTCTAATTCCCATTTTAATTGCCATATGCCCAAGCGATTAGCCAGTGGCGCATGAATATCAAAGGTTAGATTGGCTAACGCCAGTCTTTCTGACTCCGGCCATGCAACGGCTTGACGCATTTGCACTAGCTGCCACGCCAATAAGATAATCAGCACCCGCAAATCCAGAATAATCGCCAACAATAAACGTCGTAATCCTTCAGCGCTGCCCATTCGGCCTTGTTGCTGATAAATATCCCAGACTTTTTTTGAGGCATTTAACCCATCGAGTAATCGCGCTTGTTCTGGCTTAAGGGTGAATTGTTCCGAGACCATGGCTGGACATAAATACGCGGCAGAAGCCAGTAACATATCGGGGTCTGCCGACAACCCTTGCAACACATCCCAAAGCTTCAAGCAGTCGGCCAACTGATTGGCATTCATAACCAATCCTGCCTGCATAGCAATTGCTGCCGTTTCTGGCTTTTCAGACCAGTACAACATTTGTTCAGCAGAAGATAATTGCTTGCGAGTATTAGGCACGGCGGTTAACATTCAAATGCATTACACTACAACAGTATGACAAATTTCGGAGCCTTACAATGAAGCAAATTGCGCTTTTTCTGTTATTCACCCTCAGCACCTGCATTGTCTCTGCGCAAGAACTATCAACAGCGAATATTGAAGAGAGTATGAGTAAGGAACAATTCAAAGCGGCTGGCTTAGATAAACTGAACTCTTCTGAACTAAAACAGTTAAATGCTTGGATTAACGGCGAAAAAACCACCTTCGTGGCAAAGCTAACCGAAGCTGGCGCAAAAGCGCCCAAACAATCTACTGAAGACATAAACAGCCGTATTGTTGGCGAATTTAAAGGTTGGCGCGGCAATACCAGCTTTGCCTTAGAAAACGGCCAAACTTGGGATCAGGCCGATGGCAGCGAGCTTTTTGCCAGCAAATTACAAAACCCGAAAGTTCGTTTAGCCTTCAGTAACTTGTCAGGCTGGAAGCTGCAAGTTGAGGGCTATAATGCGTGGGTGAAGGTGAAACGCGTTAAGTAAGCGAAGCCAACTGTTTTGCCAGACGTTTATGTGAAACAGCGCCTTTCAAGCTTAACTCTTGAGCAAAAACCTGTACGCACAACTCTTCTGTATCTTGCCAAAAGCGCTGCCATTCAACCGACAAATTTGCACTTGCAGATATATGTTTTGCTAGTCTGTGAATGAATGGTTTGAGTTCAAGCATTCGTGCCTGATCTTTGATTGGATCTTGCAGAGCGCGGGTTTGGCGCAGGCTCAATGCTTCTAAATAGCGCGGCAAATTCGGTAGCATAGCAGCCGGTGTACGTGTCAAAAATCCTGCATATACCAAGCGATTCAAATGCTGTTTAATATCGGCTAAATTACTTACCGCCCAACCCATCAATGGCGAATCCATATTGACGCGTAATTGTGCGACTGACTTTAAACAGCGCTCAAGCAATGCTAGCACCGCCATACTGCGAGAAAACAAGTTCTGCTCAATGGTTTTTTGCAGCACATTGAACGCTTGCTTAGTTCGAATTTCGCTCAAGTCTTTTTCAAGCCATTCATTGAGCGCTGCCTGAACACAATCAATACGCAATCGCTCTGCCGATTCAATGCTTGAATAAATCATGCCGAGCTTGGTATCGATGGGCAACTGCTTTGCTGAAGTTTTACGCTTGTCTTGCAAGCCCATGCTAAGCAAATACGCCACTGCCAAGCTATGTTGTTTATCGGCATCCTGCTGATGAGCAAATGCGTGCAAACGAACACCATTTTGTTCTAGAACCAATGCGGGATATGCATTCAAGCCTTCAGCGGTTTGAATACACACAGGCAATGCTTGCTCAGGAAAAGTGTTGGAAGCCTCTTTACTAAAGCATAGCGCGGCCTGCTGCGAAAATGCAGCTTCAGCTAGTTCAGCGAACTGCACTTTCAGCTCGGGCAAATGCCGCGACTGTGCAATGATTTTCCCGTCTATATCGGCTAATCGAATATTCATTTTTAAATGCACATCTAGACCAGCGTCTGCTTCATTGAAATCTAATGCAGTCGCCAGCGCGCCGGTTGATTTAGTTAAAAATCGTGCTAAACAACCTAAAAGACTATCGGCATCTGGTTGCAGATAAGCCTGGCAAAAAGCGCGGGAGAAATCCGGTGCAGGCACGTAATTTCGACGCAGCGATTTCGGTAAGCCGCGAATGAGTGCAGTCACTTTTTCTTCCAACAAACCTGGCACAAGCCAACCAACGCGCGTTTCATCCAGCGCATTCAATAAATGAATCGGTGTATCAAGACTCACGCCATCGTCTGATTCGCCGGGAGCAAAGCGGTAATGCAGGGCAAGTTGGTTATCGCCCATTCGAAAGAAATTGGGGAACTGTGTTACCCCGCTTTGCTCGGCTATCAATAAATCGTTAGCTGTCCACAGCAGCGAATTCTTCTGCGCTTCAGGCAATGCTTTGAACCATTTATCCAATGATTCCGCCGAGCACATATCCGTTGGCAATCGATCTGCATACCAGCGCACTTGCCAGTCCTCATCAACTACCAACCCAACGCGGCGCTGCTTGGCTTCTTCATCTTGCGCAGATTGCAGCATTTGAATATTGCGTTGAATAAAGTTTGCACGGGCATTAATTTCGCCACTGAGTAACGCTTGGCGAATAAAAATCTGCCTTGCCTCTATGGCAAACAATCCACCGTAATGCACAGGTTTTTTCGCCGCTAATACTAAACCAAGCAAACTGATTTGGCAGAAACCAACAACCCGACCTTGGCTACGCGACCAATGCGGATCAAAGTATTTTTTACTGAGTAAGTGCGTGCATTCATCAACAACCCAAGCCGGATCTAACTTGGCAGCCATCATGCCCCACACTTTCTGGGTGTCTAATAAATTACCAACCAAACACCAATTTGGCGCTTGTTTTGCTAAGGGAGAGCCCGGAAATATCTGAAATTTTCGTTGCCTTGGTGCATCGTAAATGCCTTTATCGTTTTTATGGCCAATCTGCATTGGCAAGCCGGCCAACACCGCACGGTGAATAAACTGATAGTGGTTTTGCGCTGATTTGTTATCGGTTTTACTCAACTGCAATTTGGCATCAATTTCTTGCCATGCTGGCAAAACCCACTGCAGCTCTTGACTAGTAATAAGCAACTGGCGATGCAATTCTCGCCACTCACGCATCCGCAAATACGATAGGAAATTTTTTTCGCACCATTTACGCAACTGCGATTGGCTCAAGTCTTCATGAGCAAGTTTGAATTGCAGCCAGAGATTTATCATCGATAAGAACTCTGAGCTTTGATCAGCAAACTGTTGATGCGCAACATCGGCCGCATGCTTAGCATCAGCAGGGCGTTCGCGTGGATCTTGAATGCCCATAAACGAGGCTATGACCAATAGCTCATGCAAAACACCATGGCTATTAGCTGCCACCAGCATGCGCGACAATTTGACATCAACTGGCAAGCGCGCCATTTGCCGGCCAATAGCAGACAAAGCTTTATGCGTATCAATTGCACCCAGCTCGATGAGGGTCTGCCAACCATCGCTTACCGAACGCGAATCCGGCATGTCTATAAACGGGAAATGCTCCAAAGCGCCAAGCTTCAGGCTGAGCATGCGCAAGATAACACCCGCCAAGGCTGCACGCTTAATTTCAGGATCGGTGAACGCAGGGCGTTGGTTAAAATCAGCCTCAGCATACAAGCGGTAGCAAATGCCAGCTGAAACACGCCCGCAACGGCCTTTACGTTGATTGGCGCTGGCCTGCGAGATTGGCTCAATCAATAAGCGATCCAATTTTTGGCGCGGCGAATAGCGTTTGATGCGCGCAAGACCAGGATCAATCACATAGCGAATACGCGGCACCGTTAGCGAAGTTTCCGCTACGTTAGTGGCCAACACAATACGCCGCCCTGTGCCGGGGTTGAATACGCGGTCTTGGTCTTTCACCGAAAGCCGTGCATACAAAGCCAACACCTCTGTTGAACGGTATTTTCGTTTACTTAGGGCTAAATGCGTATCACGAATTTCACGTTCACCAGGCAAGAAAATCAGAATGTCGCCTAAACCATCGGTGATAGAAATTTCATCCACTGTTTTGATGATTTTATCGGCCATGCTTAAATCATCTTGCGACTCTAGCAATGTTTTCTTTTTATCCTCAATACCGGCTCGCGTTATTGGCTGAAAATCCCGGTAACGCACTTCAACTGGAAAGCCCCGGCCTTCCACCGAAAGCACCGGAGCATCATCAAAATGTTTAGAAAAGCGACCAGTATCGATAGTTGCCGAGGTTATGATGAGCTTGAGGTCTTTTCTTTTTTGTATCAATTTTTTTAAAAAGCCGAGCAAGAAATCAATATTCAAACTGCGCTCATGGGCCTCATCGATAATTAAGGTATCGTATTTGGATAACCAAGGGTCACTTTGTATTTCCGACAGCAAAATTCCGTCTGTCATAAACTTTAGGTAAGTTTGCTCGCCCACTTGCTCGGTGAACCGCACTTGGTAGCCTACTGCATCACCAACACGATTATTCAATTCATCAGCAACTCGCTTCGCCACCGCGCGCGCAGCTATTCGGCGCGGCTGTGTGCAACCAATCATGCCAGCAATACCGCGCCCAGCGGCCAAGCAAATTTTTGGCAGCTGCGTGGTTTTCCCGGAGCCGGTTTCGCCGGCCACAATCAACACTTGGTGTTTATCAAGCAGCATTAATATCTCTTGCGTATATTGGCCAACCGGAAGGTTTTCATCAATATTTATTGCAGGCCGATTCTGCAATCGTTTTGCAAAGCTGCTTTCACTGTCTTTTAATGCCTGCGAAAAAGCAGCTGCGGCCTTTTCATCCGATGGATTTCTGGCACAATTTGCCTTTAGGCGATGCAGACGCGCTTGGTCTTTGCTGAGTGTGTTAGCTAACGATGACATAGGTCTATTTTAGAGCAATTTGATCGTAATAAAAAACGACGCCCGAAGGCGCCGTATTAATTAGTCAAAGCAAGCCATTATTTAACCGGCGTCATTTCGCCCATTGTTGCTGTACCCAGCTTTAGGTTTTTATCGAAAAATGCGACTAGACGATTAGCGAAATCAATTTGATTTTCAATCAATGCATTACCATGGCCTTCGCCAGGATAAATTTTAAGTTCAACTGGAACACCTGCTTTTTGCAATGCCGCAAACATCAATTTACTTTGTTCTGGCGGGCAAGTAGTATCTTTTTCGCCAGCCATAAGCATGACTGGCACTTTTATTTGCCCCGCTAAACGCGCTGGAGAATATTGCGCAACATCATCTTGGGCTACATCGCCAAAAAATGCCTTTGCTGGATTCATACCACCCCCACCACTGGTTGAATAACTCAACTGTAACGGTAAATCGTAGGTACCTACATTACCAACGGCGCAGCGGTATAAGCCCGGCTCTTTTGCAACAGCCATCAACGATGCGTACCCGCCGTAACTAGCACCATACATACAAATGCGATTTGGGTCAGCGATACCCTGCTGGATTGCCCAACGCGTCGCATCGGTCAAATCGTCTTGCATTATCTTGCCCCACTGCCGATACCCTTTCGATTGGAAATCCTTGCCGTAATTGCCTGAACCACGAAAGTTTACCTGCATCACAGCATAGCCGCGGCTAGCCAGCATTTGCGTTTCATTATTAAATCCCCAATTATCATAAGGGCCGAATGGGCCGCCATGCGGGTTAATAATTAAAGGCAAGTTTTTACCATTAGAACCTTTAGGCAATGTCAGAAACACTTCTAGCTCAAGACCATCTCTGGCCTTAAATTTCATAGGCTCCATTAGCGCCATTTTGTTTGGGTCAAGCCAAGATGCGCGGGACAACAAATGCTGCGCTTTTTGCGTCGTGCGGTCAAACAAATAATACTCACCCGGAATCGTGTCGGACGATACCAAATAAATAACTTGATTGCCGTCATTTGTTGAAGAAACCGGATACACATCGGTATCCGGGAACGATGCCTGTAATTTCATCAATTCTTTTGCCGCTGGATTGGTTTTATCCAAATATTCATAGCGTGGAAAGCCGTCTTCAAAGCGCACAGCATAGACACTATCATTCGGCTGAGCGCTCAGTAACTGCGCAGGATTAACGTTGTCATCACGGGATACTAATTTCTTTTCACCCGTTTTTAAATTATAGGAATATAGTCCATCAGGGCCTGTTTTTTCAGTCAATGAAAAATACGCGAGTACATTATTATCGGAAAACCCTTTAAAGGTGAAATCTTGCTCAGAGAGCTTGGTTTCATGCAACACTTTCCAATCCCAGTCTGCGCCAGGGCGCACATGGACTTTCTGGTCTTTATAGCTTTTTCCAGTGACATACAATCTAACATCAGCATTGTTATCAGTTACAAATTGGCCTGGCGCTTCAACTGGCGGTTTTTTGAATGTATCGATAATCGTTCCGTTATCTACATTCATTTTGCCGATAGTTGCCAAACCTTCTTTTGAACGGAACTGAACCAGAACAAATTTATCATCTGCTTTCAGCGTATCAAGCAGCTCAGGCTCTTTGCCATCTCCATATCCTGTGCCTATTTTAGTGCCATCCGCATTCATTGCGTAATAGGCTGGAATCAGGAATGGGCTAGCGAAACGGCCTTCACGGACAGCAGACCTGAACAGCAAACGTTCATTGTTCACCCAATAGAAATCCTGAATATGTGCCTTTGCCTGCGGTTTAAACGAGCCGGTAAGCTTCTTAGTTGTTAAATCCATTACCACCAAAGCCGTTAAATTCTCAAGCGGCACAGTGGCAGCCAAATAACGGCCATCCGGTGATATTTTAACTTCCCTGAAGCTTGAACGCTTCCAGAAATCCTCAACGGGTATAGTTTCTGCCGAAACTGTACATACTTGCATGAGCAATAGCATGCCTAAAAGCAGAGCGGATTTAACTTTAATCATGATTGACCTATTCACGCGGATAAATGAACGTTCATAATATCAGGCTTCGCAATGCTTGGTCCAAAAAAAAGGCTTGCCGATTGGCAAACCTTTGATTTTAGTGGTGGGTCGTGAAGGATTCGAACCTTCGACCAAAAGATTAAAAGTCTTCTGCTCTACCGACTGAGCTAACGACCCACTGTAAGGATTGATATTATAACTAAAAAATAATTATTGCGCTAGGCGTAACGTGTGTTGTCTTTCACATTCGCCGCCTCAAACCCTTCGGCGCGCAACCTGCAAGCATCACATTTAGCACAGGCACGGCCTTCTGAGTCGGCCTGATAACAAGAAACAGTATGTGAGAAATCCACGCCAAGCCGAATACCCTCACGCACAATGTCTGCCTTACTCATAGCAATAATGGGCGTTTGGATATGCATAGCATGGCCTTCAATAGCGGCCTGTGTCGCTAAATTAGCCATCTGTTCGAAGGCTTGAATGAATTCTGGGCGGCAATCCGGATAGCCAGAATAGTCGACCGCATTGACACCACAAAAAACATGCTCAGCGCCCAATACTTCCGCCCAACCAAGCGCCACCGACAGCATAATGGTGTTTCGAGCCGGAACATAAGTGATGGGAATGCCTGCACTAGGTGATTCTGGCACTTGCAAATCAGAGGTGAGTGCCGAGCCACCAAAACTTCGCAAATCAACATGCACTTCTTTATGCATGCTAGCGCCAAGTTCGTTCGCAACCATCTTTGCTGCTTGTAGCTCTGACTCATGCCGTTGCCCATAATTCACGCTTAAGGCAAAGCATTCAAACCCGCGTTCTTTGGCAATCGCCAAGGTAACGGCAGAGTCCATACCACCAGACACTAAAACTACTGCGCGCTTCATTTGCCTTGTTCCTCGCCCCATAATTGTTTATGTAGTTGCATTTGAAAGCGCACCGGCAAACGATCAGCAATAATCCATTCGGCTAATTCTCGCGGCTTTACTTCGGTATAACTGGGTGACAACAACACTTCGCAATGCGAAGTTAATTGATGCTGTTCAAGCTGCTGTTTTGTCCAAAGATAATCTTCATGCGAGCAAATCACAAATTTCAACTGATCGTGCGGTGTTAAATGCTGCATATTTGACCACAGATTTTTATCACTTTCTTTGGAATCAGGCGTTTTAATATCGACAATTCGCGATACGAGAGGATTTACTGAACTAATGTCGATGGCGCCCGATGTTTCCAAAGAAACCTGCAAACCTGCGGCAATCAGTTTATCAAGCAGCGCCACACAACGCTTCTGCGCTAGTGGTTCACCGCCTGTGACGCACACATTCGGCACGCCATAAGCCAACACGCGCTGCACAATATCATCAATCTCAAACCATTGCCCGCCGTGAAAAGCATAAGCTGTATCGCAATATTGGCAACGCAGTGGGCAACCGGTTAAACGCACAAATACTGTTGGCAGGCCAACGCTTCTGGCTTCGCCTTGCAATGACAGAAATATTTCCGTTAGCTTTAAGCGATTGGTTGAATCTTTTATGGCATCACTGGCCAAGGCTCAATCCACGCAAACGCCCGCGGGCCATGTCGGCAACGGGATGGTTGGGGTATTTGGCAATCAGCTGTTCAAGCTCTTTTTTGCCTTTATCTGTTTCTTTGAGCTCAATATGACAATACGCGATTTTAAGCAGAGCATCAGGCGCCTTGCTGGAGTCTGGAAATTGTTGAGTCAAAATATCAAAACTTTTCAAGGCCAATGCATAGTTCTGGATAATGTAATAGCTTTCACCTAGCCAATACCAGGCATTCGGCACTAACTTACTTTCTGGAAAAGTTTGCAGAAAATCTTGAAATTGCCGCGAAGCAGCCACTGCATCACCTTGCTTAATTAAGCTATTGTGAGCTGCTTGGTAAGCCTCTGACTCAGCCACTGAAGCAGGCGCACCTGCCTTTATACTTGGTTTTATAGCTGGCTTAGCGGGTGTAACAACAGACACAGGTTTGCTTACTGCTGGCGACTGCTCTAAGGTATTGACTCGCGATTCTAAATCAATATATTGCTCGCGGTTACGTTGCCGTGCTTGCTCAAGTTCATTTTGCAGTTGTTCAATACTGGCACGTAACTGGCGAATTTCATCCTGCATTTGCGTGCTTTTATTCAGCAGCTCAATATTGGCCTGGCTTGCCCCTTGCGTTTGGTTTGCGGCTTGCTGCTCAAGTGACGCAACACGGTCGGCTATGCTCGTTCGTTGCGCATAAACCGGCAATGCGGCTAACAAACAAAACATGAAGGTGGACAATCGTAGGTTCATGCGCTTATTTCACTGAGTACACAATTTCAACGCGGCGATTTTTAGACCAGCAAGAATCGTCAGTATCCAAGCACAATGGACGCTCTTCACCATAGCTCATTGCATTGATTCGACTGGCATCTGCAGCACTTGCTGAAAACGCGCTGGCTACTGCATTCGAGCGACGCTCGCCTAAACCCAAATTGTATTCGCGTGTGCCGCGTTCATCGGCATGGCCTTCTAGCGACATCTGTGCTGCTGGGCGATCTCGCAAGTATTTTGCATGGCAGGCAACTACTGCCTGATATTCTGGCTGCAATAAATCTTGGTCGTAGTCGAAATAAATAACTCGCTTCATCAAGCACGCATTGGTGTCTAGATCGCGGGCAGTGAATGCGCCTTCGCTAACAATCGCCGAACCTTGATCAACCGGGTTAGCTGGCTGGTTTGAATCTGTTGCGGTATTGGCAACAGCCGTATCTGGTTCTTTAACTTTTTTATTGCATGCAGCAAGAAATACCACTGCAATTAACACTATGATGATTTTCAGCTGACTTTTCATAAAACACCTCGAGTAAAAAATATGTACATTCAATTAGCGATACGGAGACCAAGCTGGCTCACGCACATCGCCTTCAGATAAAATCAGCCGCTGACGAACACGGCCATCGGCAGACACCGCATACAACACGCCGCGCCGCCCTTCTTTAGTGGCATACAAAATCATGCTGGCATTGGGCGCAAAACTGGGCGATTCATCCAAATTACCTGGCGATAAAACCTCCCAACGGCCATTGCCACCAAAACTACGGTCCATCACCGCAATGCGATAGACGTTGCCGCCACCTTGCGCTGTCGCTACTTTTTTTCCATCGTAGGATATCGTGGCACGGGCATTATATTCACCACTAAAACTAACGCGTTTAGCATCACCGCCATTGGAGGATGTTTGGTAAATCTGTG
This sequence comes from Arenimonas sp., assembly GCA_031428155.1. GTDB lineage: Bacteria > Pseudomonadota > Gammaproteobacteria > Xanthomonadales > Xanthomonadaceae > Arenimonas. The sequence goes on along the minus strand of JANPOU010000051.1, from coordinate 28,172 downwards.
GTTTACCACCACGATCAGAGGTAAATAAAAGCGTCTGCCCATCTGGCATCCACACCGCCTCAGTATCAATTCCGTAATGATTAGTAATTTGACGGAATGAGCGTGAGGCAATATCCATCACATAAATTTCAGGATTGCCCGATTTTGACAGTGTTAAAGCCAACTTACTGCCATCTGGCGAAAATGCCGGCGCGCCATTAATGCCTTTCGAACTCGATACTGGCTCGGTTGCGCCAATACCGGTGGCTAATTCAACGATGTACACCGCTGAGCTACCTTTCTGAAAACTGACATAGGCAATACGCTTGCCATCAGGGCTCCAGGCCGGCGATAAAAGCGGCTCACGCGAGCGCACTAAAGTTTGCGGATTAACGCCATCCGAATCAGCCACCATCAAACGATATTCAATACTTTGCCCTAAGCCGCTGGCCGTCACATAAGCTATACGTGTATCGAATGCACCACGCACACCAAGAATTTTTTCATAGATTTGGTCAGCAACCTGATGCGCAGACCGACGGATATTTTTTGCCCGAGCTGGCATTTTCAGTGATAACAAACTTTGTTGTTTCGCTACATCCAAAAGTTCATATTCAATCGAATAATTGCCATCTTCGGAATCAATGACTCGGCCAACCACTAAAAAATCCTGTTTCAGCTTTTTCCATTCCAGAAAACTTACATCCGAACCGCGCACAGGCTTTTCTGTGATGCGCGTTACGTCCAATGCACGAAATTGTCCGGATCGATTTAAGTCACTGCGAATGACTGACGCCACATCCTGATCAGGTGCAGATTTAGAGCCGCTATACGACATAGGCACGATGGCAATCGAAAGTGCCGATTCATTACCAATCACTAAGCCGGCATCTAAACTTTGCGCTTGTGCGAACACTGGCAATAATAGGCCAAATACACAAGCAAGCAGGACTTTTCTCATCGACACACCTCATTGGGGTAACAAAACGTCAACACTACTTTACGCTGAAATACTGCTTCAAAGCCAGCATATGGCATCGGTGTTTTATACAATGCCCGCTCAACTGATTCCTTGCCAGGGCCATCCAGCGAACAGAGCAAGAAACTCACGTCGATAACTTCACCGCCTCGAATTTGGGTAAATTCCACCTGACAACGGGTTTGCTGCGGGATTTGCACGGTATTCCAGTTTGAACGCGCTGTTGCGTTAACCACTGAAATATATTTACTACGCAAGCTATCATTAGCACCGGCCTGCCCCGCTTCTGGTTCAGCTGGCGTTTTGTTTGGTGTTTTTTTACCGGCTCCAGCGGCTAATTCATCGAGGCGTTGTTCAGCATTTTGCGCTTGTCGCGCAGCTTCAATGCGCTGTTTTTTTACAGCATCTAAGCGCTGTTGTATTAAACGCTGTCTATTTTCTTCAGCCACATCTTTTTTAATGTCTTCAGTTAATTCAACTTGGCCTTGTTTTTGTTTACGTTCCTGCTCTAGCTGTTTATCGGTGCTTTGTGCGGCATTTTTTGTTATTGCCTGTTGATTCTCTTGCTCTGGATTATCGACCCAATTCTGCGCTACCTGCTGTTGCTGTTCAGTGGCTGTTTGTGGCCGTGGCGAAGGTGTTTCTTGCAAGCTTGGCGCAATGTCTTTAGTTGCCAATTCGGCTTTGCGAATGGCTATCTTGGCTTTGGCTATATCATCGGCCGAAAATGATAGCGTAGCCTGCACCGGCTTGCCAGAACTGGCTTGCTCATCGGGGGTGAACACCCACACCGATGAAAGATACACGATGCCGATAAGAACAAGATGCAGTGCGACTGTAAATAGCATCGCCTGCCATTGCATGGGTTTGTTTTGCTGCATCGGGCTCAATCGGTTGCGTTGCTCATCAGGCCAACGCGCTCCACACCGGCCTGCTGCAATAGCACCATGGCCTGATAGACCGTGTCGTAGCTGGCTTTTTGATCGCCAGCCACAAACACCGCAACCTCTGGGTTGGTTTTCACAAATGCCGAAACCTTAGCCGTAAGCATAGCCGCATCAACACGCTGCTGAGGAATATCCTGCATTTTTAAACTGTAATTACCTTTGCTGTCTACCACGACTACAATCGGTTCTTTTTTCTGTTCAATCGATTTCGCATTGGATTTCGGCAGATCAATATCGACACCTAAATTCAACAAGGGTGCTGTCACCATAAAAATAATAAGCAGCACCAACATCACATCGATGTAAGGCACCACATTAATTTCGGCCTTTAGCTTACGTTTCTTATGGCGGCGGGCAAAGCTTGCTGCACTCATTGGATGAATCCTTAGTGCTTATCTGGATTGGTTTGACGTTGCAAGATGGAAGAAAATTCTTCTGCAAAACTTTCGTAACGCACCGATACACGCTCAACACGCGTGGAATAGCGATTAAACGCCCAGACCGCCGGAATAGCGGCGAACAAGCCCATTGCCGTTGCAATTAAAGCCTCTGAAATACCCGGCGCCACCGACGCGATAGTGGCTTGTTTGTTGTTTGCCAAACCATGGAACGACACCATAATACCGAATACGGTGCCCACCAAACCCACGTAAGGCGCGGTAGAACCCACATTGGCCAGCAACTCAAGATTGTGCTCTAGCGCATCCACTTCACGGGCTAATGTTGCACGCATGGCGCGCTGCGCGCCTTCAACTTGTGTGCGTGCATCAACCGCAACTTGCTGCAGCCTTAAGCGCAGAAATTCGCGATAGCCGGCTTCGAAAATAGCTTCAAGGCCCGACACTTCATGTGATTGATCGGTGGCATCACGGTATAAATTGTTTAGATCGGTACCCGACCAAAAGCGATCTTCGAAACGATTCGCTTCCATGGTTGCTGCTCTGAATACTTTTGATTTACCGTAGATAATAAACCAACTCTGCACCGACGCCGCCACCAACAACACCATCACAATTTGGACTGGCAAACTCGCGTGTAATATCAACTGAACATAATTGAGACCGGTTGGTTCAATTGCTGGCGCTAGGGCCGGAGCGGCAACTGCCAGCTGTGAAAAATAGTGGATCATGCGCTCACTCCGTCTTGAATTAATTTTAATAAGGGCGCGGGTATTGCACGCGGTTTAAAGGCGCTGGCGCTTAAACAGGCAATCTGCGCAGTGCCAGTTAAAAGTAGCTGATTGTGATTACGTAATTCGTGTTCAACCACAAAGCTAGCGCGCCGGCATTGTGAAAGTGTAATCCGAATGCTCAGTAAATCATCCAGTTTTGCAGGTTTTAGAAATTCAATATTCATACTTCGTACAGCAAAAACCATATCAATGCTTTCGCTCATATGGCCTTGCTCATAGCCGCAACTGCGGAGCCATTCGGTGCGTGCGCGCTCTAAAAAATGCAAGTAACGCGCGTGATACACCACGCCGCCAGCATCGGTATCTTCCCAATACACCCGCACTGTCCATTCAAAAGCACTCATGGCACGAAGGCATCCGTGGCATTTTTATCTTTCGGCATGCTTAAGCCAAAATGTCGATAGGCTTTTGACGTCGCCATCCGGCCACGCGCGGTACGCATGATATAGCCTTGTTGAATTAAGAATGGTTCAACCACATCTTCAAGCGTGCCCCGCTCTTCACTCAACGCCGCCGCCAGGGATTCCACACCCACCGGGCCGCCATCAAAATTTTCCATAATCATTTTAAGTAAGCGCCGATCTGCTTCATCAAAACCTTCAGGATCAACCTGCAACATTTGCATGGCGAGCACAGCCATTTCCTGATTTATTTTTCCATCACCTTTCACTTGCGCATAATCGCGCACGCGCCTGAGCAACCGGTTAGCAATGCGCGGCGTGCCACGTGAACGCTTGGCAATTTCTTCGGCACCAAGATCATCGCAGGCAATACCAAGAATCGTTGCTGAGCGCCTTACAATTCGGCGCAATTCATCAACAGAATAAAATTCCAAGCGCTGCACAATACCGAAGCGATCGCGCAATGGACCGGTTAATAATCCTGCACGAGTCGTAGCGCCAATCAAGGTAAAGGGCGGAAGATCTAATTTAATTGAGCGTGCGGCCGGACCTTCGCCAATCATGATGTCGATTTGGAAGTCTTCCATGGCCGGATACAGCACTTCTTCAATAACCGGCGACAAACGGTGTATTTCATCAATGAACAATACATCGTGCGGCTGCAAGTTGGTTAGAATGGCAGCCAAATCACCAGCACGCTCAATAACTGGACCAGAAGTTTGCCGAACTGCCACACCCATTTCATTGGCAATCACATGCGATAAGGTGGTTTTGCCAAGCCCTGGCGGGCCAAAAATCAACACATGATCTAAGGCTTCGCCACGCTGCTTTGCAGCCTCAATGTAGATTTTCATTTGCTCGCGAACAGTCACCTGACCCAAATATTCATCCAGACTTTTAGGCCGAATACTGGCTTCACTATTTTCATCTTCACGGCTTGCTTCGCCGCTGATTATCCGTTCTTCTTCCACTTACACGACCTTTGCGGCGCTATGCGACACGCTTCACATTAAAGTTAAATAATAACCTTAGTACCTAATTCAACCAAACGATCGCCCGGAATACTGAAGAACTCCGTGGCTGGCGTGGCATTGCGAGACATGACTAAGAATAACTTATCTCGCCAGAGCACCATTCCTTGATCAGCATTCGCACTCAAGGTTTCTCGGCTGGCGAAATAGGTAGTATCCATCGGATCAAAATGGAGCCCGGTAATATTCCATTGTTTCAGCGCTTTCGGCACATCCGGGTCTTCCATATAACCATAACGCAATGTTAATCGGCTAAATCCGGAGCCTAAATCTGTATATGAATAACGCTCATCCACATCTGCTCGCGGAATACTGGATGTTTCAACACTCAACAAAATATTCTGCTGATGCAGAACTTTATTGTGCTTTAAATTGTGCAACATGGATGGAGGTAGAAAGTCGTTTGATGGCGTCATGAAAATAGCCGTGCCTTGCACCCGAATCGGCGGATCAACCAAAATACTCTTGATGAAATGCTCAATGCGCAAACTGCCACGATTGACTTGTTCACGCACTAAATCCCGGCCGTGTCGCCAGGTGCGCATGATAGTGAACACAATGACGCCCAATAAAACCGGAACCCAGGCACCATGCAAGAACTTGATGGCGTTGGCCGAGAACAGTGCGATGTCGATGATTAAGTAGGAAATACCGGCAATCCATATGATGATGGGTTTAACGCGCCAGCCTTGGCTAGCTAAAATAATCAATAAAATAGTATCGATCAACATACTGCCAGTCACTGAAACACCATAAGCGGCCGCCATGGCCGATGAATCCTTGAAGCCAATCACTAACGCAATAACAGTGATGAACAAAATATTATTAACCCACGGCACATAGATCTGGCCAATGGTGTGCGCCGAGGTATGCACAATTTTCATGCGTGGCAGATAGCCAAGCTGCACCGCTTCACGGGCTAAGGAAAATGCACCCGAAATAACAGCTTGCGATGCAATCACCGCTGCGAGTGTTGCCAACACGACCATAGGCACCATAAATGATTGTGGCACCAAATTGAAAAACGGATTGCTAACGGCTTCTGGACTAGCTAGCACTAATGCACCCTGTCCGAAGTAATTCAATACCAATGATGGCAAGACAACAATCATCCAAGCATTCCGAATCGGCAGCCGGCCAAAATGCCCCATGTCGGCATACAGCGCCTCGCCACCCGTGACGCACAACACGACAGCGCCTAGAACTAACCAGGCAGCAACTCCGTTTTGCAGGAAAAATGACACCCCATAACCAGGGTTCAAGGCCAGTAAAATCGATGGGTTTTTTACAATTTGCAACAAGCCAAGAATAGCAATTACCACAAACCAAAGCATCATCACAGGGCCAAAAACACGACCAACGCGCTCTGTTCCAAAGCGCTGAAAGGAAAACAAAAAGACCAAAATCACCAAGGCTATTGGCTTAATGTAGGATTGCATGCCCGGTGCAATTTCCTTAATGCCCTCAACTGCCGACGACACCGTCATCGCAGGGGTAATCACCGCATCGCCAAAGAAGAACGCCGTTCCCATAATGCCTAGAATACCGATGCCATAAGTTAACGGCGATGATATGGGCAAGGCCCGATGCACCACAGACATCAAGGATAAAATACCGCCTTCGCCACGGTTGTCAGCGTGCAAGATCACCAGCACATACTTTACGGTAACCACTAAAATCATGGCCCAGAACACTAAAGACAAAATACCAAACACATTGGCTTGATTTGCCACCAAACCATAATGTTGACCGAATGCTTCTTTCAATGTGTATAACGGACTGGTACCGATATCGCCAAATACCACACCAATGGCGCCGAGAACTAAAGCCGCTTTTGATGATTTTGAAACAGGGTGTGCGTGAACTGACATGCTTAGCCTCTGAGTGCCGATTTTAACGCGTGACGGATGATGTCTTCAGCGCTATCTGTGGATTGTGTGTCTTTCACCATACGGGTAATTTCCGCAGGTTTATAACCTAATTGCTGCAAGGCAATACTGGCTTCGGTGAGCGCATCTTGGGCAATGCCCGAACTGCGGCCAGCCAATGGCGAAATCATATCGGCACTACGCTCTCGCAATTCAACCAACATCCGTTCGGCGGTTTTTTTGCCAATGCCCGGAATTTTAGTTAATGCGACAATATCGCCGGCTTGCAGCATTCGCGCAAATTCATTCACGCTCGAACCGGATAAAACAGCCAATGCAATTTTAGCGCCAATTCCCGATACTTTCTGAACATCGCGGAACAGCCTCCGCTCAGCCTCGGTGAAGAAACCATACAAGGCCACTGCATCTTCACGCACTGCATAATGGGTGCAGAGAATCAGTGTTTCGCCCACTGCTGGCAAGTCGTAATAGGTCGACATCGGCACTTCCACTTCATAGCCCACACCGCCCACTTCCAGCATAATCCAAGGTGCGTGCTTGCTGAGCAAAATACCGCGAAGCCGACCAATCATTTTCGACTCCAAACTTGCCGCGCAGAAATACCGATGCGTTGCGCAGTGGCACGCACATGCGCATGGGTAACGGCAACCGCTAAAGCATCGGCTGCATCGGGCTGGATTTTTCCGGGAATATTGAGCATAAGCCCCATCATATACTGGACTTGTTGTTTATCGGCGCCGCCTTTGCCAACCACCGCCAATTTAATCTCTTTGGCAGCATACTCGTGGATTGGCAAATCGCGCAACACTACAGCGCACATAGCCGCGCCGCGCGCTTGGCCAAGCTTCAAGGCAGAATCAGGGTTGCGCGCCATAAAGATTTTCTCGATGGCCACTTCCTGTGGCTGATAAGTACTAATGATTTCATCGAGCGCATCCAATAACACTTTCAGGCGCTTCGGGAAATCTTCAGCAACCAATAAATTAATCGGCTGGTGATGCACATGGCTCACTCGGCCAATCGAGTCAACATCAATAATACCTACTCCAGTGCGTTGCGAACCTGGATCGATTCCAAGAATACGAGTGCTCACACGGATTGATCGAGTTCGGCGTTGGAATACACGTTTTGCACATCATCAAGATCTTCCAACATATCGAGCATTTTGATCACCAACTCGGCCGTATCACCGCTAATTTTTACATCAATATCGGCGCGCATTGTTACTTCGGCATCTTCGGGCTGAAGCCCGGCTTTGATCATGGTATTTTTAACCCCCTCGAAAATATCGGGGGAAGTAATCACATCAATTGCGCCGTCTTCCGGATACACCACCACATCATCAGCGCCCGCTTCAATTGCAGCATCGGTAATGGCGTCTTCATTTGAGCCGGCAGAAAAACTAATCACGCCACATTTCTTAAACATAAAAGCAACTGAGCCATCGGTGCCTAAATTGCCGCCAAATTTAGCAAAGGCATGACGCACTTCGCCAACCGTGCGCACTTTGTTTTCTGTTAGGCAATCCACAATCACCGCAATCCCGCCTGGCGCGTAGCCTTCATAGCGAAGTTCTTCATAATTAACACCATCAAGTTCGCCGGTCGATTTTTTAATGGCGCGCTCGATAGCGTCTTTGGCCATATTGGCTGTTAGTGCTTTGTCAACCGCCAAACGAAGACGCGGATTGGCTTTTGGGTCGCTGCCGCCTTGGCGAGCTGCAACGCTGATTTCCCGAACTAATTTTGTAAAAAATTTGCCGCGCTTGGCGTCTTGTGCGCCTTTGCGTCCAGCAATCTTCATTAAACGACCCATAACCCATACTCAACGATAAACGAACTGGCTTAATTATAGGCTTTTATGCTGTGCCTTGGGCGCGTTGGCGAGCAGTTCTATGGCTTTATTGACGACTTCTTTTGAAAACAACTGGCCACTATGACTAGCGTGCACAGTGAGGTGCTGTGCCAAGCCAGGAATCTGTGTTTCTGACAGCGCTACCGTGCCATCATTTGGTTCGGAAAAGCGGTGAAAAACACGACCAAGCCCCTTCGGATTGGTGCCAGCAATAACCGAAACCTGCAAGTCATCGGGAATTTGATTCAAGCCTGCACACAACAATGCAGCACTGCGGCCAGCCAGTGCACCAAGCGGCGAGCTGGCGTAATGGCGGACAACTTGGCTGCCAGCCAGTGGCGTACCAACACAAATAATTTGGCCTTTAAATTCGGCTGAAGCCAATGCCTTCACCGCAATTAAACCGCCTAAACTGTGCGCCACAATATGCGTATCAGGTTGCGCAAATGCTACCTCGCGCAAACGTGCGAATGACTTTTCTGGTGCGTGCAGCATGGATCGATAGGAGAAATATTCCACAGCAAATCCGACCTTGCTAAGTTCTTTCTTCCAATAGTACAAAACTGGCGCATGCATCCATAATCCATGCACCAACAATACGCGCGTTATCATCGCTACTATTTCGGCTCGCGAACTTTCACATGCAATTCAGCCAACTGCACATCCGGAATGGCCGATGGCGCACTGGTTAGCAAACATTGCGCCGAGGCGGTTTTCGGGAACGCAATCACATCACGAATGGATTCTGTGCCAGCCATCAAAGCTGCAATACGATCAATACCAAAGGCAATGCCGCCATGCGGTGGCGCGCCGTATTGCAGAGCTTCTAGCAAGAAGCCGAACTTGGCCTTCGCTTCGTCTTTGGAAATGCCGAGCAAATCGAATACCGTACTTTGCATCTGGCTTCGGTGAATACGCACCGAGCCGCCGCCGATTTCATTGCCATTTAAGACCATGTCGTAGCCGCGGCTAACCGCAGTTTTGGCATTGGCAAGCAGATCATCCACATCATCCACTTTCGGTGCAGTGAATGGGTGATGCAAGGCGGCATAGCGTTGGCCGTCTTCATCCCATTCAAACATCGGGAAATCGGTGACCCACATCGGTGCCCACACATCAGCCACTAAGTTCAAATCTTTAGCCACTTTCAAGCGCAATGCGCCCATAAAATCGCACACGGTTTTATTTGTTCCAGCACCAATAAACAGCAAATCTCCCGGGATGCATCCTGTGGCTTTTTCGATGGCTTCAGTTACCTCTAAACCAAGGAATTTGAAAATTGGTGAAGAAATTGCACCTTCTGCAGCACCGCCCACAAACTTAATCCAAGCTAGCCCTTTCGCCCCGTATCTTGAGACATATTGCGCATAATCATCAATTTGCTTGCGCGAAAGTACTGAACCACCCGGCACCCGCAAAGCAGCCACACGGCCATCTTCATGCGTGGCCCAATCGGTAAATACTTTAAATTCACTGTTTTTAACGGTATCGGCAATATCGATCAATTCAAGGCTGATGCGTAAATCCGGTTTGTCTGAACCATAGCGGCGCATGGTTTCAGCATAGGTCATGCGCGGGAATGGCTTGGCCAACTCAACGCCCTGTACATCCAAAAATACTTTGCGAATCATATCTTCAACAAAATCTTGAATATCCTGCTCAGTCACAAAAGCAAATTCCATGTCGAGCTGGGTGAATTCCGGTTGGCGGTCGGCGCGCAAATCCTCATCGCGAAAGCAACGCGCGATTTGGTAATAGCGGTCCATGCCGGCCATCATCAGTAATTGCTTGAACAACTGTGGCGACTGCGGCAACGCAAAAAACTGCCCGGCATGCACACGGCTCGGCACTAAATAATCACGCGCGCCTTCTGGTGTGGCTTTGGTCAAGATTGGAGTTTCAATATCCTGAAAGCCCGCTTCATCCAAATAGCTCCGCAATGCACGTACCAAAGCGGTGCGTTTACGCATAGTTTTCTGCATTTCTGGGCGGCGCAAATCTAAATAGCGGTAACGCAAGCGAATATCTTCACCGGGGTTTTCGTGGTTGTAGAACGGCAGGGTTTCCGATGCATTCAGGATTTCGATGGACTCAGCCAATACTTCCACCGCGCCGGTGGCGATTTTTGTATTCACGCTATGGCGGGCGCGTACGGTGCCAGTAATTTTAACGCAGTACTCATAACCCACTTTTTCGGCATCGGCAAAGGCCGGGTTATCCGGCTCGGCCACCACTTGCACAATGCCCTCGTGGTCACGCAGGTCGATGAAACACACGCCACCTAAATTGCGTGAAACATCCACCCATCCGCATAAAATAACGCGTTGATCGAGCATGGATTCGTTGATAAGACCGCAAAAATGGCTGCGCATAGGGTTGCCTAGAGAGTTTGAACGTATTCGAGCGGTCTATTTTAAAGGACTGAGCCGCAAATTGCTTGGTTTGGGGCTTTGGGAAAGCCATTTTTTGAGGATTTCGCTAACTTTATTACGATTTATTGAATCGCATACTTCTTTTATTCGAAATATCTAATATCCATATGTTCATAAATATAGTCGACTCCAACGCATTACGAACAGCCTCATTTAGCTGTTTCTGATCACATAACCATAAATCGCCAAGTTCAACATTCGCCTCATGAAGGATTAAATTCATTGGCATTCCCTGATTATTGTGCAAACAACCTTTTTTCTTAATTCGCCTAACAACATCTACAATCTCAATTTTGTAATTTTGATAATGAAAACTCCTTTTTCTTCCGAATGTCTCTTCTATTCCCTGATCTGTAATTGAGGTAAGTTCAAAGCCCAAATGCTCACCATTTACAACACACTCAATATCAGGGCTTGGCGGCTCAGGCTGTAAGATTGAAGCCATGACAACTTTAGTCTTTGTTATTTCAATAAACCTTTCAAAGACTTCCAGCTCTTCATTTTTACTCATTATTACAACGCCTAAGACTCATACTTTCTTAAACCAAGCAAACGCTGCAATATTTCTTCTCCTGTATAAATTAGACGAAATACATTCAAAAAGTGGCAAAACTAAGTTTTCGAAATAATCTAAATAGCTGTATGCTGACAAATTAATTCCCCTAGGATAATTTCGACCACTGCAATCAATACAAACAACCTTGCATCAAATACTTCACTAACAAATTGAGCAATGGTTTCAGCATTAAATTTATTAAGTTCTATGTGGCGTATCTCTATTAAAAAATAGTAAATTTAAGAGTGAGTATGTGATTAAATACCTCCGCTTTCATTGTCATTTTTATCGACCGCATCTAAAATAAAAATTTTAGAGAAATGTTTTAGTAAATTTTGGTGTGCAACTAATGCCATGATTATAAAAAAAGCAATCCATGCATTTCCGATGTATCCAATGTTCGATAATGCCAACGCAATTACCGCAGTAAATGTAAAAACTCCAAAATATGATAGCCATCGAATTAATTTAGGTACATTTTTTTTAATATAGATGATTCTCCAATATGTATATGGAATTGAAATAAGAATTGCAACTAAAAACAAATACCAGGAAAAAAGTGCGACTGTCATAACTATTGTCCTTAAAGTTTATGATGTAATGAACCCAATCAAGATATTAGGTCCTAGTTAACTGTAATATTACTAATTAATGATAAAAAATACTCCTTTGAGTATTTTTCTTCCATCCCAACAGAAATATTCATATAAACAACACATTTTTTTACATACACCATTTTCATTGAAGTATAAATATTCACACGATTGTCGTTAACATCTGCGGAAATAATCCCAATTGACGCAATTGAATTACTGTCTATTTCATATGGCTTGTTCAATTGGCTATCAATTAGGTCAATATCTGATTCGCCATCAAGGATTTTTTCTGCACCAACTGATGCGATTTTATTCATTTGTGATGAATTGACTGAAAGAAAGGCATTTTTGAGTTCACCCCAGTTTTTATGAGTAACATTTCCTTGGATGCTAGAAAGCGTGCCAAGTGATCCTACAGCTACTTGTGGCTGGGCTTTTGGTGTTGTCCAGTCAGTCAAGAAAATATTCGAATAAATTGTTTTCCTGTTTTTATTTGAATGTAAGTTACTGAGAATATTTTGGTGCATGTCTTTTTCATCAGTTGTATTTGGTTTTGCGAATTCAGCAGGAAGGTAGATTTTTAGTTCGGATGGGCATCCAGAAATTTTTATAGGGTTTGGCTTATAGTTCAATTCAACTGCATGACTCCTATTTGCAACTAAAAATAACGTAAAGGCGATAGCGCACCCAAAGACACCCACACATTGCCTACCCATGCAAATCCTAACCACGTCTCGCATTGCATTCATCATTCCACCCAATTATTCGCTTTGAAATACTCTAGCAGGTTTTATTTAAGGGACGGCAACCAGTTTTAAAGCCCGGTTAAGCCACTTTACTGTTTTTGTTAATAATAAAGATAAGAAAAAATGCTGGCCACGCTTTATCTCTAGGAATCTTCCGTGCTAGGCTTATTTTCCAACCTTCTCTTGGTTTTTCCTCGCTATGGCAGAATCCACCTCCACTGACCTTTCCAAAGACGAGCCGCTGAAAAATGATATTCGTCTGCTCGGCCGAATATTAGGCGATACCATTCGGGAACAGGAAGGTGTGGAGATTTTCAATTTGATTGAGAAAATAAGGCAGACATCCATCCAGTTCCGCCGTTATGGCGACCTACAAGCAAAGACCGAGCTGGAAACTCTGCTCAATAGCTTAAGCCCCGAACAGACCCGCCATGTGGTACGTGCTTTCAGTTATTTTTCGCATTTATCCAATATTGCTGAAGACCAACACCATATTCGCCGCTCGCGCAGTCACGCCTTAGCCGGCTCCATTCAGCATGAAGGTAATTTGAATTTTGCTTTATCGAAAGCTCGGCAAAGCGGAATAACCGATTTAAACTTGCGCGATTTTTTCAATAAGGCACATATTCGGCCGGTATTGACGGCTCACCCTACCGAAGTACTGCGTAAAAGCATACAAAATGCACAACGTGTGATTGCTGAACAGCTTGAACAACGCGACCGTATGACGCTCACTCCTGAAGAACAGGAAGAAAACCAGAAAACTTTGCAAAGCGCCGTTTTAAGCCTATGGCAAACACGCATGCTTCGGCTGAATAAACTTTCGGTGCTTGATGAAGTAGAAAATGGCCTATCGTTTTATAAGCAAACCTTTTTGAAGCAATTACCGAAACTGTATTTATCTTTAGAAAATCAATTCAAGCATCAAACTCAGTCAACTTCAGAGTTGATCCCTGCATTTTTAAAGATAGGTTCTTGGATTGGTGGCGATCGCGATGGCAACCCATATGTGACCGCAAGCATACTAAAACAAACGCTTGGTATGCAATCAGCTGTGGCCATACATTTTTATCTTGAGGAAATCAATCAGCTCTACAAAGAACTCTCGCTATCGGAATTGTTAGTTAAGCCAAGCGAAGCGCTACTGACCTTAGCCATAAATGCCAACGACCCCTCTCAGCACAGCATGGACGAACCTTACCGTAAAGCGTTGATGGGTATTTATGCACGCATGAAATCAACAGCGCAATGCCTGGCAAGTGATTCAATTCTTAGCGCAGATAGATATCAAAGCAACCAAGAATTTCTGGCTGATTTGGATATCATTGATGATTCATTAGTGGGCCATGGCTCGCTCGATTTGGCCAATGGTCGCTTGAAACATCTGCGTTATGCGGTGAGTATTTTTGGATTTCATCTTGCCAGTATCGACTTACGACAAAACTCAGAGGTGCATCAGCGCACGGTTGCCGAGCTGTTGGCTAACGCTATTCCAGATTGCAATTATCTCAAGCTCACTGAGCATGAAAAGGTGGCATTGCTTTGGGATGAATTAGCCAATCCACGGCCTTTGTTTTCGCCGTATCTTCAATACAGCACTGAAACCCATGATGAACTTGCAATATTTGAACAGGCAAGGCTTGCAAAGCAAATTTACGGTGAAGATTGTATTGAAAATGCCATTATTTCCAAGACCGATAACCTATCGGACTTACTAGAACTTGCACTGCTGCTAAAAGAAAGCGGTTTACTGAATGCCAGCACTAAGACCCTTCGGCTTAATATAGTTCCGCTGTTTGAAACCATTGCCGATTTGCAGGCCGCTGCAAAAATTATGGATGCCCTATTGGCAAATCCTTTGTATCAGCAATATCTGAAATCTAGAGATAATGTCCAAGAAGTGATGTTGGGTTATTCGGACTCCAATAAAGATGGAGGCTTTTTAACATCCGGCTGGGAATTGTATAAAGCTGAAATTCAATTGGTGGAAACCTTTAAGCAGCACGGTGTTTTACTGCGCTTATTTCATGGCCGTGGTGGCTCGATTGGCCGTGGCGGCGGCCCTAGCTACCAAGCCATTCTGGCGCAACCAAATGGTGCTGTGCAGGGTCAAATACGGCTAACCGAACAAGGCGAAGTCATTTCATCGAAATACAGTAATCCTAATGTTGGCCGACGTAATTTAGAGGTAATGGCAGCAGCAACTTTGGAAGCCTCATTACTAGCACACTCCAATTCAGTGCCTGAGCAAACTCAAATAGCAATAATGGATGTGCTTTCACAACACGCCTTTGAAAGCTATCGTCATTTGGTTTATGACAATCCAGGATTCGAGACTTATTTCTGGCAGTCTACGGTTATTGCTGAGATTGCAAATCTTAATATTGGCTCGCGCCCTGCCTCGCGTAAAAAATCAACTGCCATTGAAGACCTGCGTGCCATTCCATGGGTATTTTCATGGGCACAATGCCGGATTATGCTGCCTGGATGGTTTGGTTTTGGATCAGCTGTTTCGTTGTATCTTGCCAACAACCCCAATGGCTTGATGCAATTACAAGACCTGTATAAATCATGGCCATTTTTTGCCAGTATGATTTCCAACATGATGATGGTGCTTGCTAAAAGTGAATTGGCCATCAGCGCGCGTTATGCGGAACTGGTTCAAGACCAAAAGATGGCGCAGTCTATTTTTAATACGATTAGCAACGAATACCAAGACACCAAGAATTTGGTATTAGCAATCACCGAGCAGAACGAGCTGCTAGATAATAACGCACTCTTAAAACGTTCGATTCAACACCGATTCCCCTATCTGGACCCGCTCAATCACATGCAAATTGAGTTATTGAAAAGATACCGTGAGGGCGACCGTGATGAAGCCACCACGCGTGGTATTCATTTATCAATCAATGGCATTGCCGCAGGCTTACGAAACTCTGGCTAGGCAGCATTACATTTCTATTCATACTATGTGGAGTACAGTAAATTTGTTTCTTGCTTGCCTCGGGCCTACACTATATTTTGGAGCACTTGTAATGATTAGACTATCTATCGCGCTTTTTCTGGCCTTTGCCGGCATGGCAATCCCAACAACAAGTTTCGCACAAGCCAATGAACGCTCCTATGCGCCTGAAAATATTGGGCAATTATCGGTAAATGATCAAATCCGTGTTATTGAAAATGAGTACAACGAACAATCACGTGGCAGGCAGATTCCAGATGACCAACTGGACTTCTACTTAGATCAAATTCGCTTATCGCGCTGGACGTTCAGTAAAATTCAGTCAGATATTGCTACGTCTTTACGCGGCAATTCCGGAAATAATGGAGATTGGCGTCCACCTACCGGGGGCAATTGGAATCAGACCAATGTGATCTGCTCCAGTGATGGTCAACGCTACCGCGAATGCCGCGCACCGTTTCGCGGCCGTGCACGACTGATTGAAAATATATCTAAAACTCGTTGCATCGAGGGCCAAAACTGGGGTGCTCGCCAAAACATGATTTGGGTCAGCAATGGCTGCCGTGGCCGTTTCTCAGATTCCGGCAATGGCTGGAATAATGGCAATTTTAACGGCCAAACGATTCGCTGCGAAAGCAACGATGGTCGTTATAAAGAATGTCGCAAACAAAATAATGGCTTGGTAAACTTAACCCGTCAATTGTCAAAAACAAGTTGTGTTGAAGGCAGGACATGGGGGCAAAACAACAATGTCATTTGGGTCAATAATGGTTGCCGTGCAGAATTCCAGTACCGTGGTGGCAATAACAACGGAAACTGGGGCAATCAAGGCGGCTACAGCGTAACTTGCTCAAGTTTTAGCGGCCAATACAGAACCTGCGCTTGGGATCGTAATCGCGGCACACCGCGATTGATTGAACACATTTCAGGCCGATGCACAGAGCGTTACGATTGGGGCTTTGATAATAACCACGGCCTGTGGGTTGCCAACAATTGCAGTGCACGCTTCGGCACTCGATAAGTCTTAATCACTTAAACAAAAACCCCAGCTTAGGCTGGGATTTTTTTATTCGGTTTTCGCTGCGGGTACTGCCTTTGGCGCCGGTGTAGCCGGTTTTTCAGCAGCGGGTTTATCCGCGCCAACTTTGCTATCAGCCAAATTTTTCTTTTTGTCGCCGTCTTTCTTGAAATCGGTTTCGTACCAACCCGAACCTGCCAAACGAAAGCTTGGTGCGGTCACTTGTTTGGATACCGTTTCTAAGCCACATTCTGGGCAAATCGTTGGGTCGGCATCAGACATTTTCTGAAGCCGTTCAAAGCGGTAATGGCATGCTGAGCAGGCAAAATCGTAAATAGGCATAAAGGTTCTGAGTCAATCAAATCGGGAAGTTATTATATATATGGGGTTTAAATCAGCTTGGTTCAAGCGCCTGATACGCTTCCAGCCACTCGCTCTCGGCTTTAGTGCGTTCGGCTTCTAGCTTGTGTTGTTGTTGGCCAAGTTGCAGAAGCACCGCGCCTCCATCTGATTGGTATAACTCCGGCTTGGCCATTTCCTCTTGAATATGCGCTAATTGCGAATCGATATCGGTCATCTGTTTTTCCAGTTTATCGACTTGCTTTTGCAGCTTACCCATTTCAGCTGTGGATTTCGGCTGTGCTTTCGGCTTCAATGCTTCTTGCCGTGCTTTGCTAGAGGCTTGATCAATTTTATTGCCGCGCGCCTTCAACCAAATAGCGTATTCGTCCAAATCACCATTGAACGGATCAACGCTGCCGTCTGCCACGCGCCAATACGTTTCACTAACTAAACCGATTAAATGCCGGTCGTGTGAAACCAATACAATCGCGCCTTCAAAATCACTCAGCGCTTCAGCTAGCGCTTCTCGCATGTCGATGTCTAAATGGTTGGTTGGTTCATCGAGCAACAATACATTCGGCTGCTGGTAGGCAATTAAAGCCAAAGCCAAACGCGCACGTTCGCCGCCGGAAAAACCATCCACCGATTCAAAGGCGCGATCGCCAACGAAATACCATTGACCCAGAAAATTACGCAAGGTCTGCTCGCCCACGTCCGGTGCAATTTCTTTCAGATGCCAGATTGGGCTTTGCCCGGCGGTTAAACTTTCTACCGTATGCTGTGCGAAATAGCCGATGCGCAAATCTGGATGCGCCACACGTTCACCAACAAGTAAAGGGATTTCACCCACCAAGGATTTCACCAAGGTCGATTTGCCGGCACCGTTCGGGCCAAGCAAGCCAACGCGATCGCCAGCTTCTAATCCAAAGCCGACTTGCTGTAAAATTTTTAGATTGCCATAACCACAATCGGCATCGTTTAAACGAATCAGCGAATGTGGCAGTTTAGCCGGCTGGCCAAATTGAATATGCATGGCACGCTCGGCACGTACTGCCTCGGTGCCGGCCATTTTGGCCAAACGCTTCACCCGCGACTGCGCCTGTTTCGCTTTACTGGCCGTGGCTTTGAAGCGATCAATAAACTTTTGCAAATGCTCGCGTTCAGCTTGTTCTTTCTCAAAACTGATTTGCTGTAAGCGTAAATGCTCGGAGCGTTGACGCTCGAAGCTGGTGTAATCGCCGGTGTAGAGCTTGGCTTTGCCTTCGTTCAAATGCAGGGTATGCGTGCAAACACCGTCAAGGAATTCACGGTCATGCGAAATCAACATAATGGTGCCAGGGTAGCGCAACAGCCATTGTTCTAGCCAAAGCACGGCATCCAAATCCAAATGGTTGGTTGGCTCATCAAGCAACAATAAGTCTGATGGTTGCATTAAAGCTTTGGCTAAATTTAAACGCACACGCCAGCCACCGGAAAAATCCGAGACAGGTCGCATTTGACTTTCGGCAGAGAAACCTAAGCCATGCAATAATTTGCCGGCTCGTGCTGGCGCATCATAACCATTTAATTCATCTAAGCGCTGATGTGCTTCGGCTACCGCATCATAATCTTCGGCGTCCATAGCAGCCGCTTCGGCACGAATAACGTCATACACCAACTGATCGCCACTCAGCACAAAATCTATCGCGGCATCAGGCAAAGACGGCGTTTCCTGCGCTACGCTGGCAATGCGCAAGCGACTCGGCATATCAATATCACCTTTATCGGCCTCAACTTCGCCTAGCACTGCTGCAAATAAACTGGTTTTACCGCAGCCATTACGACCCACCACACCCACACGCGTTCCAGCATGCAAAGTTAAATCAATATTCGAGAGCAGCAAATGCTCGCCTCGGCGCAGAGCAAAATTACGGAAAGCAATCATTGGCCAAATACCGCCTGTAATACTGCCATACGCACGGCCACACCGTTGCTGACTTGTTCAAGAATCACTGACTGCGGACCATCGGCCACAGCGCTGCTTATTTCAACACCGCGATTCATCGGGCCTGGATGCATCACCATGGCATCGGGTTTCGCAAAGGCCAAACCTTGTGCATTTAATCCGTATTCGGCACTATAACTTTCCAACGAGTTAACCAAACCCTCGCTCATGCGCTCGTGCTGAAGGCGTAGCATCATAATTACATCAACGCCCTGTATGGCTTCGTTTAAATCTGTGAATCGCTTACACGCGCTTAGCGCGCCATCTGAAGGCAGTAATGAATCTGGGCCACAAACGCGAATCTCACCCATGCCAAGTAACTGCAGCGCTTGCAAATCAGAACGCGCCACACGCGAATGCAAAATATCGCCGACCATCAGCGTTTTAAGCGCTGAAAAATCATTGCCTTTATGCTGACGGATGCTCAACATATCGAGCAAGGCCTGTGTTGGATGATTGCTTCGGCCATCGCCTGCGTTGATGAAATGCGTTGTTGTTTTTGCCGCATTCGCTAAAGCCTGCAACTCGCCATCAATGCCTGTGCGCACTACAAAACAATCCACACCCATGGCTTCCAAATTGCGCATGGTATCAATCGCGGTTTCGCCCTTTTTGCCACTAGAGTATTGCGCATCAAAATTCAGCACATCAGCGCCCAAACGCGTTGCGGCCAGTTGAAACGAGTTGCGCGTGCGTGTGGATGGTTCAAAAAACAGCGTACACACAGTTTTACCGGCCAGAACATGACGATGCTGTGTGCCGGTTAAGGCGCTATCTCGGAGTACTTGCGATTGCTCAAGTAAGCTTGCCAGCTGCGCGGCGCTTAAGTCAGCAATGCTCAGCAGATGATGTAAGTTCATAAATTTTCGTTCCATTCGGTTCGGTTATGCGGCTGCAAAAACCAGCGTTCTAAAATAATTACGGCTGCCCAGGCATCCAGCTGATCGGCTTGATGGCGCTTAACTTCGCCACGCGCACGACTTTCTGCAAAACGTTGCGCAGCTTCAATCGAGCTATTGCGCTCGTCCATCAGGCTAATCGGTTTGCTGTAACGCTTAAATAGCTGCCGGGCAAAAAGCATAGCTTTGTCGCGCGCTGGTTGGCTTTGGCCATCTTGCGTTAATGGATTGCCAACCACCAAAACATTCGGCGACCAATCTCGCATCCACGTATCTAAAGCTGGCCAATTCGGTCCTGCCTCAAACACATCCAAAATCCCCACTGGCCGAGCAGTACCCGACAAACTATTACCCACCGCCACACCCGTGCGCTTAGCACCGACATCAAAACACAAAACGGTAATTACGGACTCATCCTGCCAAGCCATTAGGCATGCCCCGCTTGGCTAGACATCAAGCTTAAATCGATACCAAGCTGATGTGCGGCAGCTTGCCAGCGCTGTTCAACCGGCAGTTTGAAGAGTATATCCTGCGCAACTGGCGCATTCAGCCAAGAATTTTCCGCTATTTCCTGCTCAAGCTGCCCGGCAGACCAGCCCGAATAACCCAGCAGCACTAAAAATTGATCCGGACCATTGCCTGCAGCCAAGGCTTGCAAAATATCGCGCGAGGTGGATACCGTTAAGCCATTTGATAAATGCAGGCTAGAATCCCATGCTCGGCCATCTTGGTGCAAGATAAAGCCACGCTCCGACTGCACAGGGCCGCCACAAAGCACTGGCAGCTCGCGCATCGCAGAGTTTTCACAGATCAAATCGAGCTGATCAAACAATTCGCCGAGCGTGTATTCTGAGTCTTGATTGACCACCAAACCCATCGCACCATGATCGTCGTGCTGGCAAACCAGTGAAACAGTGCGCGCAAAAATGCTGTCCTGTAGGGTAGGCATGGCAATCAAAAACTGTTCGGCAAGGGAATGGCTGGCTAACATCCTGCTATTGTACCGTGACAGGCAGGTTTAGTTCATTGTTCATTGAGCGCTAACCATGCACAGGCTAAACTAGCACTCTATTTCAGATGAACCCAACATGATGCCCAACCGCGCCAACTTTAAGAGCATTTTCGTTGCCTGTAGTGTATTACTGGCCACCGCTGGCTTGTCGACTGCGCTTAGCCAAAATATACAACCGATAAACACCGGAACCCGTGCACAAGCGCCTATTTATGCAGTTGCGGCCAAAAAGCCGGTGCGTGATCTGTACATTGATGCCAAAGACATGGAATTGCAGGCCGAGCGATTTGTTCAGCAGAAGAAAATTCCCGGCATGGCGATGGCCTTAGTTCAAAATGGCCGAATACTATCAGCACGCGGCTATGGCGTCACCTCAACCAGCAAACCGCAAGCCATTCGCCCAGATACCGCTTTTCGGATTGCTTCATTATCTAAAGCCTTTGCATCTACTCTGACGGGAATATTGGTTGAAGAAAAAGCACTCGACTGGGACACCCCCGTTTCAATGCAATTACCGGCCTTTAAGCTAAAAGATTACCAAGCCTCGCAACGACTGACGGTTAGCGACATTCTGAGCCATCAGGTTGGCTTAGGCAAAAACACCTACGACCGCGATCTTGAAAGCAGCGTACCGTATCCTGTGCTGGCCGAACGATTGTCGAATGCGCCACTGGCCTGCGCACCAGGCGAATGTTATGGCTACCAAAACATTGCATATAGTCTGATTGGCGATATGGTATTTGCCGTAACCGGTGATTTTTATAGCCATCAAGTAGAAAAGAAAATATTCATTCCATTAGGCATGAAAAATGCAACCTATGGCCGTGATGCCTTAATGGCAAATGAGAACTGGGCGAAACCGCATGTGTTTAATAACAACTCATGGAAAGCTATTATCCCTAACGAGAACTATTACCACGTGCCGCCAGCAGCGGGTGTTAATGCCAGCATACAAGACATGGCATTGTGGCTGAATGCACAACTTGGGCACCGGCCAGATGTACTTTCGCCAGCGCTGCTGGGCAAAATTCAAACGCCACTGGTTAATACACCTAGCGAAATCAGAGCCGGCTGGAGGCGCGAACGACTTGATCACGCGGCCTATGCTTTAGGTTGGCGTGTGTTTACTTACCGTGGCCAAAAAATGCTATTTCATGCAGGAGCTGTTCGTGGCTATGGCGGCTTAATCGCCTTTTTGCCTGAGCAGGATGTTGGAATAGTGGTTTTATGGAATAACGACCGCACCGCGCCTGCGGCTTTTCTGGCCACTTGGATGGATCGTGCCTTAGGGATATCCGGCAAAGATTGGCTTGCTCTGAATGACAACCTTGATGCAACAACCCAGACTGATCAAGATTAAAGCCATAAAAAAAGCGCTGAGCGCTTGATAAAAGTCCCCTCTTAACCTGGGCAGTATTAAGAGGGGATGGTTTACAGTAATCGGAACAACTAATTACATTGCTGGTGCTGCTGGAGCGGCCGGAGCCGCTGGTGCAGCTTTCTTTTTAACTACTTTTTTTTTAGCAGCGGCTTTTTTAGCAGCTGGCTTTTTAGCCGCTACTTTTTTTGCAGCAGGCTTTTTAGCAGCAGCTTTCTTAACAACTTTCTTTGCAGCTTTTTTAGCAGCTGGCTTTTTAGCAGCGGCTTTTTTTACAGCTTTCTTAGCAGCTGGTTTTTTAGCAACGGCTTTTTTAGCAGCTTTCTTAGCAGCTGGCTTTTTAGCAGCGGCTTTTTTTACTACTTTTTTAACAGCTTTCTTTGCAGCAGGTTTCTTTGCAGCAGCTTTCTTTACAACTTTCTTTGCAGCAGCTTTTTTAGTAGCCATGGTCAACTCCTCGTCAGTTGGCGATAAAACATTAAAATCAATAAACTAAAAGCCCAGTGAAAAATTACTATGCGTCTCGCACAGCAAACTGCCAGCCGGTAACCCCGAGCCAGACAGATTTCTTGCCGGGAAATATCCGGCGAAAAAGACAACGCCCGAAACGATCAGGTCTCGGGCGCAATAAGAAATAGATAAAACATTTCGTTTTGAAACAGATTTTTTGGGGGAAGTTGATTTTCCAATTGCCGTCAAACAATCGATATTGCGTGCTTGGATTGTGTTGAAAAATTTATTCACTCGTCTCAAATATGTTTTGGTCACAATGTGAAAGCTAAATAAGTGATTTTATCTTGTCAACACTTTTATGAAATAAAAATCACTTTTTTTTTACGGTGGCCAGCGACTGTAAGCTTCGGCGATTCGTATTTATATTGGAAGTTGAAATATTTATTTATAGCAATTCTTTGCAAGCCTTTAAAACAAAGGCTTGTAGAGTTCGCGCGTAAAATTATAAAAACTTTATTAAATTAAAAATGATTATATATGCTTGCAAAACGGATTACCAAGTTAAGAATTTACTTTAAGTATTTTTTTTATAAAAAAATAAAAAAAAGCCTTGAATTGTGAAAAATGCGCAAAAAAAACAGCCACTTTTAGATAAAAAAATAGCCCGCTAGATTCTGCGGGCTATAATTTAACAAGCATTTTATGCTTTTACTGCATCACGTATTAGTGGCTATCGTCATCAATCAATGCCGCATAATCATCTGGTGACAACAATTCGTTGAGCTGATCTAGATCATCAACCGCAACAGTGAATAGCCAACCTTCACCATACGCATCTTCATTGATGGTCTCTGGCTTGTCACTCAATGCATCATTGACTGAAACAATCGTGCCGGTAACAGGGCTGTATACATCAGATGCCGCTTTGACAGATTCAACAACTGCTGCTGAATTGCCCAGAGTAACTGTGTCGCCAACAACGGGCAGTTCTACATAGACTAAATCGCCCAACAAAGATTGCGCATGCTCGGAAATTCCGACAGTTACATGGCCGCTATCTTCAATGCGGGCCCATTCATGGGATTTCAGAAATTTCAAATCGCCTGGGATTTCGCTCATAACATTCTCTCAGTTAGGGGTTAAAGGATGAAGCTAGTTTACTCTGAACACATCTAGCCGTTAAGGACTATTTTATACGCCAGCTTGCGACTTGCCATCACGTACAAACGGATACTTCACCACACGAACCACATGGCGCCTGCCGCGAATATCAACATCAACAGATCCTAGCTCTCCGGCCGGCACACGCGCTAAGGCAATCGCTTTGGATAAGCTAGGCGAGAACGTGCCCGACAGAATTTCGCCTTGGCCGGATTGTGCAAATACGCTTTGGCCGTGGCGTAGCACGCCTTTTTCATCCATCACCAAGCCAATCATCTGGCGCGCGGAACCATCGGCGAGCTGTTGCTCCAATATCGAGCGACCAATAAAATCGCGGCCTTCATCAAGCGCCACCGTCCAAGCCAGGCCCGCTTCATAAGGGCTCACGGTTTCATCCATGTCTTGGCCATACAACGCCATGCCCGCTTCAAGACGCAAGGTATCGCGCGCGCCCAAACCACAAGCACGCACACCTACACCGAGTAATCGATTCCAAAATTCAATAGCCTGTGATTCAGGTACCATAATTTCAAAGCCGTCTTCGCCGGTATAGCCGGTGCGGGCTACAAACAAGCCATCGGCATCGCAAGCCATAAATTTAGTTAATGCTTGCGCACGCTCGGCCGCTTCAGGGCTTAATAATGACAAAACCTTGGCGCGCGCATTTGGGCCTTGCACCGCTACCATGGCCAAATCGGCTCGTTCGTGCAATACAACCGAAAAGCCTTCAGCCTGCGCTGTCATCCAAGCAATATCTTTGTCGCGCGTGGAGGCATTCACCACCACCCGATAAAAACTGTCGTTAAGGTAATACACAATTAAGTCATCAATCACACCAGCTTGTTCGTTGAGCATGCAGGAATACAGCGCTTTGCCGGACACTTTCAACTTCTCCACCGAATTGGCGATGAGTTTGCGAAGATAGGCGCGCGCGCCATCACCATGCACGTCAATCACCGTCATGTGCGAGACATCAAACATACCAGCATTTTGGCGAACCGCATGATGTTCTTCAATCTGCGAACCGTAGTGAATCGGCATATCCCAACCGCCGAAATCAACCATTTTGGCGCCTAAATCGCGGTGGCTTTGGTTATAAATGGTTTTCTGAATCATGCTTATCTCGAGTGCGTTGGAAAGCGTTTATTATCGCATAAAGCCTAAATCATTCAGCGGGCAATACGCGCAACAGCCCTGAATCCACCGACACAATACGAACCAATGAATCTTTTGGGCTATCTGGGCCTTGTACCTGCCAAAAGGCATCGCCAATTTTGACCCTGCCTTGCCCGTTGATAATGGCGGTTTCTAAGTTCAGCACTAAACCTACCAGCTGATCTTGCTTGTTATTTAATAGTGGCTGATCGCTTTTATCGCCGGCCGTGCGGAAATATTTCAAGTACACGCCCACCGAAATAAATGACAGCACCACAAAGGCAATAGTTTGCGCTAGCAACGACATCGGCAAACCTAAAATGCTCAAGACGAATACGCCCGCTGCTGCAAAGCCGAGCCATAAAAGCAAAATACCCGGCGCCAAGGTTTCTAAGCCAATCAGCACCAGTGCTAAGCATGCCCAAAAAATGCTGGCGTTATTCATTTCGCTTTGTCCGCACTGGTATTCTGAGTTTTTTCCAAGCTGGCTTTGGCCAATTCGGCAATACCTGCAATCGAGCCCATCACGCCGGTCACTTCGGTTGGTAAAATCATCAATTTTTGGTTTGGCGAATCGGCGAATTTGCCCAATGCTTCAACGTATTTCTGTGCGATAAAGTAATTAATGGCCTGTACATCGCCATTAGAAATCGCGTTGGACACCATTTGCGTAGCTTTGGCTTCCGCTTCAGCTAAACGCTCACGTGCTTCAGCTTCGCGAAATGCGGCTTCTTTTTTTCCTTCGGCTTGTAAGATCGCGCCCTGCTTCTCACCTTCGGCGCGCAGAATCTCAGCCTGACGAAAACCTTCCGCCTCTAAAATATTGGCGCGCTTTTCGCGCTCGGCTTTCATTTGGCGCGCCATCGAATCAATCAAGTCACGCGGCGGCTGAATGTCCTTCAGCTCGATGCGGTTGACTTTGATGCCCCAGGGATGGGTGGCGATATCAACAACGTTCAACAGCTTGGCATTAATTTCATCACGTTTAGACAGTGATTCATCGAGGTCCATCGAGCCGATGGCGGTGCGGATGTTGGTCATTACCAAGGCGATGGTCGCTTGCTGCAAATCGGACACTTCATACGCGGCTTTGGCGGCGTCAAGTACCTGAAAGAACACCACGCCATCAACTTTGACCACGGCATTATCTTTGGTAATCACATCCTGCGACGGGATTTCTAGAACCTGCTCCATCATATTCACTTTACGACCAACGTCGTACATAATCGGAATCAGGAAATGTAGGCCTGGCGACAGCGTTCTGGTGTATTTGCCGAAACGTTCAACTGTCCACTGGAAGCCCTGCGGCACCATGCGCACCATTTTAAACATCACTACAACGACAAAGAATAAAAGCGCAAGAATAATGATATTGCTCATGGCCAACCTCAGATTAGATGTGCTGTCATTATAGGGCTATTCAAAACTTCTGCGACCCTTTCTGCATTTACGGCATCTAATAGACTGTGAGCCATTCATCCCATTTCGCCATTGATGTGCCAGACAGCTTGATTCAACGCGCCAAACGCGGGGATAGCAAAGCCTTTGAGCAAATTTATCGCTGGTTTGAACGGCCGATTTATACGCTCGGACTCCGGCTTTGCGGGCAACCGTCAGAAGCACAGGAAGTATTGCAGGACAGCATGATTAAAGTGATGACTAAAATCGCTGAATTCAAAGGCCAGTCGCCGTTTTGGGGCTGGCTTAGGCAGATTGCCGTTAATGAAGCGCTGATGCGTTTACGCAAAACCGCAAAGACCTTTGGCGATGAAGATGTGTATGAATTAGATATTGCCGATAGCCAAAGCATATTGCCGCCACAAGCCGCTGAAACCAGTCAAATGCTGGAAGCTATGCAAAAACTGCCTGATGTTACACGCTCGGTGCTTTGGCTATATCACATGGAAGGTTTTAAACACGAAGAAATTGCCCAGCAGATGGGCAAAAGCGTTTCATTTTCAAAATCGCAACTGGCACGCGGCACACAGAAATTGCGCGAACTGCTGGAAGCGCCACAACACAAGGCTACAACATGAAGCAACCAATTACTGTGTTAAATGCACTGCAGGCATTGCCGCTTGAAGCCCCGGGCGAAAGCCTGTGGCCAAGCATACAAACGCATCTGCCGAAGAAAACAGTTTGGCCAACATGGGCAATGGCAAGTGCGGCCAGTCTGGCGTTAGTGTTGCTAAGCATTGCATTCAACTCGAATATGCCTTGGTCAACGCCTACTAAGCTTATCCACCAAAATGCCCAGCAATCTTCGCTTGAGCAATTAATAGTGCAATCAACACAACTGGAAAATGCCTTTTATGCCGAGCAAGACGACAGCATCTCCAGCGCCACGGTGATTGCCGCTAATTTAGCATTAGAAGATCAATTGAGCGTTATTGATAATCAACTTAGCGCTCAAATCGGCAGTTCAACTAGCACCGGCTTATGGAAAGAGCGCATCAGTGTGCTCAAGCAAGGCCTTAGTTTAAACACTACCAATGCCCAATTTAATGCCAATGGCCAAAATCTTGATTTGGCCTTGGCCAGCCTTAATTAATTCACACCCAATTTCTAAAAGGAGTTACGCCATGTTAAACACCTACAAACTACTTCCATTACTGCTAGCTACAGGAGTAATCAGCAGTTCTGTTTTCGCACAAGAAGGCCCCGAATTCACTTCTGAACAGAAAGCCATTATGGATCAAATGGATAAGAAGGCTAGCGAAATAGAGGCTTTATCAAAAAAACTTGGGCCTAATTTTCGAACTAATATTAACCTGAATGTCACCAATGTTAATTCTGAGAAAAATTCGGTTCAGCAATTAAGAAAAAAATATGGTGCCACTGGGCCAGAAATGCATGGCTCTAGAAATGGAAACATTAGTAGAATTGATATTCAATCTCGCATCGGACTTGGCATTGTGATGGCACCAAATGCCAATGCTAGCGGCGTAAAACTTGCGGCAGTATCGCCAAATAGTCCTGCCAAAACATCTGGCCTGCAATCGGGTGATATCATCACCGCCATCGATGGCAAAACAATTGGCGCAAAAGATATGGCTGGTGTTGAGCAAGCGCGCAAATTATTGGGCGATTTGAAAGAAGGCCAAAACGTTAAACTCAACTATTCCCGCAATGGTAAATTGGCCAACACAACATTGAAAGCCGCCAAGATTGAACAGCAGATGGTAATGACACATGATATTCGCGGC
>JANPOU010000050.1:0-22462 GCA_031428155.1 Arenimonas sp. | reverse complement strand
AAATGGAACTGAAACGTTACATCCACTATTACAACCACGACCGAATCAAGGAAAAACTAAAGGGACTGAGTCCGGTACAGTACCGAACTCAGTCCCTTGTGTTAGCCTAAATGCACTGTCCAACTTTTGGGGTGCAGTACATTTCCGGGGCTTTTTATCAATCACCTAATTGTTTTTTCTTGTGTTCCCAGCGTTCCTGGGCATCCACGGTGCGCTCGGCCATTGGTCGGCCTTCCAAACGCTTAAGCCCGATTTCTTCGCCGGTATCTACGCAATAGCCGTAGGTTCCGTCGTCAATGGCGACAATGATTTTCTCGATTTTGTACAGTAATTTACGATAACGATCACGGGTACGCAGTTCGAAGAAGTTCTCGGTTTCCCGCGAGGCGCGCTCTGCTTCATCGCCAACATCACGCGCTTCTTCTTTTAGTTCGTTGATGGTTTCTTTGGTGGCACTTAACAGCGTTTCACGCTCGGAGATTAGCTTCTGGCGGAAATACTCCAGCTGCATATCGCTCATGTACTCTTCTTTTTCACTCGGCTTATAACCCGCTGGCAAGGTAACGCGCTTCACCGACTTTTGTTTCAAGGCCGCTTCGGCAGGCAATTCGCGTATAACAAAGCCCGCGCGCTCGCCGGATTTATGCAGAGACTTAGCTGGCGGCGCCATAGATACCTTAACGCGCTCAATCTGCTTATTATTTTGTTTGGCCGAGGAAACCTTGCCTTTAGGTGCTGGTTTTACTGGCTCGATAACAGCAGCAACAACCGCCACTGCTTTTACCACAGGCTGTGCAACTGACTTTGCTGCTGGCTTAACATCAGCTTTTGCAACAGGTTTAGCGTTCACGACTGGTTTAGCCACCGGTTTCGCTATTGGCTTTGCAGCTGGCTTTGCAACAGGTTTCTTGGCAGTTGCTTTGACAATAGCTTTGGCAACTTTTTTAACTGGCTTAGCAACAGGCTTGTTTATCGGCTTTTTAAGCGCAATAACGGGCTTTTTCTTAGCTAAAGCAATCGGCTTTTTCACGGAACTGGTTTTTTTGGCTACTGGTTTAGCAGCAGGTTTTTTAACCGGCTTAAGCACTTTTTTTGCCACTGGTTTTTTGCTGATAAGTTTCTTTACAGGTTTAGCTGGCGCTTTCTTAGCGGCCGGCTTGGTTTTACTGATTGGTTTTTTCACTACTAAGGGCTTCTTCTTAACGGGTTTAGGTGTTGGTTTTACAACAGGTTTGGCCTTGGCTTTTGCAACCGGCTTTTTAGTAGCTTGTTTTTTGCTTACTTTTACAGGTTTTTTACTCGCCACGTGGGGTTTCCTCTTCAACATTTAGGCTCAGGACATCTTTTATAGCCTACAATATAGTACTTAGCAAGATGTTGCGGTAAAAATATTATGCTGAAATCACTAGCCCTATTACTGTTGCGCGCTTATAAGCTGTTTATAAGCCCGTTATTGGGGCAAACCTGTCGTTTTAGTCCATCCTGCTCAAGCTACTCCATGCAGGCGATTGAACGCTTTGGGTTCTTCAAAGGCGGCTATCTTACCACACGTCGTTTGTTGCGTTGTCATCCGTTCAATCCCGGCGGCTTTGACCCTGTTCCCGAGCATTGTTGCTCACATAACCATTCTGATTAAGCCATCACACTGCCCATGATCAATACCCTGACGATTACCCGCCCCGATGACTGGCATATCCACTTCCGCGATGGCCAGGCTATGCACAGCGTGCTGCCCGATACCGCGCGCGTATTTGGCCGCGCGATTGTGATGCCCAACCTGAAACCGCCCGTGCTTACCGTGCCTGACGCACTTTCCTACCGCGAACGCTTGCTGCTTGCAGCACAAGGCAGTGCATTTCAGCCCTTGATGACTTTGTATTTAACCGACAACACCACGCCAGAACAAATTCGCGAGGCCAAGGCCAGCGGCATCATTCATGCACTGAAATATTATCCGGCTGGCGCAACCACTAACTCTGACTCCGGCGTGACCGATTTACAAAAAGCCTATTCAGCCATAGCCGCCATGGAAGAAGTTGGCTTGCCATTATTGCTGCATGGTGAAGTGGTTGATGCCGATATCGACATTTTTGACCGCGAAGCGGTATTCATTGAACGGCATCTAAGCCGATTACTGCGAGATTTTCCTAAACTTAAAATGGTGCTCGAACACATCACCACCCACCAAGCGGCTGAGTTTGTAGCTTCAGCACCAGCCAATGTAGCGGCCACAGTCACCGCGCATCATCTGCTCTACAACCGCAATGCCTTGTTTAGTGGCGGCATTCGCCCACATATGTATTGCTTGCCAGTGCTAAAGCGCGAACCACATCGTTTGGCTTTAATAGACGCGGTTATTTCAGGCAATCCAAAATTTTTCCTAGGCACCGACAGTGCGCCACATGCCATTGGAACCAAAGAAAACGCCTGTGGTTGTGCCGGCATTTACACCGCACACGCCGCCATTGAGCTATATGCCGAAGCGTTTGATGACGCAGGTGCACTCGACAAACTAGAAGCCTTCGCCAGCTTTCATGGCCCAGATTTTTACGGCTTGGCGCGAAATACTGACAGAATAACCCTACAACGCGAAGCATGGAATGTACCGAGCACGCAGAAAATGGGCGAGCTAGAATTAGTGCCGTTGCGCGCCGGTGAAAGCATTGCATGGCGAGTGCTTTAAGCGTATTTGAGGCTGTATCGGTTCAAACAAATGGATGAAGCCGCATGGACCGCCAAGCATCCCAGCTATGGCCAAATTGAATATGCGGCGACTTTTGCGATTGCAGCTGCCGAATTCGGCGCTTGCTGAAACGCGTTTGCGCTTCTCTAAAGCCATTTCCCGAATGCTGCGCCGGTATGATCGCTAAGATTTCAGCTAACCAATCGCGCATCAGTGCCTGTTCATTGTTTATCTGCTCAAGGCTTTGATGGCGAGCTAATAAATGCATGGGAATCATCGCTTGATCAAACGCATGCATGCCCTGTGGCAAGCGCATCAGAACTAATTGCGTAGTGATGGCTTGATGCGTTGAAAACTGGCCACCAAATAACTGCTGCTCAAGCTGCGCAATACTGTTCGACAAGGGTTGCAGACGCAAAAATAAATCCGGTGTATTACTGGCGCGAATCGGCGTTTGCTGCGCTAAGTGCAAAACTGGCTGGGCGAGCTCGCCGAACGATACCGACAAATGCTGCAATGCTTGCGTGAGCGGATGATGCGCTGCTTGTTTTTGCATACTGTGCAATTCCTGCGACCACCACAGCGATTTTTGCTCTCGAACCGGCTCATGCTCAAGCGCGAATACGCAATCTTGCAGTTCAAACAGTAAGCATAGCCATGCCAACACAATCGGCTGTTTTGCGCTAGGCACAAAATTAATCAAAATGTTTTGTTCAGGCCATAGCGTCAGCCACTTTTGCGCGAACGGCTGTATGTCTTGCTGATCGGTCATAACAAGCTATACATTAAACGCTGATCAATCAAATCCAGTGGCTGTTCGGCCAAATCATCGGCCTGCCAATTTTCTGGCAGATCATCGTGCGGGCGATAACCCCATAACGCGCCCACAGATCGCATATTAGCAGCGTTGGCAGCTTGCACATCACGCTCGTCATCGCCAATGTACACGGTTTTTTCCGGCGCAATTGAAAGCAAACTGCAGGCATGCAAGAGCTGATCAGGGTCCGGTTTTCGTTTCGGCAAACTATCGCCACCGAGCAATACCGCACTGCGTTGCATCCAGCCTAATTTCTGCACTAAAGGCTCGGCCAGATAAAACGGCTTATTGGTGACAATGCCCCAAAGCGCGCCTTGCTGTTCAATATGATTGAGCACCGCGTCAATGCCGTCAAACAGCTGGCTATGTTGTGCCAGATTTTGCTCATAGATGGCAAGAAATTCTGGGATTAATAATTCGCGGGTGTGTTCATCGGCATGCACAAAGCTTTGCTTAAGCATAGCGCGCGAACCTTTAGAAACTACCGGCCGAAAAATTTCAAAGGCAATCAGTGGCTCAGATTTTTCCTGCAATAACTGATTCATCGCGGCATGCAAATCGCGGGCGCTATCAAGCAAGGTACCGTCTAAATCAAATAATACCAGTGGCGCGAAGGTTTCAGACATACGGTTTTTGCGCACACATCAGATAATTCACCGCGGTATTGCTACTGATTGATGCTTTCTTGCTTAAGGGGTTATAGCTTAAGCCGCTGATGTTTTGCAATTCAAAGCCAATGGCGCGCAAGCTGCTGGCCATTTCTGAAGGCTTGATGAAACTGCGATAATCGTGCGTGCCTTTTGGCAATAATTGCGCGATATATTCCGCGCCAACAATCGCTAAAGCAAATGCCGCTGGTGTTCTGTTTAATGTGGATAACAACAAGCGGCCGCCCGGTTTCAATAAATCAAAACATGCCTGTAAAATAGCGTGCGGGTCAGGCACATGTTCAAGCATTTCCATGCAGGTAATCGCGTCAAAATGCCCTGCCTGTTGAAGTGCTAAATCTTCAACTGCGATAACGCGATACTCAGCTTTTACACCTGATTCAAGCAAATGCAGCTGCGCGATATCAATCAATTTCTCGGATAAATCAATGCCAGTAACGTGTGCATTTTGCAGTGCCATGGCTTCGCTTAGCAGCCCGCCGCCGCAACCCACATCCAAGATACGCGCACCGGCTAATGGTTGCCATGTTTGCACATAGGCCAAGCGCACCGGATTTAATTCATGCAGCGGGCGTTGCGGGCCATTCGGATCCCACCAGCGGCTAGCCAGTGCGCCGAATTTTTCAATTTCATGCGGATTTACATTGCTCATATTGACGGAATACTCTGGATAGTGGTTTGCCATTGGCGGGCTGTAGCTTTCACCTTATCAATATCGATATCAACCAATTGTCGATTATTCAGTTTAATTTGTCCGGCAATCCACACATCACTAACCAACTGCCGGCTTCCGGCATACACCAATTGTGAAACCACATCATACAAGGGTAACGTTTCCACTTGGCTCAAATCAATAGCGATAATATCGGCTTGTTTACCAACTTCCAATGAGCCAATATGCTGATCTAAACCCATGGCGCGCGCACCGGCGAAGGTTGCAGAATGCAAGGCAGAATACGCTTTGAAGGCAGTCGCATCTTGCGCAACGGCTTTGGCAAGTAATGCCGCTGTGCGCATTTCATCAAACATATCTAAATCATTATTGCTGGCACAACCATCGGTGCCAATCGCTAGGTTTACGCCAGCTTTTAATAAGGCATCGGCCGGGCAGAAACCCGAGGCCAGCTTCATATTAGACTGCGGACAATGTACTACCGACACACCACGTTCAGCGCACAACGCAATCTCGGCGGCTGTGAGCTGAGTCATATGCACCGCGGTCAAATGTTCGTTCACTAAGCCTAAACGTTCTAAGCGAGCTAACGGCCTTTGCTGGTATTGCGCCATCGAATCGACAATTTCTTGATGGGTTTCGTGAATGTGGCAATGCACCGGCAAATCCAGTTGTTCCGAGTAGCGGCGGATGCGCTCGAAGCTGGCATCACACACGGTATACGGTGCATGCGGCGCCATACTGAAGCTTAAAAGTGGGCTATTTTTGAATTGGTCAAACACAACCAAGCCTTTATCAAAATACTCATCTTGGCTTTTTGCCCAAGCGGAAGGGAAGTCAATCACCGGAATACTAACCGCTGCACGAAATCCTAAGTGTTGATACGCCTGAGCTTGTGCGTCTGGAAAAAAGTAATTTTCATTACAACAGGTGGTACCACCGCGCAACATTTCAGCCACCGCCAGTTCAATGCCATCGGCAATAAAATCCGGTGCCATCACCGCACGCTCAATAGGCCAGATATGCTCATTCAGCCAAGGCATCAACGCGAGATCATCGGCCACACCACGCAATAAAGACATTGGATTATGACAGTGCGCATTCACCAAGCCCGGCATCAATACCGACTCAGGACGCTGCACAAGTTGCTTGGGCGCATACAAGGCGCGCGCTTCACTAATAGGCAGAATAGCCGTGATTCGGTCTTTATCAATCACTACGGCGTGCTGTTCAAGCACCACTGCATTGGGCAGCATTGGAATGACCCAAGCTGCCTCAATCAACCAATCGCATACTAGCGGCTGGGTTGTCATCAATTATTTCACGCGGCTGAAATATTCGCCGGATCGGGTATCCACTTTAATGATCTCTTCTTGCGCCACAAACAATGGCACGCGAACGGTTGCGCCGGTTTCCAGCTTGGCAGGCTTGCCACCGCCGCCGGAGGTATCGCCGCGCACACCTGGATCAGTTTCAACAATTTTTAATTCAACAAAATTCGGCGGCTGCACAAAAATCGGCGAACCGTTCCATAGCGTGACGATACAATCTTCTTCGCCTTTAAGCCATTTCCAAGCATCGCCCACGGCATTTTTGTCGGCTTGAACTTGCTCAAAGCTTTCCTGTTGCATGAAATGCCAGTATTCGCCATCGGCATACAAGAACTGCATGTTGGTATCCAGCACATCCGCGGCTTCTAAGTTATCGGTAGCTTTCATAGTCATTTCAACCACGCGCCCAGATTTAATGCTGCGGTATTTGATGCGCGTAAACGCTTGGCCTTTACCGGGCTTAACGTATTCTGTTTCGGTGATGACGCATGGATCGTTATTGACTAAAATTTTCGAGCCATTTTTTACATCATTCATGCCGTATGTAGCCATTTGCTAACTCCTGAATTTACCCACAGCCAACAGACGGGGTACAATATTGTGCTGAATTTACGGTCTTCCGACCGTTCTAGCCCACTATGATACCCGTCAAACCCCATTCTCCTCAAATAAGTACATGGCAAAGCCTGTGGCGGAGCAGTATTCGCGACCCCAAAGAACTGTTGCAAGTCTTGGGTTTGCAAGGCTTTGAGGGCTTACTCTCGCCTCATGCTGAACAACAATTTGGCATGCGCGTACCAAGGGGCTTTGCCGCCAAAATGCGCTACGGTGATATTAACGACCCCTTGCTAAGGCAGGTTTTGCCAATCTTGGATGAGCAAATCCAAAGCCCAGGCTTCAGCTTTGATGCCGTTGGCGATTTAGCCGCGCGCCAGCAACCCGGCGTGTTACACAAATACCATGGCCGCGCTCTATTAGTCAGCACAGGCTCGTGCGCCATCAACTGCAGATACTGCTTCAGGCGGCATTTTCCATATACCGAAGAAACCGCTGCTGCCAATCAATGGCAATCAGCCGTTGCATATTTGGCGAATGACACATCAATATCCGAATTATTATTATCCGGTGGCGATCCACTGTCGCTATCGACCGCAAAATTAAACAGCCTAACGCAGCAGCTCACACCGCTAAAACACATCAAACGCTTGCGTTTTCATACGCGACTTCCCATTGTTTTGCCTGAGCGCATTGATGATGAGTTAATTGCGTGGTTGCGCACTCTGCCTTATCAATTGGTTTTTGTAGTGCACGCTAATCATGGCAACGAGCTCGATTCCTCAGTTGCGCAGGCAGTAGCACGTGTTAAGCAAACTGGCGCAACCGTACTAAACCAATCGGTTTTATTAAAAGGCGTTAATGATGATGCTGAAATTCTTAGTACATTGTCTGAACGCTTATTTGATATGGGAATATTGCCGTATTATTTGCACCAGCTCGACAGAGTACAAGGCGCTACGCATTTTGAAGTATCACTGGCGGAAGCCAAAGCACTTCACGCTGAATTGATGAGGCGTTTGCCGGGTTACTTAGTGCCTAAGCTAGTCCAAGAAATTGCAGGGCAGGCGCACAAAACACCGATTTTTTAGCTTTAATACGCATTATTTGGTATTGTTATACCTCACTATGAGAGTTTTCCTGTATGTCAAAACATGATCAGGCACTTCGCCTTTTGCTAGTTGAAGAGCAATTAGAACAAGCCGAATTCCTAATTAGCCATATTCGCAATGGTGGCGTGGTAGTAAGACCTGAACAAGCCAAAGACAGCGAACACATGGATTCACTGATTGAACAAAGTCAGATTGATATCATTTTAGCCAATATTAACGGTGCAGAAATTTCTATTAGTGCGGTTTCCAACAGCATCAAGAAACACG
Source organism: Arenimonas sp. (assembly GCA_031428155.1). GTDB lineage: Bacteria > Pseudomonadota > Gammaproteobacteria > Xanthomonadales > Xanthomonadaceae > Arenimonas. Next base: position 14,356 of record JANPOU010000050.1, on the reverse strand, counting down.
GCAAAGATATTCCGTTAATTGCAGTACTTGATGAACTCAACACCGAAAGCATTATGGATGCGCTGTCTAAAGGCGCTAAAGATGTGGTGTTGCGTGAACAGGCCAGGCATATTCAGCATGTCATTAAAAAACAATTTGACGCACTGATAAATCGACGTGCTATTCGACACATTGAGGCAGATTTGCGTGAATCGGAACGCCGCTGTGATTCGCTGATTGATTCTTCGCGCGATCCGATCGCGTACATTCACGACGGCATGCATATTCGCGCCAACGAATCATACCTTCAAATGTTTGGTTACCAGAGCTTTGATGAACTAGAAGGCATGCCTATTCTGGATTTAATTGCCAGCAAAGACCAAGGCAACTTTAAGCAAATCATCAAAGACTTCGCCAAAAAAACACTCTCCCAAAACGAAATTTCGGTCACTATTCATCCGGAAAATGGCCAGCCAACTTCGGTTAAGTTTGAACTGATGCCAGCCAGTTACGATACCGAGCAATGCCTGCAATTAGTAGCTAGGCCACTACTGGCCGACAGCCAACTGACCGAACAACTCAGAGAATTGAAAGACCGCGATTCAAATACCCTGCTATTTAATCGCAAATACTTTATGACTGAAATTGAGGCTGCTGTGAGCGCGGCAAGCTCGGGCAAAAGTAATCAAGCTATTTTGTTCATTAGCCCCGATCAATTCGAGCAACGTGTTAGAAGCCTGGGTATCGATTTGGCTGATAATCTGCATCTTGAATTTGCGCACCGCCTGCGGGATTTAATTGCCGACAGAGGACAATGCTGCCACTACCGCGATCAATCATTGGCGGTGTTGTGCAACAACATTAATTTTGAGCAAACCCGCGCCTTGGCTGAAGAAATCCACAATGCCTTCAACAATGTGATTCTTGAGATTGCCGAGCACTCAATCAGCTTCAGCGTGAGTGTTGCGGCCGTACAGATAACTGAACAAAATGCTAGCGTTCCGGAAGTTTTGAGCACAGCAACGCGTTTATTACAGTCTATGGAAGGCTTGGGTGGCAATCGTTTTGATGTGTACGACCCAAATGCTGAAGAGCGTGCCGACGCTGCGCTGGATAAAGAATGGAAAGAGCGTTTAATTAGCGCGCTTGCCAAAAATGGATTTTCACTCAAATATCAGCCAGTCATCAACTTATCGCAAGAAGAAGATATACAAAGCTACGAGTTGGCAGTGCGCTTAAACTCACCCGATGGCGAATCGATATCGCCGGATCATTTCTTACCAATTGCTGAAGCACATAATTTAATTACCGAAGTTGATCAATGGGTTGTTAATCAAGCCATCAGCATATTGGCAGAGCGCAAACAAAAAGGCATTAATACCCAGATATTCGTTAAAATTTCACCCGATTCCATGCAAGACAATACCCTAATTGACTTGATAAAAACGGCATTGACCGCCAACTCTGTTGAAGGTCGTCGCTTAATTCTGCAATTACCAGAATCAAAAATTATTACCCGCCTAAAAGATATTCAGCTATTCACTTCCGCCATGAAACCAATGGGTGTGCGCCTTGCTCTTTCGCAGTTCGGAACCAGTGTAGATTCCTTAAAAATGCTCAACCATATTGATGTTGATATTATTAAGATTGACCGCAGCTTTTTTGAAGAAATGGATAAAAACCCCCAAAACCAGACGAAAGTGCGCGGCTTTGTGCAGCATGCGCGTGATCACAACAAAGCAACTATGGCCGAGTTTGTTAATGATGCCAGCACAGTTGGGTTTTTGTTTAGCGCCGGTGTTGATTGGATTCAGGGCAATTTCTTATCGCCGCCATTATCGCAAATGAATTTCGACTTTAGTTCATAAGAAAAACCGCCTTTCGGCGGTTTTCTTTGAACTAGTACAAATCTTAACGACTATCGCGTAAAGCTTGGATACGTACTTCTAAGGGCGGATGAGTCATCATCAGTGCACCGATGCCAGACTTCACTCCACCAGAAATACCAAATGCGGCAATTTGGGTTGGCAAAGAACTTTGCCCATGATTTTGTGCCAAGCGTTGCAAGGCCGCAATCATTTTTTCTTTGCCGGCCAACGATGCGCCACCGGCGTCGGCACGGAATTCACGCTGACGACTAAACCATGCGGTGATGAACGAGGCAAACAATCCAAAAATCATATCGAGTACGAATACGATGATGTAATAACCAAAACCCGGGCCGCCTTCACGATTACCAAAAATCATTGAATCAACCACACGGCCAACCACACGCGATAACACAATAACGAAGGTGTTCATCACGCCTTGAAGTAATGCCATAGTGACCATATCGCCATTGGCAACATGGCTAACTTCATGACCAAGCACCGCTTCGGCTTCATCGCGGCTCATCGAGCGCAATAAGCCTGTTGATACGGCAACCAAAGAATTATTCTTACTTGGGCCAGTGGCGAAAGCATTAATCTCAGGCGCGTCATAAATACCGACTTCTGGCATTTTAATCCCAGCTTTATCTGCCTGGCGGCGTACGGTGCTTACCAACCACTGCTCTAGTTCAGTTTTAGGATTTTCAATCAGCTGCATACCCGTGGTGCGTTTTGCCATCCACTTGGAAATCATCAATGAGAATAATGAGCCGCCAAAACCGAACACTGCCGCAAACAACAGTAATCGCCCGTTATTGCCCAGTGTTATACCGAATACATTCTCTAATACCGCCATCACAATACTAATTAAGGCAAGTACCGCTAAATTGGTGGCGAGAAATAAGCCAATTCGTTTAAACATAGATTGATCCTTTGTAAAATAATTTCACTGCATAAGTCATAATTGTAGCCATATTTTGCAAATACAAGTGAACTATCCGTGATTGAACACTCTACTACACGCGGCCGATTCGCCCCCTCGCCCACCGGGCCTTTGCATTTAGGCTCACTGGTGGCCGCCTTAGCCAGCTATTTAATGGCAAAAAGCCAACAGGGTCAATGGATTATCCGCATTGAAGACTTAGATCCGCCGCGCGAAATAGCCGGCATGGCTGAGCAACAATTGCGCAGTTTGGCGAATTTTGGCCTGCAATCTGATTTACCTGTGGTTTGGCAATCTTCCCGCGCCGAACTTTACGAAGATGCGTTGCAAACACTTTTTGCAACAGATAAAGTATTCCACTGTTCTTGCACGCGAACCCAGTTACAGGCACAAAATGGCATTCACCTCAGCTGTGTTGCGCCTTTAACTCTTCGGAGCAGTAGTATTCGCTTGCGCGCTTTGAATCAAGACATTGAGTTCACCGATAGCATATATGGCGTGCAACAGCAAAATATGCGTGCTGAAGTTGGCGATGTGGTGCTAAAACGCACTGACGAACTTTACGCATACCAATTAGCAGTGGTGGTTGATGATGCAGAACAAGGTATCAATCAAATCGTTCGCGGCGAAGATTTGCTCTGCTCTACGCCACGGCAAATTTTTCTACAGCAACAACTTGGCTTAAGCACACCAGCCTACGCACACATTCCGTTGGTGCGCGATGAGCACGGCCAGAAATTGAGCAAATCGCAGTGGGCGGCGAATTTGGATAACGAAGATCGATTCAATGCACTTTGCGCAGCACTTACGCATTTGGGCCAAGACATCGGCTTATTGAGCAGACAATACAGTGCTGAAAAAAATCTTCAACGTACATTGCAGCAATTCAGTATTCAAAACTTGAAAAACACTATAACTCGCGAATAACCCGAAATCCTAGGCGTGCATTGCTGTTTTTGGCATCCATTGACATGCGAAAAGACGAACGCGATTTATCAGCTGAACTGAGCCAAGCGCTACCGCGCACAACGCGCTGCGTACAACCCGGATTCACCCATGCATCGCCATTGGCAGGAGCGCGTCGGTAGTTTTCATGCCAGCAGTCTTCCACCCATTCGGAAACATTACCGAGCATATCGAAGGTGCCAAAACCCTCACTGGCATATTGACGCACCGGCGCTAAACCCCAATAACCATCGGCATAATTCTTGATGGCGTTGCCCCAGGTGCGTTTGTTTGGGAAAGCATCGCTTTCGCCGGTGAGATTGCCTTTGTTTAATTCTTTTAGTTTTTGACCAAACGGATAAATGCTTTTACTGCCGGCACGCAGTATATATTCCCACTCTGCTTCGCTTGCCAAACGATAGGTTTTACCGGTTTGCGCACTTAACCATGTTGAATACGCTCGCGCATCATCAAACGACACATGCACAACCGGGTAATCGTCCGCCGACATTTCACCAATATGGTTGTATTTCCAATTAATCTTTGCAAGCGGAATGAGCTTGCCGCTGACTAAATCGAACACATCGCTACTGCCGCGTTTGTCGGCGTCAGTGCGGTAGCCACTGTGTTTAATGAATGCGCGAAACTGCGCCACGGTGATTTCTGTTCGAGACACCGCAAAGTTGCGTGTTAAATCAATTGCATGCGCAGGCAACTCTTGATTGCCTGCTTGTTTGTCGCTTTTAACGGCACCCAAACTGAACTTTCCAGCACCAACAACAATTAATTGCGGGCCATACAAGGCTTTTTTAAGACGATCAGAGAAAATTTGCGATGGCACGTAATCATCCGCAGCATGTTCAGAATTAGCAATTTCCAACTCAGCATCGGCAGAGGTTTTTTTACCACACGCTGTTAAGACGATTAAAATAATCATCCAGAGAACGCACTTAGTTAGGGATAGATACGGCATAGGCATATAAATAACTGTTCAAGGCTGGCTGAAGCACGTTAAGCTACGTTATCCTAAGTTGCAAGAATTCGCTATGCTCTGGCTTGACCAACCCACAGAATTAACGCCTTTTTTACAAAAACATGCCGCTGCCAAACACGTGGTGATGGATACCGAATTCATCCGCGAACGCACCTATTATCCTGAATTGGCATTGATACAAATCTGTATTGATGATGACATTGCGCTAATTGATCCAACACGGCCTGGCATTGCCGAGCTTCTGGTGCCGCTATTGACTGACCCAGATGTGCTGAAAATCATGCATTCCAGCAGCGAAGATCTGCAAGCTTTCAAAGCCGGTTGCGGTGTTGTACCGTCACCCATCTTTGATACACAAGTTGCCGCCTCCTTATGTGGCATGGGTTCTGGGCTCAGCTATTTGAAATTGGTCGAACAAGTTTGTGAAGTCACTTTAACCAAAGGCGAAACTCGTTCGGATTGGCTACAAAGGCCGCTTTCCGATTCGCAAAAACATTATGCGGCCGATGATGTGCGCTATTTGCAGCCAATATACGATGTGCTAAACCGTAAACTCTCTGAACAAAACAGGCGCGATTGGCTCGATGCCGATTGCCAGCGCGCCGTGACATCGGCAAGTGATGATGTGGCAGATGCCAACCCACATTTAAGTGTGCGAACTAATCAGCCTTTGGATCAACATGCGCAATTACGTTTACGTAGGCTACTGCGCTGGCGCGACCAACGTGCCATCGAAAAGAATAAACCGAAGCGTTGGATCATTGATAATGACGTGGCATTCGCCTTAAGCCGCAATGCGATTAGCGATATTGACATACTCGAAGGAATTCTTGCACGCTTTCCAAAATCACCCAGAAGCGCCAGCAAGCAACTTTTTGCATTGCTGCAAAAGCCATTCGATGATGAAGAATTGCAAGCGCCGATTGTTGCTGAACCCGCTCAAAACCAAAAGACACAGCTCAAAGCGCTTCAGCAAGCCGTGCTAAACATTGCCACCGAACTGAATGTTCCCGAAGGTTTATTGTGTTCACGCAAACACATGGAATATTTACTGGAAACCGGGCTTTGGCCACCTGCACTCAATGGCTGGCGTAAGGAGCTTTTGGCAACGCCGTTTAATGCCATCATCGCTACAAAATAACACGGGCGACCACATGGGGCCGCCCCTACTTTAAAAACCAATATCGTTGATAAGCGGCTCAAGCTTGGCATCAACAGCAATGCGATCATCGAACACGAAGCAACGGCCATCAAAATGTTGGCCACCCACTTTTTCGAAATAGCCCAAAATACCGCCATCTAATTGATAGCAATTTTGATAGCCGTCGTTCTGCATGCGTAATACCGATTTTTCACAGCGAATACCGCCGGTGCAGAAACTAACCACGGTTTTACCTTCCAACTCGGCCTTATGTGCGTCTACAGCTTTAGGCAAATCGGTGAAATTATTGATCGGAAAAGTTAGCGCATTTTTGAAGCTGCCATACACCACTTCATCGCTGTTGCGGGTGTCTAGCAAAACAACATCCCGGCCGGTATCGTCTTTGCCGGTGTCTAGCCAACGCGCTAGAGTTTGCGGTGAAACGCTCGGCGCTCTGCCCTGTTCTGGCAATAAACGCGCATCACGGTAGGTGATGATTTCTTTTTTACGCTTAACACGCAAGCGCTTGAACGGCACAAAGGCACTGTGGCTGTATTTAACTGGGATGCCAGCGAACCTCGCATCGGCGGTTAATTCGACAAGAAACTCGGCGATTGATTCTGCACTGCCCGCCAGAAAAATATTAACACCTTCTGCCGACACTAAAATTGTGCCTTTCAGCTCAAGGCGCAGACACAGCGCTTTAATCGATGTCGCCAAAGCGTCATGGTCATCAATACTTACAAAGCGATAGGCGGCAATATTTTGGACTGGCAAGACAAACCCCTTAAACGAAGGATGCTATTTTACCGCGCTTAGATACTTTTTGCCCAAGCCTGGGCTGAACGGCTAGAACACGTGGCGGATTCGCTTGAATGGCACTTCTACAGAATCACCGTTTTCGCCTAGCTCCGCTTCAAACTCGCGGGCAAACCGGTGCCCCGCATACACAGCATGCGCAATCAGGCCCGGCGCGAGTGCATCGCCAATGCAAACCACTTGGCCAATGCCAGCTGCTTGCCAGTCGGCTTCACGCTGCAACACGCTTTGATACAAGCCATCGTTTGGCAAACGCATACTGACATTCAGCACTGAACGCACACTAATGGTTTCAAGCGCGTCTGAATAGGTGCACGCAAGCTGCGCACTGTTGCCGGTGAATGCCAGCAATTGTTTACTGGTGTGGAAATGCACACCCAATTTGCGCAAGCGTTTTTGGATATGGCGATAATCCAAGGTGTTGGTAGTCCAGCCAGCAATTACATCTTCAGGCGTCACGTAATGCACTTCATGGCCGCGCTGCGCCAATACTTCCGCCAGCACACTGGCCAAATAAAAACTGTCATCGTCGTAAAGCAAAACCGGCCCAGTTTCTGGATAGATGCCATTCATCACATCATCAGGGCTAAATACCTGCGCTAATTCAGCACCCGCAAATGCTTCACTGCTACATCGGCCAATACCATTGCGCACCCAATATGAGCCAGTTGCCAAAACCACCGCATCAGCACCAATGGCCAGCACATCTTCGGCGCTTAATTCATTGCCACGAAACACCGAGACATTCGGCATCGGTTCAATTTGGCCAACACGCCAATCACGCACACGCCGCCATTCAGCCAAGCCCGGCAACGCTGATTCTTTCAGAACACGCCCGCCTAAGTGTTCGCTGGCTTCAGCTAGCATCACTTCATAGCCACGTTGCCCAAGCGCGCGGGTTGCCTCTAAACCGGCCGGCCCAGCACCTACTACCAAAATACGTTTTTCGGATTTTTTAGCCGGGATATTTTCTGGGTGCCAACCTTTGCGCCATTCCTCACCCATAGTTGGATTTTGCGTGCAGCGAATTGGGGTGATAGTCATATCGCCGGAGACACAAATATTGCAGCCAATGCATTCACGGATTGAATTAATGGCGCCGGTTTCGATTTTCTTCGGCAAGAATGGATCGGCAATTGATGGGCGCGCCGCGCCGATCATATCGAGTGCGCCTTCGCGAATTAAACGCACCATCGTATCAGGCGAGGTGAACCGACCAACGCCAACCACCGGTTTATTGGTGATCTGCTTAACCCACGAAGTGAATGGCTGCTGATAGCCTTCAGCGCCGAAACGCGAGCTCAAAGAATCGTTGTACCAGGCCGCTACGTTAACATCCCAGATATCTGGTAAATCAGCTAGATGATGCACAATCTCTTTTGCTTCGGCATTTTGTACACCGCCATCGCCCAAAAACTCTTCGGTGGCGAAACGCAGAGCCACTGCGCAACGATCGCCGACCGCGTCTTTGGTATCTTGCAACACTTCGCGCAATAAACGAATGCGGTTTTCGAGCGTGCCGCCGTAGTCGTCGGTGCGTTGATTTCTGCGGCGTTGCAGAAAATGCATGGCCAACGACAAATCGTGCGCGGCATATACATAAATAATATCAAAGCCCGCTTGTTTAGCACGAATGGCCGCGGCTTTATGCCATTGCCGGTAATTTGAAATATCGCGCAAAGTCATCGCGCGCGCTTGCATGGGGTAGCCGTATTTAAGCGGCGTTGCTGACGGTGCAAGCGCCACTTCACGACTATACAAATTAGAGGCGGTGTAGCCGTTGTGCGTTAATTCAACTGCGGATAATGCGCCATGCGCTTTAACTTTTTCGCACATTAAAGCCAGCGTAGGAATATCGCCGTCGTCCCATAAGCGCGCTTCCACATAAGGCGACACATCGCCGCTCGGATGGATTTCACATTCTTCAGTGCTAACCACCGCCCAACCGCCCTGCGCCTTGATTTCGCGCATCGCAGCATGCGCTTCCGGCATCTGATGGCCCATGCCATTGCAATGCGGCACCTGATAGAAACGATTACGGGCAGTGACTGGGCCAATTTGCACCGGTTCAAATAAAATATCGTAACGGGGATCACGGCTCATAGCTTCAACTCAAGAAATGGAATGCTGTTTTTTGGCTTGCTTCTGCACATACCAATACACAGGCAAGCCGAGTAAAGACAAAACGATAGCCCACAGCAAGGGTTTCATGCCAATTCCAAAGAACGACATAACAACGAAAATGATGGCTAATAGCGCTAAGCTGGCATACAGCATATAGTTTGCAATGGCCGTTTTATTGGGCATTTTCAGCAAGGCATATGCAGTCAAAATATAGATAGGTAGATTCGCCGCGGTAACTACTAAGCTCAGAAAAATATAGCCGTCCGCCAAGGAATCACTGTAGCTCATTACCGCCAGAATTGTGCCTAGTACGCCAGACAACACCAATGCTTTGATAGGCGCGCCAACCGAATTCAAGCCACTCAAACTGCGTGGCATGGTCTCGTTCAGTGCCATGGTGCGAGTCATCTGGCCAACTAATAACGTCCAGCCATTCAAGGCACCAAGTCCGCTAATAACCACGAAAACGCCCATCCACTGGCCAACATTTTCGCCAAGAAAGCTCCGCAACATATCGACGAACGGCGCTTGTGAATTCGCTAGCTGTGTATACGGCACTAAGAGCAACATTACCGCAGTAACACTTAAATAGAGAATTGCAACAATAATCGTGCCGGCATAGGTGGCACGGGGAATAGTAATTTCGGGTCGATCAACATTCTCAGAAGGAATACTAGCCGATTCAATACCTAGCATCGCAAATACGCCAAGTGTCGTTGCCGCAATCAGATTCTCAAAATTGATGGGTGATGGTGCTAAGCTCACTGCTTTAAATTCTGGCTGAGTGAATACTACCCAAACGCCAACGCCCATAACTGCAAACAGCGGCACCAATTTCAACACAGTGGTTAAAACTTGCGCTGTACCGCCAGCAATAGCGCCACGACTGTTAATGCCGACAAAAATCCAAATTAGCAAGATGGCACTGATGGCGCCATTCGGCAAAGGCAAATTCGGAAAGGTGCTTTGTATGTAAGCCACAATGGCGATAGCCAATGCCGGCAAAGTCACCCAAGAACTAACCCAATAACACCACATAGCGATGAATGCCGGTAAATTGCCGATATTCTCACGGATATAGCCATACGGTCCGTCGGCCTTTGGCATTTGCTTAGCCATGAATGCGAAAACGCTGGCAATGAACAGAAAACCTGCTACCGCAATCAGCCAGCCCCAGATGGCGTTCTGCCCGAGTGGCGCCATGGCCACCGGCAACATAAAAATAGCCATGCCAATGGTGTTGCCTATTACCAGTGAAAGACACATCCAAAAACCCAGTTTTTTTGTACTAGTCATGATTCTCAATCCCCTTGATTAATTCGCCAGCCTTCATCACCCATTGTACTTGCGCGGTACATTCTATTTTTTCAATCGGATTACAACGCATGGCCGTTAAATCGGCTGCTTTACCAACGCTAATTGAGCCGATATTTTTTTCTTGTTGCAACAAGCGCGCACTGTTGATGGTGGCGGCTTGTATGGCTTGCATTGGTGTTAAACCATAGCGAACCATGTACGGAAACTGCTTGGCGTTATCGCCGTGCGGATACACGCCGGCATCAGTGCCATAGGCCAAATTAACGCCCAGTTTCACCGCTTTACGAAAGCCTTGTCGCTGTGCATCAGTGGTATCCAAATTTTTCTGCAGAGATTCCGCGCTCCATTTTTGTTGGCGTCCCACGGTGTCGATGTAATCGCCGTTATAAATATCCATCACTAAATAGGTGCCCTGTTGTTTGGCCAAGGCAATGCCTTCATCGTCAATCAAGGAGGCGTGCTCAATGGAACGTACACCGCCACGAATCGCGTATTTAATGCCTTGCGCGCCATGCGCATGGGCAGTCACGAAATGCCCACGTTTGGCGGCTGTATCCACTGCGGCGCGCACTTCCGCTTCGCTGTATTCCGAAGCATTTACATCAGTACCATCGGTTAGTACTGCACCAGTCACAATCATTTTGATCCAATCCACACGCTGATCAAGAATATAATCGGTTTTAGCACTGACTTCACTTGCGCCCTTGGCCACACCTTGGCGCATGCGTGGGGGAATTCTCGCCGCATCAAGCAAGCCGGATACTTCACCACCGCCACCGGGAATGGTGACGTATGCACCGGCCACAAACATCCGCGGCCCAACAACCCAGCCTTTGGCTATCGCATCGCGCAGCGATACATCGACGAAACCGTTGTAACTGCCGACATCGCGCACCGTGGTGAACCCCGCTTGCAAAGTCTTGCGAGCGTTGGCAACACCAGCCAAAACATCGTCTTCGGGTTTGGCTTTTAAATACGCCTCAACATTGTAATTTTGAATATCGCCGGCTAAATGCGTATGCATATCCATAAAGCCCGGCGACACGGTGTAGGCTGACCAATCAATAAATTTACTACTGGTATATTTTTTAGCATCAAATGCCTGCACCGAAATAATCTTTCCACTGTCAATCACAATCGTTTGATTACTAAGCACAATGCCGCGTTCAACATCAATCAGCTTGCCAACACGAATTATCGATTGTTCAGCATGTGCCGGTTGTATTAGCAAAAAAAGAGCACTGAAAACACTGGCAGTTTTGATAAATTTCCTCACTAACTATTGCTCCGAAACTAAGTACCGAGTGTACCATTCGATATTGCGTTGGATGCGGCCCTAATGATAAGACGTCTCTGCTAGCATTGGTGCTGATCGGAATACAGCACGTATCCTCATCAAAACATCCAAAAATAGCCCCCATCTAGCTTAGCCTGTTGTCTAGCGAATGCTCAATACCTACTGAGCGACTGATTTGCTTGCAATGCATGGGCAGATGCCTCATTTAGACGTATGCTATGTTCAACTCAACGATTTGATCACACAGAGAAAAAATATGGCAGACATGTCACCAGCAACCCCTCAATTCGATGTACAGCTGAGCCGTACACTTAAGTCGCGTCACGTATCCATGATTGCCATCGGCGGCATTATTGGCGCCGGTTTATTTGTTGGCTCATCCACCGCCATTTCGCAAATTGGCCCAGCGGTTGCAGTCAGTTATGCCATTTCCGGTTTCATTATTTTATTAGTGATGCGCATGCTGTCAGAAATGGCCATTGCTATTCCTGGTGTACAAAGCTTCCCAGAGTTCGCACGTTTAGGGCTTGGCCATTTAGCGGGCTTTATGTCGGGCTGGTTGTACTGGTTTTTTTGGGTGGTAGTGGTGGCAATTGAAGCCATTGCCGGCGCAAATATAATCCACAGTTGGTTCCCGCAATTTTCTCTATGGTCTATAGGTGTAGTACTAATGGCAGTATTGACTGCCGTTAATTTGATGTCGACAAAATCTTACGGCGAATTCGAGTTTTGGTTTTCATCGATAAAAGTAGCGGCCATTATTGTATTTATTTTAGTTACCGCGGCTTATGTGTTTGGTGTAACCGGTACGCAAGCACCGGGCCTTGCCAATTTAACCGTACATGGCGGCTTTGCGCCGAATGGCTGGGCGGTGGTATTGGCTGGTGCAACCTCAACTATTTTTGCTTTGTGCGGTGCAGAAATTGCCACCATTGCCGCTGCTGAATCAGAAGAACCAAGCAAAGTGATATCGAAAATGACGGTGTCGGTAACTTTCAGAATTTTAGTTTTTTATATACTTTCTATTTTGCTGATTTGCGCCATTGTGCCTTGGAACACCGTGGTGCCAGGCATATCGCCGTTTGCAACAGCGCTAACCACTATGAACTTGCCAGGCGCTGATCTGGCGATGAACGCTTTGGTGTTGGTCGCCGTGTTGAGCTGCTTAAATTCGGGGCTGTATGTGAGCTCACGTGCTTTGTTTGGTTTGGCCAAATACAGCGATGCACCGCAATGGTTGGTAAAAATCAATGATCGTAAAGTTCCCGCTCGCGCCATCATCATCGCCAGTTTGTTTAGTTATTTGGCCTTGGCAATTAATCATTTCTCGACAGACTTATTTAGCTTTTTAATCAATGCTTGCGGCGCCATTATGTTGTTTATCTACATTGTGCTGTCGTTTGCGCAATTGAAGCTGCGCGCCAAAACCGAGCGCGAAGCGCCGGAGCGCCTGCAAATCAAAATGTGGTTTCACCCATTCGGCACGTATTTCGCCATTGCCGCCATGTTAGCCATATTAATATTTATGGGATTAACGAAAGGCTTAGCCGAGCAATTGTGGCTGAGTATCGCTGTGGCTGCGGTATTTTTAATCGCCTACGGTATTTTTCGACGCGGCAAGTAAGTCGGCTAGCGCGCTATAATGGCCGCACGTCCTCGTAGCTCAGCTGGATAGAGCGCACCCCTCCTAAGGGTGAGGCCACTGGTTCGACTCCAGTCGAGGACGCCATTTAGCGCTACAATCGCCTTATGTGTGGACGATTTTCGCAGCTTCCTAGCCAATCGCCGTTTCAGGCTCCACGGCCTGAATTAGCGGATGCGTTTGCGCGCATACCGCCGCGCTACAACCTAGCGCCCGGGCAAATAGCCAGCGTGCTCATTAAGCCCAAAACCGAGATAGAACTAGCAACATTGCAATGGGGTTTATTGCCATTCTGGGCCAAAGAACTCAGCCTTGCCTCGCATACTTTTAATGCGCGCCTTGATACCGTTGATGATAAGCCTTCGTTTCGCGCCGCCTTCAAAACGCGGCATGCGGTGATTCCTATGCACGGCTACTATGAATGGCAGAAAACATCGGAAGGCAAACAGCCGTATTATTTTCAGTCCGAAAAACCTCATGACCTATTATGGATTGCAGGTTTATGGGAGCCGCGGCACGCGCTGCAAACTGACGACAGCAACGGCACATTCACCATCATCACGCAACCGGCTGAAGGCCTGCCAGCGAGCATACACAATAGAATGCCGGTGTTTCTGGAAACCCAAGATGTGGAAAAATGGCTGAGTTTAAAGCCCGGACCATCCATGCCATTTTTATTAACCCGCAGCCTGCCGGCATTGAAAGTGCATCCAGTCTCCAAACGGGTGAATGCCGCACGTGATGACGATGCCGAATTAATCGAACCGATTGTTGTGTAGGGGCGCATCGCGATGCGCCCGTTGAATATATTCCAGATCCGTCACGGGTGCATCACGATGCGCCCCTACAATTGTTATATTGATTTTAAAAAGGATCACCCATGAAAATTATCATTACCCTAATTGCTTTGTTGCTATTGAGCGCCTGTTCGGAGCCGCCAAAACATCAAATCGTTTTCACCCACAGCGGCACCTGCCGGATCAGCATTAACGATTTGCAATTTGGGCAAGCCAATGAAACCGATCGGCCATGCAACGTGGAAACCGATGCTACCACGCAGGAAAAAATCGTTTCGGTGAATTTTTTAAGCGAAACCTGCAACGCCTATCGATACCGCTTTAGCGTGGCGCGCGAAGGCAGCGAAGGTGTGTTTACATTTAAGCCGGATGACAACATCCCGAACCCGAATTGCACATTCCTGCCACAATATTCCAACCCAGCAACGCCATGGGTGTTGAACCAAAAATAATGTAGGGGCGGGTTCATAACCCGCCCAATATGACGTGA
>JANPOU010000049.1:0-45097 GCA_031428155.1 Arenimonas sp. | reverse complement strand
TTTCGCGCCCGGCGCCGCCAGCCTTGTGGTGCATTGGTTACTCATTGAATTAGATTTGCCGCATGAATTAGTGAAGTTAGATTTTGCCAGCAAAGAGCACAAAACCCCTGAATATTTGGCCTTAAATCCAAACGGCGTGGTACCTACCTTGATAATAGATGGCAAACCCATGTTTGAAGCGGCCGCAATGCTTGTGTTGTTGGCCGATGGCAAACCGGAAGCGGGCTTAGCGCCAGCTATTGGCACGTTTGAGCGCGGCCAATATTATCAATGGATGTTTCACTTAGCCAATACCCTGCAACCACCGTTTCGCATGTGGTGGTATCCGCATGAAGCAGCGGGCGAGGCCAATAGTGAGGCAGCAAAAGAGGCCGCGCGGGTTAAAATTGAATCGGTATTCGCCAATCTTGATGCGCATTTGGCCGCTAATGGCCCGCATTTGCTGGGTGAAAAGCTATCGGTTGCTGATTTTATGTTGGTGATGCTAATGCGTTGGTCGCGTGGTATGCCGAAAACAGCGCTCGATTACCCGCATTTAGCCAAATTAGCCGATGTATTGCGAGCTCGCCCAAGCTGGAAAGCCTTATATGCGGCGGAAGATTTGCAAGAGTGGGCTTGAACATAGCAATGCTTTAGCTTCATTGCTATGATTAGCGTGGTTCGCCATTAACTGATTCACACACATTATTTAGGTTGCAAAAAGTATGCAAACAGATTCCGCGCACGCATCAGAATTAAGCTCAGTAAATATACGTCAACTGTTGAGTAAATTTACCAAGCCACATTTAGGCAGCGCAATTTGGCAACTACTAAACACCCTAACGCCTTTTTTTATGCTTTGGGCTTTAATGGTTTGGAGTGTGGTTGATGGCTGGGCGTATGGCTGGACTTTATTATTAGCATTACCAACAGCTGGGTTATACGTACGTGTTTTTATTTTTCAGCACGATTGCGGGCATGGCTCATATTTCGCCAGCGAAAAAGCGAATCATATTGTTGGCGCAGCATTAGGTGTGATTACCTTATTTCCCTATGGCTACTGGAAAAAAACCCACGCTATACATCACGGCACATCCGGAAATTTAGATCGCCGCGAAATTGGTGATATTGAAACAATTACCGTGGCCGAATACCAAACGCGTTCATGGTTTGGCCGGCTTTGTTACCGCTTTTACCGCAGCACTCCAGTGTTGCTGGGTATTGGCCCATGCTATCAGTTCATCATCAAACATCGCTTTCCATTCGATATGCCGTTCACCTGGAAAAAAGAGTGGGCCAGTGTATTGATGAATAATTTTATGATTCTGTTAGTTGGCGCAATTCTGTGTATTTGGATTGATTGGCGTGCCATTTTAATGGTGCATGTTCCCATCGTATTAATTGCAGGCGCGCTTGGCGTGTGGCTGTTCTATGTGCAGCATACCTTTGAAATGGCGTATTGGACCCGCAAAGAAGATTGGAATGCGCAGAAGGCCGCCGTTTCTGGAAGCTCATATTACGATTTACCGAAAGTGATGCATTGGTTTACCGGTAATATTGGTTACCACCACATTCATCACTTAGCTAGCCGCATTCCGAACTATCGCTTGCGCGAGGCCTTTGAATCCAGCCCCTTATTGCAACTTGCTCCTAGGCTAACCATCTGGGCCAGCTTAAAATGCGCACGCTTGAAATTATGGGATGAAGAGTTGCAACGCATGGTTGGTTTTCCTAAGCGTGTGCGGCAGGAAGTAGTCATTAAATGATTGATGTTTGATGGAATAATTCTGACCTATAAATCAGAAAGCACTGATTTAAAGCCAATTTTTTGTATGACATTCTAAAGCCTGGATAAAATTCGGTGGATGTGTGATGCCTCATGTTATGGCAATTATGTTTATTAAGTGCTCGAGTAATAAGGCAGTTTTTTTGCGTGTAATGCTTGTAAATCATACGTCATTGGCGTATAAAGTATTCATGAAAAAGAAACTATTTAACTTTCTGCTAGAAAGCGTTGAGCAAATGAATCAAATCGCTCATGGCGAAGCAGCACCTTCACGTGAGTTCTATGTTGATGCCTCAGGCATTAAACAATTGCGGGCTTCAATAGGCCTTTCGCAAGCCAAATTCGCCAAAGTGATTGATGTGCAAGTTACAACATTGCAGAACTGGGAGCAGGGGCGCCGCGAACCAACCGGGCCGGCAAAAGCGCTATTGCGTGCACTTCGTAATGATCCCAAAAATGTGTTGAAGGCATTGGCTTGATGTTATATGTTGCGCAACACGCAACAGTCAGTTATGATTAAGTCGTTCGATAATTTTGAAAGCTACCACTAATGAAAATGCACAATCCACCACATCCAGGCGAATTTATCACTGGAATTTATCTTGAGCCCAATGGCATCAGCGGCCGCGAATTGGCTCAAAAATTGGATGTTGCACCTTCCACGCTAAGCCGCGTGTTGAACGGAACTAGTCGTGTAACACCAGAAATGGCGCTACGCCTTTCGAAAGCCGTTGGCCGGTCTGCGGAAAGTTGGCTGGAAATGCAGAATACCTATGATCTTTGGCAAGCACGTCAAACGCTTAAGCTTGATCGCATTACTAAACTGGATTTAAGGGCTGCTTAGAGCTTATTTGTATTGCAGGATAAAGCGAACCCTGCGTTTTTTGTTAATCAACGCTGAAAACTACAGGTGCAATGGCAGCGCCAGACTTACCTTTATCAGGTAATGTGCTGGTATCAATCTGCCATTTCAGCGCTTCATTCAATGCCGCTCGGTCCAGATCTCGGTTGCGTGAGCTGGTTTGAATCCAAGCTTCGCGCACATTGCCACAGCTGTTGAAGATAAATAAGACCCGCACCGTGCCGCCTATGCCATCTCGCAAAGCCTGGGCTGGATAACGCGGTTGGCTGAGGTTGGCTGGGCGTACAACACACACTTCTTGATCAATACGGTTTCGCCATTGTTTGTAGGCGATATCGTCTTGCATGCCATTGGGGCGCGGTGCAAGCATTGTTTTATGTGAGGCGAGATATTGCGTGCATTCGGTTTCGTCTCCTGCGCAATAAGCCGTTACTTCAACGTTATATCCGCTCGAGGTAGATTTGTCAGTAATCTGCACAACTTTACTGGGCCAGTTATTTCCAAAGTCTGGTGCCTGATAGACCCATGTCGTTTTTTCAGAATCGGTATAGCGCCATTCCGGCCGGTAGCGGACCATAGTCTGCCAAGTTATTTCATCTTTCAGTTTATCGAAATATTTCCAAGGCACAAACAATCCACCAGCAAGGTTCTGGTATTGCACATTATAGAGCTTAAGGTGTTTCTTGAAATTACTCTTCAGCATTTCTGCGGTCATTTGGCCGGTATTCACCGAATACAAGCCTATATCTGAAGACGATTTCACTTCAGAAATAGACCCGGCCGCAGACGTTGCTAATACAGGTATTTTTGGTACAACCGATATAGCGACCAATAGAATCAAAATGCTCATTGATTAAGGCTTAGTACCAGAGTGCGAAAAGGAAAATCCCCAACATTGTAAATGCTAGGCCAACTTTAAGTGCCATGCCAACCGCCATGCCAATCCATGTGCCAAAACCAATTTTGCCGGCTTCGCGGGCAGATTTTCCGCGAAACATTTCAACCGCCACCACGCCAATGAATGGCCCGATGATTAGCCCGACGATATTTAAAATGAAAAAACCGATTAGCCCGCCTAATGCGCCGCCGAGCATAGCCATCTTGCTAGCACCAGCACGCTTAGCGCCGATTAAGCTTGCAAAAAAGTCAACGGCCACTGAAGCGGCAGTGAGCAGGCCGAGCACTATGACGGTAATTAGGGAGATTTTAGTAAAATCGCCAACCCAGGCTGCTAATAACATGCCCACAAAAGCTAGCGGGATGCCAGGCAGAACTGGCAATACTGTACCTAAAAGTCCGATTAAGATCAGACCCGCAGAAATGATGTATAAGAGTTGTGATAGTTCAGGTGTCATGTTGTTTCACTTATAGTCGCGGTGGCAGTTTTCGCAGGCCTGCTTGATGGCGCTGGTTGATGTGGCCAAATCAGCACAATTGTTGATTGATTTGGCTAATTGCAAATCCAGTACGCGGCGTAAATCAGCTCCATAGCGGCCGAATTGTACATCCTCCTCAGCTAATGATTTGAACGCCGGCTCAACATCGCCCGATAAAATACGCAGGCTAATTAAATGCGGCTGTATTTCCGTTGTGCTGCAGCGGTTGTCTTTTGCTAATTGATTCAGTGCCCCAAAATGGTAGCCTTGCACCGCCATCAGGCCTTTTGGAAAAGCGCTACCTTGGCTGAGTTTGTTCATCAGCATTGAGGTTAATAAGGCACCTGCCAGCAGGCCAATCACTATGCATATCAATGCGCGCATAAATCCATCCGGTTTAAAAATCGTACCACCATACTAAAAGACAAGCCCAGCGCTTACAATAGCGCCATGAAAAAACGTTTTGAACGCTTCTCAGGCATTGAACGCTTATATGGCGCAGGCAGCTTGCTAACGCTTGGCCAATGCCATGTGGCGGTCATCGGCATCGGTGGCGTGGGCTCTTGGTTGGTGGAAGCCTTGGCGCGCTCTGGAGTAGGGCAATTAACACTATTTGATGCCGATGATATCTGTGTATCAAACACCAATCGTCAATTGCACGCCATGGACGGGTTTTTCGGCCAAAACAAAGTGGATGTAATGAAAGCGCGCTGTTTGGCTATTAATCCGGACATGCAAGTTAGCGCTATTGCATCGTTCATAACGCCGAGCAATATGGCTGAGTATTTAGAGCCAGGCTTTGACTTAGTGATTGATGCCTGCGATAGTTTTCGAGTGAAAGTGGAAATGATTGCTTGGTGCCGGCGCCGCAAACAGAAAATATTAGTGATTGGCGCTGCGGGTGGCCGAACTGACCCGACTCAAATCCGTATTCGTGATTTGGCTAAAACCGAACACGATGCGCTATTGGCATTGATTCGTAGAAAATTACGCACCGACTTTAATTTTCCGAAAAGCAAAGGCCGCTATTTCAGTGTGCCGGCGGTGTATTCGCTGGAGAATGTGCAATACCCGCAGGCTGATGGTAGTGTCTGTGGTATTCGCCCGGAAAGCAGTCCTGATGCTGGTTTCAAGCTTGATTGCGGCGATGGCTTAGGCGCGGCTACGCACGTAACCGGGGCGTTTGCGTTTGCGGCAGTTGCGAAAACGATGGAAATTTTATTGCAAACGAAAACCAAATAAACGCATGGTATTTTCTGTGCATTGCTGGGCAACTTCTTCAACCGAACAGTTTTTGGCTTCAGCAATGGCTTGTGCAATTCTTGGCAAAAAGCTCGGTTCGTTGCGTCGGCCTTGTTCGCCGAATAACGGTTGGTCGGGGGAGTCGGTTTCCAGTAATAAAAACTCAAGCGGAATTTCTTGCACCAAAGCGCGAATTCGGTTACTGCGCGGATAAGTAATTGGGCCTGCTATGCCGAGTAAAAATCCCATGCTAATCAATTGCCGCGCTTGCTCCACGCTGCCGGAATAGCTGTGAATCACACCAGTTACCGATCCATGCAGTTTCAACAATTGAAGCACTCTTTCGGTAGATTTGCGGGCATGGATAATCAGTGGTTTGTTGAATTGCTTAGCGAGTTTTATATGCGCGATGAAAATCGTTTCTTGTTGGCTAACATCCAAGTTCGGCACAAAAAAATCTAGGCCGCATTCGCCCACCGCCACGCATTCTGGGCGTTGTAGCCAATTGGGTAGTGCTTCTAGATGTTCTGGCAAGTGCTCGGCCAAAAACATCGGATGCAGGCCATAGGCTGGTTTAATGTGTGGGTTGAGTTCAGCAAGCTGGCTTAAGCTTGGCCATGAAGCAAAATCAATAGCTGGAACCACAAAGTATTCAACACCATTTTGCATTGCGCGCTGCAGCGTTTCGGGCAAATCAGCGGCAAATTCCGCCACATCTAAGTGGCAGTGGCTATCAATCAGCCGCATCATTCTCGGTTTTCGGGTCTTTGCGCTTTTTCCAAGCCGCCAACAGCGCGGCACTCAAGCCAAGCAGAATCTCATCAACTGGAATGAATGGAAAAATCAGGTCTGGGGTAAAAAAATCAATGAGAAAAAGTGCCAGTGTTAGCTTGAACAGCGTTGGAAAACGCAGTTTGGTCGCATAAGCAATAAACGGTGCGATCAAAGATTTCAGCATGGCAAGATTCCGAAACGGGGGATTTTCACCATTCTGACACATTTTCACAGCGGCTTTTCAGGTAAAATGAACGCCTGAATTTGTTAAGGAAACCGTCATGGCTTTGAACCCTACCGATTTGTTCGATATCCGCTCTTTACTCACCGAAGAAGAGCGCATGATTCAAGATGCTGTTGCGCGTTTTACCGATGAAAAAATCATCCCGATTATTGGCGATGCTTTCGACCAAGGCCGCTTTCCAAAAGAACTAGTGCCTGAAATTGCGGCAATGGGGCTGTTTGGCTCATCACTTCCTGAAAAGTATGGTTGTGCTGGTCTCAATTCGGTGAGCTATGGCTTAATCTGCCAAGAGCTTGAGCGCGGTGATTCCGGCATTCGCAGCTTTGTGTCGGTGCAAAGCTCCTTGTGCATGTATCCAATTTACGCCTACGGCACGGAAGAGCAACGTGAAAAATATTTGCCAGGCATGGCGCGCGGCGAAATCATCGGCTGTTTCGGCTTAACCGAACCGCATGGCGGTTCAGACCCAGCAAACATGAAAACTCACGCCAAAAAAGACGCTGGTGATTGGGTCATTAACGGTTCGAAAATGTGGATTACCAATGGCAATCTGGCCGATATTGCTATTGTTTGGGCAATGACTGATGAAGGCATACAGGGTTTCATCGTAGAAAAAGGCACACCGGGTTTTGTAGCACAAGAAATCAAACACAAAATGAGTTTGCGCGCCTCGGTAACCTCAGGATTATTTTTTGATAATGTACGCGTGCCAGAAGCCAATCGCTTGCCAAATGTGAAAGGTTTAAAAGGCCCATTGGGCTGTTTAACCCAAGCGCGTTACGGTATTACTTGGGGCCCAATCGGCGCGGCGCAAGCGTGCTTAACCGAAGTGGTGGAATATTCCAAAACCCGCATTTTGTTTAATCGCCCGTTAGCCGCCAATCAAGCCATTCAAATCAAACTAGCCGAAATGGCGCGCCGCATCACCATGGCACAGTTGCTTAGTCTGCAATTAGGCCGTTTGAAAGATGCTGGAAATATGCAGCCTGCGCAAGTGAGCTTAGCGAAATGGAACAACTGTCGTATGGCGATTGATATTGCCCGCGAAGCACGCGATATTTTGGGCGGCGCTGGTATTACCACCGAGTATTGCCCGATTCGTCATGCCTTGAATCTTGAATCGGTGATTACCTATGAAGGCACGGAAACCGTGCACCAACTGGTGATTGGCCGCGAACTGACTGGTATTAGCGCGTTTTAAGCGAAGGATTGTGCATGTCTGCTGAATTGAAAGCGCTGATTCCTGCGCGCCAAAAAGATGTTAATCGCGCCAAAATCTGCGATGACAACTTCATCGAATTTGTGCAGAACTGGCAAGGCGATGTTCAGCATAAACCCACGCCAGAAGAAGCGATTCTAGATGGTAGCCAGTGCAATGCTGAAGATTTTATTGCATTGTTTGAATCACAACTCATTTCGCGGCATTTAGATTTAATGGCACGGGTTTTACGCGTGCAACAAAAAGTGTTTTACACCATTGGCAGTTCCGGCCACGAAGGCAATGCCATGCTGGCACGTTTAACTCGGCACACCGACCCAGCATTTTTGCATTATCGCAGTGGCGCGTTTATGGCTGAACGTTTCCGTAAATTGCCAAATATGGATCCAATCATGGATTCTGCGCTGAGCTTCGCGGCTAGCAAAGACGATCCGATTTCTGGCGGCCGGCATAAAGTTTGGGGCAGTAAACCGCTTTGGGTTCTGCCGCAAACTTCAACGATTGCATCGCATTTGCCAAAAGCGCTTGGCACCGCTATTGCCATTGAGCAAGCTAAGCGTATAGGCCACACATTGCCGATTCCCGATGATTCCATCGTTATTTGTACATTCGGTGATGCTTCGAGCAATCATGCCACAGCACAAACCGCATTCAATACCGCGCAGTGGACAGCCTATCAAAAGCTTCCAGCGCCGGTGTTGTTTGTATGCGAAGACAATGGCATTGGTATTTCGGTTAAAACACCCACTGGCTGGGTGAATAATGCTTTTAAAAATCGCGATGGCTTGGATTATTTCTATGCTGACGGCTTAGATATTGCTGAAGGCTATGCGCAGGTGCAACGCGCTGTGGAGCATTGCCGAACAACTCGCCGTCCAACATTTCTGCATCTTAAAACCACCCGCATTATGGGCCATGCCGGCACCGATTTTGAGATTGAATGGCGTTCGATTGAAGAATTGATGGCGGTTGAAGCATCTGATCCTTTATTACGCTCAGCTGAGATTGCATTGCAGTCTGGCTTGTTCAGCAAACAAGAAATTCTTAGCTTGTATGAAGCGACGCGGGCGAAATGTTTTGCCGCCGCCGCCGATGCCGACAGCCGCCCGAAGCTGGAAACACTTGAAGAAGTCATCAGGCCTCTAGCACCGTTCACGCCAGATGCCGTGATGGCGGAAGCTGTGCGTGCTGATTACCAAGAAAAACGCTTAAGCGTTTTTGGCACTGAGGCAAAATTGCCGGAAAACCAATCTCCACGGCACATGGCAATTCAAATCAATAACGCCTTGCATGATCTATTCTGCAAGTATCCAGAAAGCCTGTTGTTTGGCGAGGATGTTGCGCAAAAAGGCGGCGTATATACCGTAACCAAAGGCTTGCAAAAAGCCTTTAAAGGTTCGCGCGTTTTCAACACCTTGCTCGATGAAACCATGATTCTTGGCCTAGCGCAGGGTTTTGCCAATATGGGCATGTTGCCAATGCCAGAAATTCAATACTTGGCGTACTTTCATAATGCCTGCGATCAAATCCGCGGTGAAGCCTGTTCTTTGCAATTTTTTAGTAATGGTCAATACCAAAACCCAATGGTGATGCGTGTTGCATCACTAGGCTATCAGCGCGGGTTTGGTGGGCATTTCCATAACGACAACTCCATTACTGCTTTGCGTGATATTCCAAGTTTGCTGGTTGGCTGCCCATCACGCGGCGATGATGCAGTCACCATGTTGCGCTCCATGATGGCCTTGGCAAAAATTAATGGTCGAGTTTGCGCATACCTTGAACCGATTGCTTTGTATATGGCTAAAGATTTGTATGAGCCTGGCGATGGCTTATGGCAAACCAATTATCCTGGCTTAGATCAGGCCATGGAAATTGGTTCTGAGCGCGTGTATTCGCCAGAACATACAGACCTCGTAGTATTCACATTCGGCAATGGTGTGCCAATGAGTTTGCGCGCCGCTAAGCAAATTGAATCGACTTTGCAATGGAAAGTGCGGGTTGTGGATTTGCGTTGGCTGCAACCGCTTAATGCTTCAGCAATAGCCAAGCATGCTAGCGAATGCAAACGCATCTTAGTGGTTGATGAAGGGCGTAAAAGTGCCGGTGTGGGCGAGGGTGTCATCACCGCAATAGTTGAAGCAGGTTTGGGCGCTAAACCTTTACGCCGTGTGGTTGGTGTGGATACCTACACGCCGCTTGCTGGCGCAGCGTTTGCTGTTATTCCAGCAGACGCTGATATTGTCAGCGCTGCTATTGAATTGGTGTAAAGCTTATTTTTTTACCGCTGTTGCTGGCTTAGCAGCAGTTGCAGGCAATACCGCAGGTTTTGCAGCAACAGGTTTTGGCTTTACAAGAGTCTTAGGGTAACCAAACACGCGCCGCAGCATACGCTCATTGCCATACACATCGGCTGCTTTGTTGGTAATGAACTGGCTAGTGCCTAATTCGGTTAGCACATCGATTAGGCCAGCGTTTTTATGCAGTTTCAGCATGGCATTGGTCACCGATGTGCGCACATCGGCAGGTACTTTACGTGATGCACTCATCGAGCGGCCAGGCAAGCTTCTGGATAAATATACCGACTCAAGATTTGGGTATTGCTGTGCAATATACATAGGTGCGATTGCGCCGGAGGCTTCTTGCGCGAATACGCTGTCAATGCCATCTTTCCATGTTTGGGCAGTAGAGGCTATTTCTGGTTGTGCAATCGGATTCGGGTAAAGTTCGCCAAGGAATAAATAGCCTAAGCTAGGTGCAGGCATGCTAACAATCGTGCCTGAAAACAAACCTTGAGTGCCTTTGTCTTTGTTCTCTGGGCTAACCAATAACGAAAACTGGGTAGGTTCTGCAACTCGAACCATTGCAACATAGCCAAAACGCTGCATCCGGAAATCGGCAAAATGCGCTTCTTCAAAAGTGAAATCGGCAGGTGCATTGGCCAGTACATCTCGCCAATAAGCATGGTAGTTGTTCACCGTTTTTAGCGTGAATGTGTGGCCAGTAGACTTGCTTAGGTAGGTTAATAATGGTTTATAGATTTCTTGCGCCTGAGCAGCTGGATAGTTTGGCTCAACACTTATAGTGTAATTAGCGGCAAAAGCAGAAAGACTAAGTGCCGAAAGGCTTAACGCAAATAGGGTTTGACGTAACATTATGTAAGTTCCTGAGGATGGTTATGCTGTTTTCAGAAAGACTAGCATATTTTTAGAGTTCTAACACTAATACTGCGAGTCATTAAGCTGCTGATGCCTGTGCGATTGCTTCTGTGTATTAAAATTCACGCCAACTGCTGTTTTTTACACTATTCTAATGACGTTAAAGCCCATAAATACTAACTATTCAAGGACACTAGCATGGCTACCAAACTCGAAAAAATTGTTTACACCGCACACGCACACACCACCGGCGGCCGTGATGGCAGCTCCCGCAGCGATGATGGCTTGCTAGAGGTGAAACTCTCTCCACCAGCAGCAATGGGTGGTGCAGGCAATGGCACCAATCCAGAGCAACTGTTTGCAGCTGGCTATTCAGCCTGCTTTATGGGTGCGATGAAGCATGTGGCCGGCATGAAGAAAATTAGTGTGCCAGCTGATGCCAGTATTGATGCCAGCGTTGATATTGGCCCGATTCCACAAGGTTTCGGCATAGCTGTGAAAATGCTGATTACCTTGCCAGGCATGGATCGTGCTGTAGCAGAAGATTTAGTCGCCACGGCCCATCAAGTGTGCCCGTATTCAAACGCTACACGCGGCAATATTGAGGTTGAACTCAGTATTGCGTAATTAACGCAATGTGATGATTTCCAGAATGCCGGCAGTGTTTTGAATGCCGGCATTTTCAATTAATTGCACTGGCAACACAGCCATGGCGAAATCTCCAGCACGATTGGCATTGACCACTTTGCCAATTTCTTGGCCATTTTGCAGCACAGCTTGCGCGTTGCCCAAATGTTGCCCGGCAATGCTGACTAAATGCCGTTTGCTTTTGCCTAGATAATGGGTGCGTGCCACAATTTCTTGGCCCGGGTAACAGCCTTTTTTTAAACTGAAAGCATTCAGGGTTTGCAGGGAGAGCATTTGTGGGGTCCAAAGATTTTGCAATGTATCGTCAATCCAAGGCCAGCCAATGGCTATATCAATGCACTGCCATTGATCATGGCAAGGGTCATCAAGTACGCTTTCTGTTTGGCTTAAAGTCAAACGCCGATGACACAGCGCATTTGGCATATTGATGGTTATTTGGCTTTCAACAGTGCCAACAAATTCTTGAACGGCAGGCAGCGGCGTGAGTGCTGGAAGGATTTCGCCACACGCAAATAGGCTTGGTATGGTCGAGAAGCTCACTTTAGATCGAAAAACAAAACGTTTTAGATTGTCGATCAACCACTCAGCGCTCAAGCTATTTAGTACAATTAAGAACTGCTGGTCAGATAGTTTAAGTAACTGAAACAGCGCCATCACTCGCCCTTGGGGGTTTAGCCAGCCGGTGTACTGCCACTCGCCATCGGCTAAGGCCGCTACGTCATTCATAAGCTGTGCCTGTAAAAACACAGCGGCATCACGGCCTTGCGCATAAATTACATGGGTGTTCGGTAAGGCGATGCCTGAAACCGGATTTAAATTTAACTTGAATGACATGACGTAGGGATTTACCATAGCAGGATGAATCAATTGGTGCATTCTAACGATAATCAGCCGGCAACGGATACTAAATCTGTTGCAACACCAACGGATAGCCTAAAACCACTTGAGCCGGAAATTGGTGGCCGCGACGGCCCAGAGCCTACACGCTATGGTGATTGGGAAAAAAACGGCCGCTGTATCGACTTTTAACTAACGGGTAAGCTTATGTCTCAGAAACGCCCCATGTCTCCATTTATGATTGGCCCATATTATCGGCCGCAACTTACATCTATTCTATCTCTGATGCATCGCGCCACGGGTGTTGCCTTAGCAATTGGCAGCTTGGCAGTGCTTTGGGTCTTGGTGTCATTATCCATGGGGCCTGAAAGCTTCGCTGTAACACAAGCGCGCTTAAACAGTGTTACTGGGCAAATTGCTATATTTGTGTTTAGCCTTTGCCTGATGTATCACTTATTCAATGGCGTTCGACATTTGTTTTGGGATGCTGGAAAGGGCTATGCATTGAACAATGCCTATCGCTCTGGCTATACCGTAATTGCGGCAACGCTTATTTCCACTGCCTTAATTTGGTGGCTTGGCGCAGGAGGTATGGCATGAACTACCGTGATCCAATCGCCACTGCCAAAGGTTTGGGCTCTGCAAAGTCTGGTTTTAGCCATTGGTGGATGCAACGCATCACCGCCATCGTATTAGCCTTATTAACGCCATTCGCAGTCTATTACCTGGCGAAATATGGCGTGTCTGATTATGCAGAACTAAAAGCTTTGTTCGTGCAGCCCATATTCAGCGCGGTATTAGTGCTGTATGTGTTGGCCTTATTTTGGCATGCGCGTTTAGGCTTGCAAGTGGTTGTCGAAGATTACATTCATCAACCAGGCTTAGAAATTAGCCTGCAAATAGCCATTAAAATTATTTATTCCCTAGCCTCAGTAGCCGCTGTTTTGGCTATTGCGCGCTTAGCATTGAGTGCATGAGAAAATTATGAGTCAAGCGTATAAAATTATTGAACACAAATACGACATGATTGTTGTTGGTGCTGGCGGCGCGGGTTTGCGCGCAACCTTTGGGCTGGCTGCTAAGGGTTTGCAAACGGCCTGTATTTCAAAAGTATTTCCAACCCGTTCGCATACCGTGGCCGCGCAAGGCGGTATTTCAGCGGCGCTTGGCAATATGGGTGAAGACGATTGGCGTTACCACTTCTTCGACACTGTGAAAGGTTCTGATTGGTTAGGCGACCAAGATGCCATCGAATATATGTGCCGTGAAGCTATTCCGGCCATTATTGAACTTGAACATTATGGTGTTCCATTTTCGCGTACCGAAGATGGCAAAATCTACCAGCGCCCGTTCGGCGGTATGACCACCCAATACGGTGAAGGCCCCCCAGCGCAACGTACTTGCGCCGCTGCTGACCGCACTGGCCATGCTATTTTGCACACGCTGTACCAGCAAAGCTTGAAGCACGACGCTAAATTCTTTATTGAATATTTCGCGCTCGATTTAATCATGGACGAAGAGGGCGTTTGCCGTGGTGTGATTGCGCTGGATATGGCTGAAGGCACACTGCATGTTTTTCGCGCGCATGGCGTGGTGCTTGCTACTGGCGGCTATGGCCGCGCGTATTTCTCGGCTACTTCGGCTCATACCTGCACCGGCGATGGTGGCGGTATGGCGCTGCGTGCCGGCTTGCCCTTGCAAGATATGGAATTTGTACAATTTCACCCAACCGGTATTTATGGCGCTGGCTGCTTGATTACCGAAGGTGTGCGCGGGGAAGGCGGTATTTTGCGCAATTCCTTGGGCGAGCGTTTTATGGAACGCTATGCGCCAAGTGTGAAAGATTTAGCGCCACGTGATATGGTTAGTCGTTCGATGACCATTGAAATCCGTGAAGGCCGCGGCGTTGGGCCGAAGAAAGATCATATCTTCCTCGATTTAACCCATTTGGATCCTGCAGTGATTCATGAAAAACTGCCGGGTATTTCAGAAACCGCGAAAATTTTCGCCGGTGTTGATGTAAACAAACAACCGATTCCAGTATTGCCAACCGTGCATTACAACATGGGCGGCTTGCAAACTAATTATCACGGTGAAGTGGTCACCTTGAAAAATGGTGATCCGAACACGGTGGTGCCAGGCTTGTATTCCATCGGTGAAGCGGCCTGTGTGTCGGTGCATGGTGCTAACCGTTTGGGTTCTAACTCCTTGCTAGATTTGGTGGTATTTGGGCGTGCGGTGGCTAACCGCTGCGCAGAAACCATTAAACCGAATATGCCGCATAAAACCTTGCCAGCCTCGGCCTTGGATAAATCTTTAGCCAATTTAGATAAGCTACGCTTCGCCAATGGCTCAACACCAACAGCCGAAATCCGCGACAACATGCAGCAGATTATGCAGAACGATGCCGCGGTGTTCCGCACTGGCGAAACATTGCAGCAGGGCGTCAGCAAAATCAAGCAAGCATTCAGCAGCTTTGAAGATGTGAAAGTCTCTGATCGTTCGTTGATTTGGAATTCGGATTTAATCGAAACCATGGAACTGCAGAATTTGCTCGGCCAAGCCGTGGTAACCATGGTTTCCGCCGAAAACCGCAAAGAATCGCGCGGCGCACATGCCCGCGAGGACTTCAAAACGCGTGATGATGAAAATTGGATGAAGCACACTCTGTCTTGGATTGATGAAAAAGGCGAGGTCAGCATTGATTACCGCCCAGTGCATTTGAACACGCTTAGCTCAGACGTTGCATTTATTCCACCCAAAGAACGTAAATATTAAGGTAGTAACCCATGGCTGAATTTAGCTTACCTGCAAACTCAAAAGTGACTAAAGGCACGCATTTTCCTGCGGCTAATGCGAGCGGTAATTTGCGTACTTTCAAAATCTATCGCTGGAACCCAGACGATGATGCCAATCCGCGCGTCGACACCTACGACATCGATTTAGATCAATGTGGTCCGATGGTGCTTGATGCCCTGAACAAAATCAAGAACGAGGTTGATCCTACATTAACTTTCCGACGTTCTTGTCGCGAAGGTATCTGCGGTTCCTGCGCAATGAATATTGACGGCACCAATACCTTGGCATGCACCAAAGCCATTGATGAATGTAGCAAAAAAACTGTGCCGATTTATCCGCTTCCACATATGCCGGTGATTAAAGATTTGGTGCCAGATCTCAGCCACTTTTACGCACAATACGCCTCAATAAAACCTTGGCTGCGCACGCAATCGGCAGCGCCAGCGTCAGGTGAGCGTTTGCAATCGAAAGCAGACCGTGTGAAGTTAGATGGTTTGTATGAATGTATTTTATGCGCGTGCTGCTCCACTTCCTGCCCAAGCTATTGGTGGAATGGCGATCGCTACTTAGGCCCAGCCATTTTATTGCAAGCCTATCGTTGGATTATCGATTCGCGCGATGAAGATACGGGTGCACGTTTAGATGAATTGGAAGATCCGTTCAAATTGTATCGTTGCCACACCATCATGAACTGTGCCCGAACTTGTCCGAAAGGTTTGAACCCAGCGAAAGCGATTGGCGAAATCAAGAAAATGATTTTACAAAGACACGGAGCATAAAGCATGCAAAATGCATTGATTTGGCCGTTATTCAGTATGGTTTTATTGGTGCTTTTGGTCTGGTTGCGTTTATTTCAAACCCGTATTGGTGAAATGAAACGCCGCCGAATTCATCCGCAAGGAATGGCAACCAGTGTGCAAACCAGCCAGCTTGAAGACACCCGAGCCGCCGATAATTTTCGTAATTTATTTGAATTGCCCATCTTGTTTTATGCCGCCAGCCTTTTAGCGATTCATGCGGGCATCGAAAATACCACTTTAGTGGTTATGGCTTGGGCATTTGTGGCTTTGCGTTTCCTGCACAGTTATATTCATTGCACCTATAACCGGGTTATGGATCGTTTCAAAGCCTATGTGTTGGGTGGTATAGCGCTGTGGGCTATGTGGGGTTTGTTGGCGTATCAGCTTTTGCTCGGATGAGTGATTCAGACGACCCGGAAATTAAACGTCTACGTTGGCGCTGCCGGCGCGGCATGCGTGAGCTAGACCAACTGATGTTGCGCTATCTAGACCAACGTTGGCCGATTGCCGATGACAACGAAAGAAAGCTTTTCCTACAACTTTTAGATTGCGAAGACGATAAACTGTGGCGATGGTTTATGGGCCTTGAGCGCCCTGAGGATGAATCCATTCATGCAATTGTCAGTCTCATTTCCGATTTGCCGAGTTAATTGTCGGCCTGATGCCTTCGTTTTGTATAGCTTGCCAGTACTGGCTTTGCTGGCTATCAGTTGCATCGCAATCGCTGGATTTAGTTTACCCTTAAAAATTGCGCTCAGTGTGCTTGCCTTCGGCTATGCAATTATCAGTTTTCAGGCTTATCAAAAGCATGCCAGCGATGTACTTGAGTCAAACAAGCATGGAGCCTTGTTTTTAGTGCGCAGTGATGTGCCACAAGCTTTGGAACAGTTTGCTTGGCGCGATTGGGGCTTTCTTATAGAATTGCAAGCTAGCATGAAGGGTAAACGGCTGAGTAAGTTTTGGTTCTGCGCTAGGCTTGAATGTGATCAATTAAGGCATTTGCGCTTATTGATGAAAGCTCAAAATAGAAAAGCTGGTAATTGTTTGCCAAGTATCATCACAAACCCCGTATTATAAGCAGATGTTTCAGCCAATCACTGCCTCTATCGGTCTTCGCTATTTGCGCGCTAAGCGCCGCAATGGCTTTATTTCATTTATTTCTTTAGCATCCGTGCTCGGTATTTTTATCGGTGTTGTTGCGTTAATCACTACTATTTCAGTAATGAATGGCTTTCAAGAAGAGTTGCGAAACCGCATTTTAGGCACGGTTGCGCATGCCACTATTGAAGGAGTTAATGGCAATTTAAACGATTGGCCTAACGCGATTACACTGGCGAGTAAAGATAAGCGGGTTATTGGAGCAGCGCCTTACGTGCAAACAGAAAGTCTGTTGCAAGGCCAGAGTAAGCAAGGCGCCATTTTGCGTGGCATATTGCCAGCCTATGAAGGAAAAGTTTCTGACTTACCCAATAAAATGCGCCAAGGCAGTTTGGATTCGCTTAAACCCGGGCAGTTTAATATTGTTCTAGGTTCAGAACTTGCTGGTGCATTAAATGTTCGTGTTGGCGATTCCATTAACGCCTTTGTAACAGAATCGGTGGCTACACCATTTGGTTCTATGCCACGTGCAAAACGCTTCAAAGTGAGCGGAATTTTTGAAATTGGCGCGCAAGAATACGACTTTGGCTTAGCGCTCGTTCACATGGACGACGCACAAAAATTGCTGCGTATGGATAATTCGGTAACCGGCATTCGCATTAAGCTAACCGATATTTGGCAGGCTTGGAATGTGTCGCGAGATTTAGCGACGCGCATGGAGGGTGCTTACATCGTGCGAGATTGGACACGTGATCATGCGAATTTTTTCCGCGCACTAAAGATGGAAAAAACCGTGATGTTTATTCTTTTGTCCTTAGTGATTGCTATTGCAGCGTTTAACTTGGTGTCTTCGCAAGTGATGTTAGTGCACGACAAACAGGCCGATATTGCAATACTTAGAACCTTGGGCTTATCACCACCGCAAGTGATGCAAATATTTATGGTGCAAGGCTTAGTGATTGGTTTGGTTGGAGTGGCTTTGGGCACCATATTCGGTATTTTGTTATCGAATAACTTAAGTGTCATCGTACGTATGGTTGAATCGTTTACTGGCAATGAGTTAATGCCAGCCGATGTGTATTACATCAGCGGCGTACCCACTGTGGTTAATAGTATGGATGTGCTAACGATTGTGCTGGTGGCCATTGCCATGTGCTTATTAGCCACAATTTACCCTGCTTGGCGCGCGGCAAAGACCAACCCTGTGGAAGCGCTACGCTATGAGTAAGATTATTATTGATGGTGTTGGCTTGGCCAAAACTTATCAGGAAGGTGAGCTAAACACACCGGTGTTTTCAGCGATTAATGTGCAGGTGTTGGCTGGCGAGTCATTGGCTATTGTGGGTGCGTCAGGTTCGGGCAAAAGCACCTTATTGCATTTATTGGCAGGCCTTGATAATCCTACTGCAGGCACTGTGCAATTGATGGAGCAGAATCTACACAATACCTCTGAGCTAGAGCGCGGACGATTGCGCAACCGTTATCTGGGTTTTATCTATCAATTCCATCATTTATTGCCTGAATTCACAGCGCTTGAAAACGTGATGATGCCTTTACTTATTGCAGGGCAATCAGCAAAGCAGGCCAGTATCCCTGCTAGAGCGCTATTAGAGCAGGTTGGTTTAGATCATCGCTTACAGCATAAACCGGGCGAGCTTTCTGGCGGAGAGCGTCAGCGCGTTGCAGTTGCGCGAGCATTGGTGAATCATCCAGCCTGCGTTCTAGCCGATGAACCGACAGGTAATTTGGACGAACGAACCGCAGCATCGGTATTTGATATGTTAATGCAATTAAAGCAACAGCATAATGCTGCACTAGTGATTGTGACGCACGACCACCGCTTGGCGGATAAATGTGATCGCGTACTCGAGTTATTCCAAGGGCAACTGCGAGTACGCACCGGATGACGCCGCGGGCGCAGAATCAACCGTTGATTTGCCGCCCACTTAACATCTTTTCTTTCGCCCTAGGCATCGCAGGATTACAGCTATTTGCGAACTTGCCTGACATTGCATTCAGTATTTTCCTATTGCCAATCACGGTTTTTATATGCTGGCGTTATTCACGCTTCGCTAGTCTGGCGGCCTGCTGTTTAGGGTTTTTGTATTGCAATTTGATGGCACATTATGCCTTGTCGCAGCGCCTATCTTTGCAAGATTCAGGACGCACTGGCTTTGTTGTGGCAAAAATCATCGGCTTGCCAGAGCAGAATGAAGATCAATGGAATTTTCAAGCCATGGTTCTTGATTCGGATGATTTTCCAACATTGGCTGGCCAGAAAATAAAGCTTGCATGGTATAGGTCAAAAGCTACAGTTAAAACGGGCGATATCTGGCGCTTCCAGGTTTTGCTACGCACACCCAATGGTGTGTTGAATCCAGGTGGCTTTGATAGCGAACAGCGTGCGCTCCAGCAAAGAATTGCCGCGCAAGGCTATATTAAAAAGCAGGCTGTGCGAATGTATGGTTCGAAAACAATTGATGGCTTTCGTGCTGCATTATCTAAACAAATACGTCAAACATTAAATGCAAATGATGCCCGCTTTGTGCAGGCTTTGGCATTAGGCGATACACGTGCACTCAGCGACAAGGATTGGGACATTTTACGTAAAACAGGCATCACCCATTTGATTGCTATTTCTGGCTTTCATGTTGGCATAGTGGCTTTATTTGCAGTGTTCTTGGTTCGAGGTTTATATTGGTTTTACCCATCGCTTGGTTTGCGGCTTAATCGTGTACATGCCATTGCGGGCATATCTATTTTAGCGGCATGCGCGTACACCGCTTTAGCCGGCTTCGCAATACCAACGGTGCGAACAGCGCTGATGATTTCGGTGTTCATGGGTTGCAAGCTGCTCAATCGAAATTGCTCAACCGTGCAAGCGGTGGCACTGTCTTTACTAGGCATTTTATTATGGGATCCTTTTGCAATACTAAGCCCAGGTTTTTGGCTCAGCTTTATGGGTGTTTTGTTGCTGGTTGCCTTCATGCCACAAACAGCGCAACAAGGTGTGATGAAGCCATTTATTCGCGCACAATGGCTGGTTTCCATTGGCTTGTTGCCATTGAGTATTGGGTTTTTCCATCAAACAACCTTGATTGGCCCACTGATTAATTTTCTGGCCATTCCTTGGATAAGCTTAGTGGTGGTGCCATTGGCATTGCTTGGCATTATGTTTGCATGGCTGCCTATTGCCGCATCTTTTTTTTGGCATGCATCTGCATTGGCCATGCAAGGGTTTTGGACGTTGTTGTTATGGGTATCGCAGTTGCAGTGGTCGAGCATATATAGTGCTGAGCCGAGTGTTTGGCTAGTGCTCTTAGCCTTATTAGGTGCGTGTGTTTGTGTTTTGCCTAAGGCTATGCCCGGCAAATGGCTAGGTATTGCGCTTTTATTGCCAATCCTAGTTCCCATACATGATGAAATACCCAATGGCCGCATGCGCATTGCCATGATTGATGTAGGGCAGGGCTTATCCGTTCTCATACGCACCAAAAATCATACTTTGCTGTACGATACCGGCGCCGGGAAAGATAAAGGTTTCAGTCGCGGCGAATCCAGTATTGTTCCGGCTTTACGTGTCTTACAGATTAAACAATTGGATAAAGTTGTCATTAGCCATGCCGATAATGATCATGCGGGCGGCTTGCCAGCCATACAGGCTAATATCAATATTATCGCGCTGGAGGCTTCGTATCCATTAACTCATGCTTCGGTCTGTAAACGCGGATTATCTTGGCAGTGGGATGGCGTGCAGTTCAGGTATTTATGGCCAGAGCAGCTCGGCGAACATTCTGATAATGACGGCTCTTGTGTGCTCCAAATCCATGCCCAAGGGCAAACTGTGTTGTTAACGGGTGATATTTCAGCCAATGCCGAATATCAGCTCGTTGAGCAGTATGGCGCATCGCTTCAATCCGATATTTTGCTGGTGCCACATCATGGTAGTAAAACGTCATCATCGCCCGCGTTTTTGGCGCAGGTTAAGCCGCGTATTGCACTGGTTTCCAGTGGCTTTCAAAATCGCTTCAAACACCCGAATCATCTGGTGGCTGAGCGCTACCAAGAAGCCGGTGCACAGCTGGTTAATACAGTGGAAAGCGGTTGGGCCGAGTTGCAATCTGGCCCAGATGGCTGGCAATGGCATTATCGCGCCAGATTGGATGGCAGGCATTATTGGCAACGTGAGCTGCTGCAATATAATCAAATAGGCTCAGCATCAATAAAATAGCCTAATAACGCATCTCAGGCTATGCTATGGAATACATAAATATTACATTGAGGCTCTATGTTGGAATTACTGACATCCGGTGGCTGGGTCATGGTGCCATTGCTTATATTGGCGGTGTTAGCCACAGCCATTAGCTTAGAACGCCTATGGACTTTACGGCGCTCAGAAGTGATACCTCACGGCATTGAGCAAGACATTGAGAATTGGTCGCGCGGCAAAACCCTAGATAGCACTGAAATTCAGCGCTTAAAGCTCAATTCACCACTCGGCGAGTTGCTTGCTGCGGCATTATCTGTCCGTCATCGGCCACGGCATATAATCAAAGAGCGCATCGAAGATGTTGGGCGGCATGTTAGTTTTGATTTAAATCGTTTTCTGCCAACCTTAGGCAGCATTGCTTCTATTTCACCTTTGTTGGGCTTATTGGGAACGGTGATTGGCATGATTCAAATGTTTTTAACCATCCTCACCACCGGCGTTGGTGATGCCAATCAGTTGGCAGGTGGTATTGGGCAAGCATTAATATCAACAGCCAGTGGCTTGATTGTGGCTATTCCGGCACTGATGCTACACCGCTATTTCAGAGGCAAAGTAGCTGGCTATTTGATTGAAATGGAAAAAATTGCCATGAATGTGCTTGATGTGCTAGAAGCAAAGCAAGCGGAGTAAGCGAATCCATGCGTTTTGATACATCCAGTACAGAAGACGATGTTGATATCAATTTAACCGCATTGATTGATGTGGTGTTTACCTTGATTATTTTCTTTGTGGTAACCACCAGCTTCAATAATCGCTCGGCTTTGAAAATCACTTTGCCTAGTAGCCAGGCCAGCCAGCCTGAGCAACAAAATAAACCTTTGATTATTTTGGTGGATAAATCTGGAAATTATTTTGTGGGAAATACGGCTTTAGTTAGGAGCGATTTAAACAGTTTGAAAGAGGCGATTAGCCAACAGGCGGGTAACGACAAAAAACGCACAATTGTGATTCAAGCCGATGCAAAAACCAGCCATCAATCGGTAATCACTGCCATGGACGCTATTGGCCAGCTTGGTTTCTCGCATATATCAATTGCCACTGCGCCAGAGAAAAAACAGTGAGTGCAGCGACCGAAAGCAGCGCTTGGCTAATCTATAAGCGCCTACTAGGCTACACGCGCAAGCATCGTTTATATCTTATTGTTGCAAGCATTGGTATGGTTATCGAAGCGTTGTCGGCTGGCGCTTTTACAATGATGATGAAGCCCATTGTTGATGTAACTTTTGTCGCCAAAAACCCTGATACTAATTGGTTACTTCCGCTAGCTATTCTTGGTCTTTTTTTGGTGCGCGGCATAGCCACATGGATTACTGACTATGGCATGGCGCGAACGGGCCGAAGTGTTGTGTTTGATTTGCGGCAGCAAGTGCTAGGTAAATTCCTTCGGATGCCAAGCAAGCGCTTTGATCATGAACCGGTTCCAATGTTGGTAAGTCGCCTAAATTACGACACCGACCAAGTGGCGCAGGCTAGCAGCGAAGCAATCAAAATCGCTATTACTGACTCCTTAACAATATTGGCACTACTAGCCGTTATGCTCAATGAAAGTGTGAAAGTGACTTTGGCAGTTCTGCTTGTTGTGCCAATTATTGGCTTTATCTCAAGCAAAGTCAGTAGCCGTTATCGCCGCATTAATCGCGGTATTCAAGAAAGTGTTGGCAAATTGGCACAAACTGCCGAAGAAACGCTTTCTGCTCAGCAAGAAGTTAAAGTTTATGGCATGCAGTATGCAGCGGAAAATCGTTACGGCGAGATTGCTCGTGGCAATTTAAAAATGCATATGAAAGTTGAATCAACCCGCGCTAGCGCTTCATCGATTGTGCAATTGCTGGCAGCCTTTGCATTAGCGGTGATTTTGGTGGTTGCAGGCCATGAAGCCACGCAAGGCCGAATGTCAGCGGGTTCTTTCGTTACCTTAATGACTTCCATGATGGTTTTATTACCATCTTTGAAACGCATCACCAATGTACAGAGCATCATTCAGCGCGGTGTTGCAGCCAGCGAGCGTTTGTTTGCCGTACTTGATCAGCCCGATGAAGCTGATCATGGTGATATTGAAGCTTCCCGAGTTAAAGGCGCTCTCAGTTTTGAAGATGTTAGCGTGCATTACACCGCCGATGGCAAGCCAGCTTTGTCTGAGTTCTCATTTACCGCAATACCTGGCACTGTCACAGCTATCGTTGGTCGATCAGGCAGTGGTAAGTCAACGTTGATTCGGCTATTGCCACGTTTTTATGAGCCAAGCAGCGGTAAAATTCGCATAGATGGCCATGATATCCGTGATTACACACTAGTTAGTCTGCGCCAACAAATTGCATTAGTTAGCCAGCAAGTCATGTTGTTTGATGATTCAGTATTAGCCAATGTTCGCTATGGCAAAGCCAGTGCCACTGAGCAGGAAGTTTGGCAGGCGCTTCGTGCCGCTAATGCTGAAGAATTTG
This sequence comes from Arenimonas sp., assembly GCA_031428155.1. Classification (GTDB taxonomy): domain Bacteria; phylum Pseudomonadota; class Gammaproteobacteria; order Xanthomonadales; family Xanthomonadaceae; genus Arenimonas. The sequence goes on along the minus strand of JANPOU010000049.1, from coordinate 21,567 downwards.
TGGTGAAGCTTGCTGAAGGCATCCATACCAAAATCGGTGAGCGCGGAAGCCGCCTAAGTGGTGGCCAGAAGCAGCGCTTAGCCATAGCGCGCGCCATCTTGAAAGATGCGCCGATACTGATTCTTGATGAAGCTACCGCGGCCTTAGACAACGAATCAGAGCGCTTAGTGCAAGATGCCTTAGCGCATTTAATCCCTGATCGAACCACATTGATTATTGCTCACCGATTATCCACGGTTGAACATGCGGATCAAGTTTTAGTGCTCGATGAAGGGCGTTTAGTTGAATGCGGAACCCATCAAGAGCTGCTCGCAAAAGGTGGCTTATACAGCCATCTGCATAAAATGCAGTTCCGAGAAACGGATGGTGGCTAGTGTTAGGCCTTGAGTCGTGGCTGAATAAACAATGGTATAGCCATTCAAAACCCAATTTTCTATTGCGAGTTATCGAGCGCTTGTATGCATTTTTGCTGAATTGGCAAAGACCATTTAGCACGCAAAAATTATCGGTGCCAGTTATTGTTGTTGGTAATTTCACGGTCGGCGGCACCGGCAAAACACCACTGATCATTGCGCTGGTCAATGCGCTTAAAAACTTAGGCTTTACGCCAGGTGTGGTGAGTCGTGGTTATGGGCGTAAGAGTCGTCAGGCGGAGTCTGTTACAACATCCAGTGCTATTGATGCCAGTGGTGATGAGCCGTTTCTAATTGCTAAACGAACTGGCGTTCCTGTTCGTGTTGATGCAAAGCGCTTTTGCGCTGCGATTTTTTTAGTTGAGCAGGGTTGTAATATCATTATTTCCGACGATGGCATGCAACACCGTGCTTTGCCTAGGCAGATTGAGATTGAAGTATTCGATAGCATGCGACTGTATGGCAATGGCCATTTGTTGCCTGCTGGGCCGTTGCGCGAAGCAGTGCGCGGGGTTGATTTACGGGTAGGCAATGGCTTGCTTGAAGACAGCACAGAAGCATTCGCCATGCAGCTGCAGCTGGTGCAGTGCTATCATCTGTTATCAGGCGAACGGAAGGCCTTGCGTGATTTTACCGGTGAAGCAGTTCATGCTATAGCTGGAATTGGACACCCACAGCGTTTCTTTGATGCGCTGGCGGCATTGGGAATTGTGGTAATTTCGCACCCATTTCCGGACCACCATACGTTTAATTCAGCAGATTTGCCGGTTTCTGGCCCAATTTTGATGACAGAGAAAGATGCCGTAAAATTTAGTACATCGAATCGCCAAGATGTTTGGGTGGTACCAGTTGATGCGATACTATCAGATGGATTTTTTATTGAGCTCAAACGACTTATTGCACAAGTACAAAAGAATTTATGATTGATTTTATTGTTGCCATTCCAGCGCGTTTTGCCTCAAGCCGTTTGCCGGGCAAACCGTTGTTGTTGATTGGTGATAAACCGATGATTCAACATGTTGCGGAGCGGGCGTTAATGGCTGGTGCTAAACAAGTAGTTATTGCAACCGATGATCAGCGCATAGCTGATGCTATTTGTATGGATGGAGTGCAGGTATTGATGACTGCCATAAGCCATCAATCCGGGACAGACCGATTAGCCGAATGCGCAAAACAGTTGGCTTGGCATAACGACCAGATTATTGTTAATTTACAAGGCGATGAGCCATTCGCGCCAGCTGCAGGCATTAAACAGATTGCTGAATTACTGCATCAATCGCAAAGCCCAATGGCAACTTTGTGCACGCCTATTACCAATCTTGAGCAGTTTGAAAATCCCAATAGCGTAAAAGTAGTGCGAAGTTCGAACGGTTTGGCCTTGTATTTCAGCCGCGCACCGATTCCTTGGCCTCGCGATACAAATTCAGCACTGCCGCACATTGCACAGCGTCATATTGGTATTTATGCTTATCGCGCTGGGTTCTTAAAAACAATTACTGATATGCCAGTTAGTTCGCTTGAACGTTGTGAATCACTAGAACAGCTTAGAGTGTTGGAAAATGGTTACTCTATTGCCATTGCTGAAACCTGCATGCACTTTCCTGCTGGCGTTGATACAGCAGAAGATCTTGAACTGGCCAATGCCAGCTGGTTGAGTATGCAGCCTAGTCCCTTCTGGCAAGCTAATACATGATGCACCGGAGCGATATATGAGTAATAAAGCGGCTGTTGAATTAAGCCAGAAACTTGATTGGATTAATGCTGATCCGCAGAAAATTGCCGAGCATAAAGGTCGGGTTGTGGCCTTGGTTTTTTGGAATGCAACGTCGGTGTATTGCCATAACGTGCTTGCCGATATGCAACAGTTACAGCGGAAATATCAGGATAAATTATCGGTGTTGAGCATTCATCTGCCAAAATTTTCGGCAGAGTTAGAAAGCAAAACAGTGCTCGAAGTGCTTAACCGTTTAGATATACAACTACCTGTTGCCAACGATGCGCAATGGATTACCTGGCAGCACTACGACATTCAATCGTGGCCAAGTGTTGTTTTGATAGATGATGATGGTTTTGTGGTGGGCCAATTTAGTGGCGATAATCACAAAAAAGACATTGAGTCTGCGGTGAGCGAATTAATACTTGCAGTCAAAAATACAGTGCCAGCTAAGCCTAAGTTTTTGCAAGCCAAACCCAAATCAAAAAGCTTCAGTGTCTTGAATAGCCCCTGCGGTTTGCTAATCCATAAAAACTTATTGTACATCGCAGATTCTGGGCATAATCGGGTCTTGGAATGCACGATTGATGGCAGTGTAAAACGGGTGTTTGGCAATGGCTTGCCGCTGTATCTAGACGGCAATTCAGCCGAGGCAAGCTTCAATCGTCCGATGGGCATGAGCGCAAGCCGTGAATATTTATATGTGGCCGATACTGGTAATCATGCCATTCGACGCATACGCATTTTGGATGGCATGATTGATTCTATTCTAGGCAATGGCAAGCCGGGCTTTACGCAAGATTGCGTGGTGGGGGTGCATTTTGATGTGCAGTTAAATAATCCAAGTGCGGTTGTTGTTCATCAAGATTTGCTGATTGTTGCCGATTCCGGCAATAATTGTTTAAGTGCCTTCAATCTGGCTAATTTATATTTTTCACAATTGGCAGGCAAAGGCACGCTGGGCTTGCTTGATGGTGTTGGTACACGCGCTGAATTGGCGCATCCGCTGGCACTTTCGGGCAGTAAAAATCATTTATTTGTGGCCGAAGGAAGTTCTTCTTCAATTCGCACAGTGGCTATTCCCGAAGGCCGAGTGAATACTATTATTGGTCTGGGATTGTATCAATATGGCAAGGAAGATGGCGTGCGCAAGACCGCTGGATTGCAGCATCCGAGTGCAGTACTGGTCGATGAAAAGAATGGCCTCTTGTGGGTGGCCGATTCCTATAATCATATGGTGCGTTCAATTAATTTAACCACCAATACATTGAGTTCTTATCCGTTGATGCAATCTCTGGTAAATCCGAGTGCGCTAGCACTAGATCAAGAATCGCTGTGGATTGCAGATAGTGCGAGTAGTCAGATTCATCGGTATTTTTTCGCTACTGAATATTTGTCGCGCGTTAGCATTCAGACGGCTTAATTCAAACATGGATGACGTTCAATCGCCTAGTTTTGATGGCAAACGTTTTGTACAGGATTTGTCGAATGCGCCGGGTATTTATCGGATGTATGGCGATGATGATTTGGTGTTGTATGTGGGCAAAGCAAGCAGCTTAAAAAAGCGTGTTGCCAACTATTTCCGCGAGGATGTTTCGTCGCGTCGCATTAGCCTAATGGTTAAGCAAATTAGGCGTATGGAAGTCACCATTACACGTACTGAAGCTGAGGCGCTGATTCTTGAAAATCAGTTGATTAAATCGCTTAAGCCAAAATACAATATTTTGCTGCGCGATGATAAAAGCTATCCATACATCATTATTACTGATGAAACATGGCCAAGAATCGCTTTTCATCGTGGCTCTCGAACAATTGCAGGGCGCTATTTCGGCCCGTATCCGAGTGTATTGGCGGTGCGCGATACCATGGAATTAATGCAGAAAATATTCCGTCTAAGAACCTGTGAAAATACAGTATTTAGGAATCGCTCAAGGCCATGTTTACAACATCAAATAGGCCGATGCACGGCGCCTTGTGTGGGTCTTATTAGTCCGCGCGATTACGATGAGAGTATTAAACGTGCATCGATGTTTTTGCAGGGCCGAAGTAATGAGCTGGTGGATGATTTAACCACAAATATGGATGCCGCCAGCCAACGTCTTGAGTTTGAGCAAGCCGCTACATTACGCGATTTAATTGCCAGTATTCGCAAAGTTCAGGCCAAGCAGTATGTGGAAGGCGATCAAGTGGACATGGATGTGCTTGCTGTTGCAATGGAAGGAAACACCGCTTGTGTAATGTGCTTAAGCTTTAGAAATGGTATCAGTTTTGGTACCCGAGCTTATTTTCCTAAATGCCATGGTGAGGAAACGCCTGAAGAAGTCATGTCGGCCTTTATCAGCCAATTTTATCTGTTACGAACACCGCCCAAAGAACTGATTTTGAGCCACGCCATTGAAGATCAAGAACTATTGCAAACAGTGCTTTCAGAATTGGGTAAACGCAAGATTGAGATTAAAAGCAGTGTCCGCGGCGAGCGTGCGCGCTTTTTAGATATGGCCAAACATAATGCTATTTTAGCGCTAGCCACTGAGCGACATGGCAAACAAGCCCAACAACAACGCGTTATTGCGCTTCAAAAATTACTCGATTTAGCGCAAGCTCCACAACGTATTGAGTGCTTTGATATTTCACACACGCAAGGCGAAGCAACCGTTGCCTCAAATGTGGTGTTTAATGAAGAAGGCGCAGTGCCTAGCCAATACCGGCGTTTTAATATCACTGATATTACTCCAGGCGATGATTACGCTGCCATGCATCAAGCCTTGTCACGGCGCTTCAAACGTGCGCTTGAACAAGGCATTATGCCCGATGTATTGCTGATTGATGGAGGGGAAGGGCAGTTAAGCCAAGCACGTGATGTGTTGAGGCAACTGGATATCACCTCGGTGTGTATTGTGGGAGTTTCTAAAGGCCCAGAACGCAAGGCTGGCGAAGAAACTTTAGTGCTAGTAGATGGCCAGCATCTTAAGCCCGGTGCTGATTCCTTGGCCTTGCAATTGATTCAACAAGTTCGCGATGAAGCACATCGATTCGCCATTACAGGGCATCGTGGCAGAAGACAGAAAGCACGCGATACGAGTACACTAGAAAACATAGAAGGAATAGGTGCAAAGCGCCGATCAAGCTTATTAAAACATTTTGGTGGCTTGTCTGGATTAAAAGGAGCTGGGGTGGAAGAAATCGCACGTGTTGACGGAATAAACCAAGCCTTGGCTGAACGAATCTACGCCAGTTTGCATGGTATTGATCTGGTGCCACTATGAAAATTACCATCCCAACATGGCTAACAATTTTCCGTATTGCCACTATCCCAGTGATGGTGTCATTGTTTTACTGGGAGCACAAATACAGCAATATCTTAACCACTACGGTTTTTGTATTAGGTGCACTTTCGGATTGGCTTGACGGCTGGATTGCCCGCAAATACAACATGGGTTCCACATTTGGAGCATTCCTTGATCCAGTTGCTGACAAGTTAACCGTAGCTATTACTTTGTTTATTGTGGTGCAACGACACAACACCGTATATATGGCGATATTAGCGGCGGTTATTGTGGGCCGAGAAATCACTATTTCAGCGCTGCGTGAATGGATGGCACAAATGGGCGCACACGGTTTGGTTAAAGTAGCTGGTTTAGGTAAACTAAAAACCATTTTCCAAATGACGGCCTTAGGTTGTTTATTATTTTACGAAAACTTGTTTGGCTTACCGATTTTCCTGATTGGACAAAGTCTATTAACCGTTGCCGCAGCCTTAACTTTATGGTCAGGAATGGACTATTTACGGGCGGCTTGGCCTAGCATGCAGAAATAAAATGTTAATTCAGGCTTGACAGAAATCGCCAAAAAAATGATAATAGTCATCTCCCGCGGGAATAGCTCAGTTGGTAGAGCACGACCTTGCCAAGGTCGGGGTCGAGAGTTCGAGTCTCTTTTCCCGCTCCAGATTTAAAGCCTCGGTTCGCCGAGGTTTTTTATTTGAAAGACATAGAACAGTGTATGTTTTATGGTTAAAATGGACATCACCGGCCTGGTGGTAGAGTGGTTATGCAGCGGCCTGCAAAGCCGCGTACGCCGGTTCAATTCCGGCCCAGGCCTCCATTTTTAACGCACACCTGCCCTGGTGGCGAAATTGGTAGACGCATGGGACTTAAAATCCCCCGGTAGTGATACCGTGCCGGTTCGAGTCCGGCTCAGGGCACCACTAAGCCTCCTTTAACGGAGGTTTTTTGTTACCTGTGATTTGTAGGTGTTACCATTAAAGTTCTGTTGATTTGGGATGGACTATTCGCTGATGCTTGGCAATCTACACATTGAAGCTTTTTTTGACCAAAATACATCTACGTTTAGTTATTTGGTTTACGACAATGAAAAGCTAGAGGCTGTGATTATTGATAGTGTCTTGAATTTTGATCCGAAATCTGGACGCACTACAACGGACTCGGCTGATAGAATACTGCAACGTGCGAATCAATGTCAGCTCAATATTCTCTGGCATTTAGAAACCCATGTGCATGCCGATCATCTTTCAGCGGCAGTGTATTTACAAAAGCAATTGGGCGGAAAGCTCGCTATTGGGTCAGATATTGTTCAGGTTCAACAGGTTTTTGGCGGTCTGTTTAATTTAGGCAGTGAATTTCAGCGCGATGGCAGCCAGTTTGATTGTTTGTTGCAGGACGGCGATTGCTTAGAGATTGGGCAATTTACACTTCGTGCTATGCACACGCCCGGACACACGCCAGCTTGCATGACGTATCTTATTGAAGATAGGGAGTGCATCCACGCGTTTGTTGGCGATACGCTGTTTATGCCGGATTATGGCACCGCACGCTGCGATTTTCCTGGTGGCAGTGCTGAATCGCTGTATGCATCAATCCAAAAAGTATTGTGTTTGCCTGACAACACCAAGCTGTATATGTGCCATGATTACCCGCCCAACAGCCGCACAGAGAAATTCCTAACGAGTGTTAAGGCACAACGCGACAACAATGTGCATGTGCATGCAGGCATCACTCAGCAAGCGTTCGTCAGCATGCGCAAAGCACGCGATGCAACGTTATCAATGCCAGTATTATTGTTGCCAGCTGTGCAAGTGAATATGCGAGCTGGGCATTTTCCGCCGGCCGAGGACAACGGCGTAAGTTATCTGAAACTGCCGCTCAATCAGCTTTGATGAAGCCGAAGCGCGGCATGTGGAACTTGTTGACTTGAGGCCGTTCTAGTATCCGTATTGCATGTTTTCCAACTGCCGCTGGGCCGCCTGACCCAGTTCACCGCCGCCTTGCTTAGCTTTGTTGAAATAAGTGGCTGCCGATGATTTGTCGCCTCTGCGCAAGGCCAGCTCACCCAAATGATAGGTCGCGGTCTGCGTCGGCAGCAACTGCTGCGATGCCATCAGATTGGACTCGGCCTGTTGCCACTGACCCAGCGATTTGTAGGCTAGGCCACGCAAGGCTAGCGGACGGTAGAACTGCGGGTTGGCGTTCACCGCACGGTCGAAGGCCGGGATGCTGTCACTGAAGCGCTCCTGCTTGCTTAAGGTTTGCCCTTTCATTTCCCAGAACAGATTTTCCCCGGGCTGCAAGGCGATGGCTTTTTCACTCAGTGTCAATGCCTGCTGATAGTTATTCGCATTGTAGGCGAGCATGGAATCTTTCAGGTGTTGGTAGGCCTGTTTATCCTTCAACAGCTGGGCAATGGCTTTTTGATATTCGGATTTCCCGCGCATGCCACCCTTGGGCATTTTCGCAGCAGTCAGTTTGTTGGCGCTGATGCGTTCCTGAGATGGCGGGTGAGAGGCAAACAATTGGCTCAAAGCGCTGCTTTTCCGATTCTTAGACTGCAGTAGGAAGATTTCTTGTAGCTCAACAGCCGCTAGCGGGTCATAGCCAGAGGACAGCATCATTTTCATGCCAGCGCTGTCGGCTTGAAGCTCATAGTCACGGCTATAGTTCGCCTGCGCGCCGTAGGCAGCTACGCTGAAACCCTGCATGGCTAGATCTTGATATTGCGGTGCTTTGATACCGACACCCAAACCAATTAAAGCTCCAAGCAAGCTAGCGCCTTGGGATTTCTTCTGCATGCGCGCGCTATGCCGTTTGGTAACGTGCGAGATTTCGTGTGCTAGCACTGACGCCAGCTGTGCTTCGTCGCCAAGCTCAGCCAACAAGCCACGGTTGATGGCGATTTTACCGCCGGGCAGGGCCCAAGCATTCATCTCACCGTTGTTGATGACCGTGAAGTCATAGGGCAGGTTAGGAAATTCGCTGGCTTTCGCCAATTTTAGGCCGATGCGCTTAACGTAAGCGTTCAGGGCTGGATCGACGGTGTATTGAGCGCCCTGAGATTGCTTCATGGGCCCGTATTGACTGGCACCCAAAGCAATCTCTTGAGCTGTAACTGGCTTGCTTTGACTGGTCTGGGCTTGCGCCGGCGTGCCACAGCTCAGGCTTATGGCGGTTGCCAAGGTCAGAATTTTCAAGCTAAACAAGCTTCTCATATCGTAAATCTCCATTAAGTCTTTAAACCATACTCTAACCAAGCTGAACAATAAGGGTATAGATGAATATAGGTTCAGTTCTAGGCAATTCATGCCGAATGATGTACTATTTTCAACACTATTAAAATATATTGAACGCATTTATGGCAATCAACCAGCACGCACCGTCTTTTTATGCCGCAACGGCCAATCCACAGCCGGAGCGCGCGGCGTTGCTAGGCAGGCATGATGCCGATATATGCATTGTTGGTGCTGGCTATACCGGACTTTCTTCAGCATTGCATTTGGCTGAAGCGGGCTTCAAAGTGGTTATTGTTGAGGCGGCGAAAGTAGGTTGGGGCGCATCTGGCCGAAATGGCGGGCAAATTGTGCACAGCTATTCGCGCGATATTGACGTGATTGAAAAATCCTATGGCCCGCAAGTGGCTGCGGCAATGGGCAATATGGCCTTTGAAGGCGCACGGGTGATCCGTGAGCGTGTGGCGAAATACGCTATTCAGTGCGATTTGAAAGATGGCGGTATTTATGCCGCTAAAACTCAGAAAAAAGTGGCTGGATTGCATGAGCACAAAGAATTGTGGGAAAAATACGATTCGTTGAAAATGCAAATTGTTGAAGGTGCCGAGATTCAGAATTATGTCAAAACCGATCAATACAAGGCCTTGCTAATTGACCCAACCGGCGGGCATATTCACCCATTAAATCTTGCCTTAGGCGAGGCGACGGCGTTTGAGTCTTTGGGCGGTGTTATTTTTGAACAATCACCGGTCACAAAAATTAATCGTGGCGAAATAGCGGTGGTTAAAACTGCGCAAGGTGAAGTGCATGCTAAATTCGTGATTATTGCCTGCAATGCCTATATTGGCGATTTAGAACCGAAACTTTCCGCTAAAGCGATGCCATGTGGCACACAAGTTATTGCCACTGCACCTTTGGCCAATTGGCAAGATGTTCTGCCCACTGACCACTGCGTGGAAGACACCAATTACCTGCTCGATTATTATCGTTTGACCGCCGATAAGCGACTTATCTTTGGTGGTGGAGTGGTGTATGGTGCTAAAGACCCAGCCGATATTGATGCGCATATTCGCCCAAATTTGGAAGGCACGTTTCCGCAGCTTAAAGGTGTGAAGTTCGACTATGCCTGGACCGGTAATTTTCTACTGACGTTATCGCGCTTGCCGCAAGTGGGGCGCTTGGAAAACAATATTTATTATGCGCAAGGCTGCTCTGGGCATGGCGTTACGTACACACATATGATTGGCCGAGTGTTGTCGGAGGCCATTCGTGGCCAAACCGAACGCTTTGATGTATTCGCAAAATTGCCACATTATCCATTCCCGGGTGGGCGCTTATTCCGTGTACCATTTAGCGCGCTTGGCGCATTGTGGTATGACATCCGTGATCGTTTGGGAGTTTAACGATATAATCGCGATAACGTTGTTATTGGATACTGTTTATGCCACCACTGTCACGTTCTTGGCTTTTTTGGCTTTCGGTTGTCAACGTACTCTCTTGCATAGCAAGCATCATTTTAGGGCATGATTGGGCTATATGGCCTTTAATCCTGTTCTCATTTTTAACGGCTGTTGGCGTGCATGATTTACTGCAACGCAAATCGGCTATAAAACGTAATTATCCAATACTCTCGCACGCACGGTTTTTTATTGAATCCATTCGGCCTGAGCTACGCCAATATCTGTTTGAATCCGATACCGAAGAAGCGCCATTTTCCCGGCAACAGCGTTCGATTGTTTATCAGCGCGCTAAGCAAGAGCTAGATAAACGCCCATTCGGCACGCAACTCAATGTCTATACCGATAACTACGAATGGATTAATCATTCCATTCAGCCTGCACCTGTTGCCACCGAGCCTTTTGGTATTCGCGTCGGTGGGCAACAATGCACACAGCCGTATAATGCGGCGGTATTTAATATATCGGCAATGAGCTTTGGAGCGCTGTCGGCCAATGCCATTCGTGCTTTGAATTTGGGTGCGAAAAAAGGCGGTTTTTATCATGACACCGGCGAAGGTTCTATTTCCAGTTACCACCTAGAACATGGTGGAGATTTAGTTTGGAATATTGGTTCTGGGTATTTCGGTTGCCGCAATATTGATGGTAGTTTCAGCGAAGAAAATTTTCGCCAGAATGCATTGCGTGAATCGGTAAAAATGATTGAAGTGAAGTTATCGCAAGGTGCAAAGCCGGGGCAGGGCGGTATTTTACCGGGCGCTAAAGTTAGCGCTGAAATCGCCAAGTCACGTGGCGTGCCAATGGGCCAGGATTGTTTGTCGCCGTCAAAGCATTCGGTATTTTCAACGCCACTTGAGTTATTGCAATTTATACAGAAACTGCGCGAATTATCTGGCGGCAAACCAGTTGGTTTTAAGCTTTGCATTGGCCATGTGTGGGAATGGTTTGCTATTGCCAAAGCCATGCAGCAAAGCCAGATACTGCCGGATTTTATTGTGGTTGATGGCGGCGAAGGCGGCACGGGCGCAGCACCATTAGAATTTTCTGATCATGTGGGTATGCCACTTCGTGAAGCCTTAATGTTGGTGCATCAAACCTTAGTGGGCTTAAATTTACGTTCGGAAATTAAAATTGGTGCGGCGGGTAAAATTATCACCGGCTTTGATATTGGCCGAACGCTGGCAATAGGCGCTGATTGGTGCAATGCCGCACGTGGCTTTATGTTTGCAGTCGGTTGCATTCAGTCTCAGACCTGCCATACCGATCGGTGTCCAACCGGTGTGGCAACACAAGATCCGAGCCGCCAGAAAGGCTTGGATCCACTCGATAAATCAGAGCGTGTATATCACTTCCAAAAAAATACGGTAAAAGCCTTGGCTGAATTGTTAGCAGCCAGTGGCTTGCAACACCCCGATCAATTAGGTCCAGAACACATCATTCGACGCGTCGATGCTACTACTGTATTACCACTGTCTAAACTTTATCTGCAGCTAAAACCGGGTAGCTTGTTGCTTGGTGAGCTGGATCACCCGAGCCTGCGTGAGTATTGGCAAGAAGCCAGTGCAGATTCTTTCGCCGCGCCAGTCTCTTTATTGAATGCACGCACCAGTAAATTGCTGTAGTTCACTTGCTTGAATAGGCCGAATCCCTTAAAATACACGTTCTAGGGCGGTTAGCTCAGCGGTAGAGCATTGCCTTCACACGGCAAGGGTCGGGGGTTCGAACCCCTCACCGCCCACCAGATTAAATATTTTCACCTCGATAATTCGAGGTGTTTTTATTGGTCGGTTTTCTTAATCGCCTTATCAAGACGCTTTAATTCACGCAATTTTTCCATTACTAGTTTCTGCTGTTTCGCTGGCATCTGCTCGAAGCGTGCAGCGTATTCAACGACCTTTGGGTCATCGGTTTGATGCACATTGCCATCGCTTGAAACAATAGTGTATTTTTTGGATTTCATGTCTTTGATTCCAGTTTTATCACGAGGCATTTTTATTCTCTCGCCATCGTTTGGCCAAATTTCCACATCGAGCTTAATTGTTCGGCTTCAGCCAGTTCATCAGCGCTCATGGTTTTGGCAAGAATATCGCGAAGCTTGCTGGCCGGATAGTGGCCATTAATGATTGCTACGTTATACCAAGCATAGGCCAACACAGCATCCATTTTTATGCCTTCGCCTTTGCCATACATTTGTGCCAGTTCGAATTGTGCGGCCATTTGCCCTTGTTCGGCAGATTTAGTGAACCATTGCGCTGATTCGCGAATGCTACGTGGCACGCCATCGCCTTTCTTGAGTTTCATGCCAAGATCGTATTGGCTGTCTTTATCACCTTGCTCAGCGCCTTTGCGGTACCAGTTCAAGGCTTGCAGTTTGTCTTCCTTCACACCTTGTCCAGCCGCATACATAAAGCCTAAAGCGCTTTGCGAATAAGCCATGCCTTGTTCCGCAGATTTTTGAAACCATTTGGCTGCGTTACTATAATCTTGCGCCACATCGCGGCCACGATAATATTTAATGGCTAAAAACATTTGCGATTTTGCATGTCCTTGTTCGGCAGCTTTGGTATACCAGTTAACGGCCATTTTTGCATCGCGCGGCGCTTTTTCACCGCTATCAAACAGCAACGCGAGTTTGTATTGTGATTCTAAATGTCCTTGCTCACCGGCTTTTACATACCAACGCATGGCTTCAGGCACGTTCTCTGGCACGCCTTTGCCCGCGTAATACAGTTGCCCAACTTGATACTGCGCTTCGGTATTGCCAAGCATTGCGCTTTCGGTATATTGGTTAAGAAGCTTTTTATACAGCTTATTCGCCTCACCTTGGTCTTTTTTAAACCCAATGCCATATTCATACATATAGGCAAGTTGTGCTTGCGCTGGTGCATAATTTTTTTTAGCCAAAGGCGTCAGCTGTTTATACGTACTTGCATAGTCTTGGTTTTTATAGGACAGCAATGCGGAACGAAAGTATTGCTCGGATTTATCTTGTGTTTGAGCATGCAAAGGGTTTTGCATTAGAAATAAAAGGGCAAATACTGCAATAAGATATTTGTTATGCATCAGAGTGTTTTATTAACAGCAAATAATATTTCTGAGTGCGATGTAATTTTAGTGCTTGGCATTTAACTAATCTGCTCCTGCGCAAAACGTGCATCCAAGAAATCCATGGCATCTGTTGGGGTTAATTTAGTAGCGCGTTCAAAGGCATCGGCGGCCTCTTGCTCGTTGTCTTCATCCAAAAGTAGCAGCATCTGTGCGTGTTCCGAATGCACGATTGGCATATCAGGTGCTAGTTTTAATGCTGTTTTCATGTGTTCTTCGGCCAGTTTGCGTTTCGCGCCATAGGTAAATCCACCCAATGTGCTGCCTACTTTATTGATGATTTCGGCATGCCATAGAGCGCTGGCTAAATGCGCTTCGGCATGTTTTGGATTTAATTTTAAGCAAGTGTCTAATGCGGTTTTTACTTTTCCTGCTAAACCCATTTTTAAGGCTTTGGCAATCGAAATGCCTTGGCTATAGCGGCCATAGCCAAACGCCATGCGGTAATGGCTATTGGCTTCTTTCGGCAAAATGGCAATGGCTTGTTCGGCCAATTCCGCTAACTGTTCATAGCGTGCTAATTGTTCGTCTGGTTTCTTAACTAAATAGGTGGTGTGAATGCCGATTGCTTTTGCTGCCACGCTAGTGCCCACTGCACCCAGGCTGCTGCCAAGTTCAAAGGCTTGTTGAAACTCACCAGCATGAAAAGCTGCCCAAGCGGCTTGCAGTTGTTCAGCTAATTCGCTCGCGCTAAGTTTAGGTGCGTGTTTGCCAGCGGATTTTAGCAAGGCCTCGGCGCGTTTGTCATCAGGAAACGGTTCGCCATCACCGATATGCAGCACTTTCCAAGCTTTAGCGAGTTTTGCACCAGAATAATTAAAGTCTTTAGTATTCGCTGGAAAAGCCGCCCAAGAAGTTTTTTTAGTAGCCATTAGTGGTAATCCTTAAGAATGTTTTGCTTGTTGAATAGCAAAAGCAGCTAATTGCTCGGCGCTAGCTTCTGCTTGATGTGTATTTTTCCACTCGGAAAAAGGCACGCCATATACTTTCTCACGAGCCTGCTCTTTGCTCAATGATAATCCGCGTTCAATGGCAGCCTCTTGATACCACTGCGACAAACAATTGCGGCAAAATCCAGCCAAAATCATTAAGTCGATGTTTTGCACATCAGGGCGGTCAATCATCAAATGTTGCACTAATCGGCGGAAAGTGGCTGCTTCAAGTTCGCTTTGTTGGCTTTGGTTAGTCATGGTATTACCTGTGAAGTTACGCGATAATAGGGTATCACTAGATTATCAAGGCGTATGCATGGCGGCGAAAGTTCTGGACGGTAAGCGAATTGCCGATACCTTATTAAGCGATTTAGCCATTCGTGTTCAAAATCGCGTGCTAGCTGGCAAATCTTGCCCGGGCTTGGCGGTTGTCTTGGTGGGCAATGATCCGGCCTCAAGTGTGTATGTTCGCAATAAACGTCGCGCTTGTGAGCGAGTAGGCATCCAGGCTTATGATTACGATCTTAGTGCCGACACCACAGATGAAGCGCTTGTTAAATTGATTGATCAATTAAACGATGACCCAAAAATTCATGGCATTTTGATGCAATTGCCCTTGCCAGATGGCCGCGATGGCACATGGCTAATCGACCGTATTGACCCGAAAAAAGATGTTGATGGCTTTCATCCAATGAATGTTGGGCGTTTGGCGTTGCGCCAGTTTGGCCTGCGGCCATGCACACCACGAGGCATCACCACTTTATTGGCATATACCGATCAGCCGGTGCGTGGCAAAAATGCGGTGATTGTGGGTGTTAGTAATCATGTTGGGCGGCCAATGGGTTTAGAGTTATTGATTGCCGGTTGCACAGTCACTTCCTGCCACAAGTTCACACCGCAAGATGTTTTGGAAGCGCAAATTCGCCAAGCCGATATTCTGGTGGTTGCGGTTGGCCGGCCAGCAATGATTCCCGGCGAATGGGTAAAAGAAGGCGCTGTGGTGATTGATGTAGGCATAAATCGCATGGACGATGGCCGCTTGTGTGGCGATGTGGCCTATGAAGCCGCAGCAAAGCGCGCTAGCTGGATAACGCCGGTTCCAGGCGGTGTTGGGCCAATGACTGTGGCCACACTCATGCAGAACACACTTGAAGCTTGCGAAGCCATAGACGTTTAAGCAAGCACAGTGGCGCGCAATTCGGTATAATGGATTGCTTCAAAAGCTCGGAGCTCTCTATGCTACGCATTCTCGCTGAAGCCCTCACGTTCGACGACGTTTCTCTTGTTCCTGCGCACTCAATTATTTTGCCTAAAGACGTTCGCTTAGCCACGCAGCTAACCCGCAATATCCGCATCAATTTGCCTATCGTATCGGCCGCCATGGATACAGTGACCGAAGCACGCTTAGCCATTGCCATGGCGCAATTAGGCGGCATTGGCATCTTGCATAAAAATATGTCTTTAAGCGAGCAAGCCACGCACGTGGCTAAAGTTAAAAATTTTGAAGCGGGTGTTATCCGCGAGCCATTCACGGTTAACCCTGAAACCACCATTGGCGAAGTAATCAAACTTACTCGCGCACGCAATATTTCCGGTGTGCCTGTGGTTGATAACGGGCAATTGGTGGGCATCGTCACCAGCCGCGATATGCGTTTTGAAACCAAGCTCGATGATCCAGTCCGGCACATTATGACCAAAAAAGATAAATTGGTTACTGTGCAAGAAGGTGCTAGCGACGAAGACGTGTTGGCCCTGATGCATAAATTCCGTATTGAAAAAGTCTTGGTCGTTAACGATGCTTTTCAATTACGTGGCTTGATTACTGTAAAAGACATTCAAAAAGCCCGCGATAACCCAAACGCAGCCAAAGACGACAAAGAACAATTACTGGTGGGCGCTGCAGTGGGTGTGGGCGGCGATACCGAAGCGCGTGTTGAAGCATTGATACAGGCAGGCGTTGATGTGATTGTGGTGGATACCGCGCACGGTCATTCGCAAGGCGTGTTGGAGCGCGTTCGCTGGGTTAAGAAAAATTTCCCGAATGTTGATGTTATTGGCGGCAATATTGTCACTGCTGATGCAGCCTTAGCACTAATGGACTACGGCGCAGATGCGGTGAAAGTGGGTGTTGGCCCAGGCTCCATTTGCACCACACGCATTGTTGCTGGTGTTGGCGTACCGCAGATTACCGCAATTTCAATGGTGGCTGAAGTATTGAAAGGCAAAATTCCTTTAATTGCTGACGGCGGCATTCGATACTCCGGCGATATTGCTAAAGCATTAGCCGCAGGTGCATCTAGCATTATGATTGGCGGTTTATTTGCCGGCACGGAAGAAGCGCCGGGCGATGTTGAACTGTTCCAAGGCCGCAGCTATAAAAGCTATCGCGGCATGGGTTCATTAGGCGCTATGGAAATGGGCAGCAAAGATCGCTACTTTCAAGATGCTTCCGACGCCGATAAATTGGTGCCAGAAGGTATTGAAGGTCGCGTGCCGTATCGTGGCCACTTAGGTTCGATTGTGCATCAATTAGCCGGCGGAGTTCGCGCCTCAATGGGCTATGTGGGTTGCGCCACCATTGAAGATATGCGTACCAAGCCAAAATTTGTGCGGGTTACCAATGCTGGTGCGCGTGAAGCACATGTGCATGATGTGCAGATTACCAAAGAACCACCTAACTACCGTGCAGGTTGATGATGCAAGATATTCATAGCGACAAGATACTCATCCTCGATTTCGGTGCGCAATATACGCAGCTGATTGCCCGCCGTATTCGCAAGTTAGGCGTGTATTGTGAAATATGGGCTTGGGATCATAATCCTGAAGACATCGCTGCGTTTGGCCCCAAAGGCATTATTCTCTCCGGCGGCCCTGAATCCACCACTGAGCAAGATTCTCCGCGTGCGCCGAAACAAGTTTTTGATTTAAATGTGCCTGTTTTGGGTATTTGCTATGGCATGCAGACTATGGCGGTGCAGTTCGGTGGTCGTGTTGAGTCGGGACATCACCGCGAATTTGGTGCAGCTTCAGTGAATGTGATTGAGGCATGTGCGCTGCTGGATGGTTTGAATGATGCACAAGGGCGAACACATGGGTTCGCCCCTACAGCCCAACTGAATGTGTGGATGAGTCACGGTGATCGCGTTACCGCGGTGCCAGAAGGGTTTACCGTTACTGCCAATACAGACAAGGTGCCGATTGTGGCGATGGCTGATGAAGCGCGCCGTTACTACGGTGTGCAATTCCATCCAGAAGTAACTCACACGCAATCTGGCGAAGCATTGCTTTCGCGTTTCGTAAAAAATATTTGCGCCTGTAATGCGCTTTGGACTGCTGCCAACATTATTGATGATCAAATTACCCGTGTGCAAGCGCAAGTGGGCAATGACGATGTATTGCTTGGGCTTTCCGGCGGTGTTGATTCATCGGTAGTTGCTGCCTTATTGCATAAAGCCATTGGAACGCGCTTAACCTGCGTGTTCGTGGATACAGGTTTATTGCGCTTGCATGAAGGCGACCAAGTGATGGCGATGTTTGCCGAGCACATGGGCGTTAAAGTAATACGTGTGAATGCCGCCGAGCGCTATTTTTCCGCCTTGAAAGGTGTTGCTGATCCAGAAGCTAAACGTAAAATTATTGGCCGATTGTTCGTTGAAATATTCGAAGAAGAATCGAGCAAGCTAAGTAACGTTAAGTGGTTGGCGCAGGGCACCATTTATCCTGATGTGATTGAATCAGCTGGCAGCAAAACCGGCAAGGCGCATGTGATCAAGTCGCACCATAATGTCGGTGGCTTGCCCGAGCACATGAAGCTTGGTTTGGTTGAACCATTGCGCGAATTATTCAAGGATGAAGTGCGTCGTATTGGCGTAGAGCTTGGTTTGCCGCATGCCATGGTGTATCGTCATCCGTTTCCAGGCCCCGGATTAGGCGTACGGATTTTGGGCGAAGTAACGCCGGAGTTTGCCGAATTGTTAGCGAAAGCTGATGCCATTTTCATCGATGAGCTGCGTAACTCAGGCTGGTACGACAAAACATCTCAAGCTTTTGCGGTATTTTTGCCGGTTAAATCGGTTGGTGTGGTGGGTGATGCGCGTGCCTATGAGTGGGTGATTGCACTGCGTGCGGTGGAAACCATTGATTTTATGACCGCGCATTGGTCACACTTGCCGTATGAGCTGTTGGGTAATGTTTCAAATAGAATTATCAATGAGTTAAAAGGTGTTTCTCGTGTAGTTTATGATATATCGGGCAAGCCGCCAGCCACCATTGAATGGGAATAATGGGCGATATTAGTGCTGCTGATGAACAATTCATGCAGCGTGCTTTGGCGCAAGCTGCTCTTGGTGAACGTATTGATGAGGTTCCTGTGGGTGCGGTGCTCGTTAGCGCAGCTGGCGAAGTGTTGGCTGAATGCCATAACCAAACCATTAGCCAATCTGACCCATGCGCGCATGCCGAAATACTGGCTTTACGCGAAGCAGGGCAGAAATTAGGCAATTACCGCTTACTCGACACCACCATGTATGTAAGCCTTGAACCATGCGCGATGTGCGCAATGGCATTGGTGCACGCGCGAGTTAAGCGCTTAGTTTTTGCTGCCGCAGATCCAAAAACTGGCGCGTGTGGCTCGGTATTTAATTTAATTGCCGATTCAAGGCATAACCATCGCGTTGAAGTGCAAGGCGGCATATTGAAAGAAGAGGCAAGTGCAGCCTTAAGCGCTTTTTTCAAAGCAAAACGCAACGCAAACTATCGTATTTTATTTTAAGTCTTGCTCAAGTTCGGCATTAAAGCTTCGCACTGACAGCCAAACTTCCAAACCCATAAAAACACAAGCCATCAGCATGTTTAGCACGCCGACAATGCCCATGATGGTCGGTAAAAAAGGTAAGCGATAATCGCTAAACGCATCTATTGCGAGTGCCAAACTGGTGCCAATAAAGGCGCCTAAGGAAAAATACAAAAACAAACAGGCACGTAATATGTACGAGCTACGTGTTCGATGGCGGCGAATTTGAAGCTTAAGCGACTCATGGCGAGCTTCGCTGTTTTGCCATTGTAAAATTAACACGCGCAGGCGATCAACAACCCGTGCTAAACGGTTATTGGCCGAGGTGAGCAGTGTGCCGGTGGCAGCCATGAGCAGCGCAGGAGCGAGCATGGCGGTCAGAATAGAGTAATGATTGTCAGGGTTCATCGTTATGTTGAACGTGGATTTGTTACAGTATACGCATTGTATTCGAAATTATTATGATGAACGAAGATAAAAACCAACGACTAATCTGGATTGATTGCGAGATGACGGGCTTATCTCCGGAAAACGATCTATTGATTGAAATTGCCGCCGTTGTCACCGATAGTCAGCTGAATATCTTAGCGCAAAGCCCAGAATTTGCTATTAGGCAGCCGCTGGCAATATTGGAAAGTATGGATGACTGGAACCGTAACACGCATACAAAATCGGGATTGTGGCAGCGCGTTGTTGACAGCCCATTGAATAATGCACAAGCCGAAGCGCATATGTTGGCATTTTTGTCGGAGTGGGTGGATGCTAAGCAATCACCCATGTGTGGCAATTCCATTTGCCAAGATCGCCGTTTTTTGGCGCGATTAATGCCGCGATTAGAAGCGTATTTCCACTACCGAAATGTGGATGTTTCAACCATTAAAGAATTGTGCCGGCGCTGGAATACACCCTTGCATAACGGCTTTACCAAGAAAGGCACGCATACAGCTTTATCAGACATTATTGAATCGGTCAATGAACTGAAATATTATCGGCAATTCATGGGGCCGCTTTCGGGAAATAACTAGGGTGGGTTACAAGCCATCATTCACCACAAAATAATCACTACGCTTTGTTGATCATCCACATTTCCCGTTTCGGCGCCGGCAAAGTAATTTCGGCATTGCGCAAAGTGACTAATAAACTTTCTAGCAATTGCGATCGCGCTTGTGCTTGCAAATCGGCAGCCACCCAGACACGCCATTGCAATTCAAGCAATGTATCCACTAAGGCCACAGCAAGCAATTCTTGCGACGGCTCTAGAAGTACTAAATCGTTATTGCTGGTAATGTGTTGGCAAATAGTACGGATGCGTGAGACATCTTCTTGATTACTGATTCGAAAATTTATCTCGATGCGTCGTATTTCTAAGGTGGTTAAATTTATGATTGGTGCCGCTGTTATTAAGCTGTTTGGCAAAATAATATGGCGGTTATCGGGTGTGCGTAAAAAAGTCTGAAATACTTTGACTCGCTCAACAATGCCTTCCATGCTTGCGATTTGCACACTATCACCCGTGCGGAAAGGGCGAAAAAAAATGAGCATAAAGCCAGAAGCAATATTAGACAGTGAATCTTTAAGCGCTAAACCAATCGCTAAACCGGCCGCACCCACCACAGCTAATAACGAACTGGTGGGCACACCGGCCAAATCCAAGGCCGCAATAAATACGACGATCAAACCAACAATAAACACTAAATTGCGTAGAAAACTGCTTAGTATGGCATCAATACCTGCTCGTTCAGCGACGCGGTAAATGGCTTTAGAAAGAATACGGATCAGCCAAAAACCTACAATCGCAATGAGTAAGGCGCTTAACCAATTAGCCAGCCACTGGTGCTGCGTATTAAGCTTTTCCCAAAGCTCAAGCATCATTTTCAGCTTTAAGTTTAGCTAAACGCAGCCACGTATCAACCACCGAATCCGGGTTAAGTGAAACCGATTCTATGCCTTGTTGCAATAACCAATCGGCCAGATCAGGGTGGTCGGATGGGCCTTGGCCACAAATACCAATGTATTTACCTTTTGCTTTAGCGGCAGTAATGGCCATCGACAAAAGTTTTTTCACAGCAGCATTTCGTTCATCGAATAAATGCGCCACAATCGCCGAATCACGATCTAAACCAAGTGTGAGTTGGGTTAAATCGTTTGAGCCGATTGAGAAGCCATCGAATATTTCAAGAAATTCGTCGGCAAGCAGGGCGTTTGATGGCAGTTCGCACATCATAATAATTTTTAAGCCATTCTCACCGCTTTTTAAGCCATTGTGTTCAAGAATATCGATGACTTTGCGGCCTTCTTCCAAGGTGCGAACGAATGGAATCATAATCCAGCAATTAGTAAGCCCCATGGTCTCGCGGACTTTCTTAACGGCGCGGCATTCAAGATCAAAGCAATCACGGAAACTTGGGTCAATATAGCGCGATGCACCGCGGAAACCTATCATCGGATTTTCTTCATGCGGTTCGTATTGCTGGCCAGCAATCAGATTGGCGTATTCATTGGATTTAAAATCAGACAAACGCACAATCACTGTTTCTGGTGCAAAGGCTGCCGTTAAAGTGGCAATGCCTTCGGCTAAGCGATCAACATAAAAACTGACCGGATCGGCATAGCCAGCCATTAGCGGGCGAATTT
>JANPOU010000048.1:0-30741 GCA_031428155.1 Arenimonas sp. | reverse complement strand
GCAGCGGTATTCACCTAATTCTTTCATTCGCCAAACAAGACAAGCTAGTTGAACCACTCAAGGAGAATGCAGATGACCCGTAAATATGTAGGTTTTACCTTAATTGAACTAATGATTAGCCTAGCGGTAAGCGGTGTGCTGATGGGCGTAGCCGTTCCTTCCTATCTCTCTGCCACGTATTCAGCAAACTCCAGCGCAACACGCGCCGCACTACTCACCGATGTGATGAAAGCCTCAACCAAAGCTGGCATACACGGCGTGCGAACCACCCTATGCCCCAGCTTTGACGGGCTTGCGTGCAGTTCGGGATTCAACTGGAGCCATGGCTGGATAGGCTTTATCGACCAAAATGGCAGCCGAGAACGCGAGCCCAATGAAGCCTTGATTGCCAGCCAGCCTGCGCTGCCGGAAACGCATCTTATTAGTAGCAGTGGCCGTGCGCGCATTGTGTTTCAAGGCAATGGCGGCAATGCCGGCAGTAATGTCACCTTCACGCTATGCGACAAACGTGGCGCCAGCAAAGCGCAAACTTTAGTTCTTAGCAACACCGGTAATTTACGCGCCGGCATACCGAATGCAACGCAAATTGAGCTGGCCTGCCAATTCTAAGCGTTTGATTTAGGTAATTCCTAACTAAACACGCAAACAAATATTGACTCAGCACCGGTTTTTGGCGAAAATAGTCACCTTGCCTGAATAGCTCAGCTGGTTAGAGCACTTGACTGTTAATCAGGGGGTCGTTGGTTCGAGTCCAACTTCGGGCGCCAGTTAAAAAGACTCACAGAAATGTGGGTCTTTTTTTATGGGCGTTATTTCGTAGGGGCACGGCATGCCGTTCCCTGACAATTCGCGTTTTTCTTCGGCACGGCATGCCGTGCCCCCTACGCATTATTTAAATCATCATGTTGCCATTGGGCCGGGTTATTACGGATATATTGCCGTACCGATTGCAATTCCGGTTCATCACGAATGATCCGCTCCCAATAATTACGTTGCCAAACCGGAATGCCGGGCGTATTACGCTGCATATTTATTTGTCTGGTTGATGCCGATTTAAATGATCTAATGATGGTGGCAATTGAACCCGAAATGGGTTTGCCAAATTGTTCAACCGTAGGGGCACGGCATGCCGTGCCCTGGTATTCCGTTTTTTTACATTGGGCACGGCATGCCGTGCCCCTACGTTCGTTAATAACAACAATCCCATGCATATGATTCGGCATGATGACGCATTCGTCCAGAAACGCCGTGGGGAAATGCGTTGGTATTGCATGCCAACAATTTTGTGCAATTAGACCGGCCTCATTCAACAACATACGCCCATCAATTATTTCTCCGAACAGGTGCGCACGTTGATGCGCGCATACCGTTATGAAATATCCGCCTGATTGCGAATAATTATGGTTGATACTGCGAATGCTTTGCCGGTGGTGAATGTCTGGATTGAATGCCATAAAAATTCCAATAAGGAATTCATATCATGGCAACTCTGGCAAAACAATTATGTAGGGAAAATCGGATTTGTTTGTAAGGGCACGCAATCAATTTCGCAAAAAAAAACCCGCCGAAGCGGGTTTAGTTTAGATTATGGACAAATTGGCGCGACAATAGTAAAAGCTGGTCCACTTGCATTACAATCATTACCGCTATTATTCAACCCACTACAAGTAAATGTACAAGTACCGCCCGTTGAACTTGGAGTTAATGTAGTCACAATAGAGCTTGGGTCGAAAATTACAGAAATGATATTACCATTGTTAATCCGCGTAAATGATAACCTCGTTGTTTCAGTTTGCAGACCATCAAATATTTTAGTAATCCTCGCACTTGGAACAGTTAATACCTCACCCGTATTCGTATTTGTTGAAGACTGAACTGCATAGTTAGTGCATGTATTGACAGTATAAGGCGCTATTCCTGAATTTCGAATTGAAAAACCAGTTGCATTTCCTGTGCCAGTACAGTTGGCAATGCTTGGGCTAGTTTGCTGTACCGCTGTTGCACGATTGTATGCAGTCACGTCAACTGCCATTCCGTTATCAACACCAAGGCCGTTGCCAACAACAGTAAAATTAACTGAACATGTGTTATTGGTCACCGGTGAACCAACTGTGCAAGACTGAGCTGGCAAACCAGTTCTAATAGAGTACACTGCCGCCGTGCCTACAAACCCTGTGGGCATAGTTAAGTTGGCATAAAAGGTACCGTCGTTTGGGCCTGGAGGTACGGAGCCATTAGGGTTTACTCTAAATGCTTGGGTGTCTTGCCACTTAATCGCATCATCCGGTGAAATGGCATCAAAAGACAAATCTAGCAACCCTGAATTCGATTTGCCAGCCTTGGTATAGATTGTAGCTGGAGTATTTTGTGCACTTGATGTCGCAGTTACTTTTGCGCGCTTAACACCAGTAGCATTTGCATCATTATTAGTAACTACAATTGGGTCAGGATTGACACTATTCCAATTTGCAATTTCAGTCAGGTTTATTGAGGTAAATGGCAGTTTTTTCAGTACACAATTTGAAAGAACAGAGCCACTTTGGCTTGGACATGATGCTTTAGCATTGGTAATAGCATCTATAGCCTCTTGCTCTAGGAAATCAAAGTATAGAGCACGAGTATGTAGTGTTTTAACCTGAATTGGGGCAGTAATATCAATACTGCTTGGTTGGTTGAGATCTACTGTCTGATCAACAGCATTCAATGTAACTACTCTTGGGCCTTCAAGCAAGGTCGCGTTAGTTGCAGACGGGACGTTGTAGGTTGAAGTTGTGCTGTTAGTGTATCGCTCGTTAATATAATCAACAACAAAACCTTGATAGCGCTTAATTGCATAATTATCAGGCACAGCTGAGGATGCATTATTAGCCGGCGTTTGAAGATCTTCAGTGGCCAAAAGACCAAAATAATCGTTATTTAGATCGGTTGCTACACGGAATATTCCATCCACCCTGATCAAACGGCAGGCTTCACTGAATTTACCAGCGGTGACTACCGGTGAGCCTACAGCACTTGAATTATAGTGAGGGTGCGCAGTTGTCACAATACCAGAGCCATTACGAACAGCTCGATAGGGTGAAAAAAGAGCAGTGTCGGTACCCACTGGATCGACGTGATCACGGCAGCAAATTCTACACAGTGGACTTTGAGTAGTGCTTGCATCTTCGCCTGCTAGGGGAGAATAGCCTGGCGTAGCAGTCGCTACAAATTCCGGTACCGCGTAGCGAGTACCATTCCAGTAAGTAGGCCGATAACCGCGCACTGTAGATGCGGATTTGGTAGCGGTATCACACTTGCAACCCGTCATCACGGTTTCAACGCGTGCTTGAACATTTGCAGAGCCTCCAGAGAGCCCTGCATAGGTCAATACATCAAAGCGTGTTTCAACAACGGATTGACCGACTACTAATTCTGGCTTGGGATTAGTGGCAGCGCTATTTGTCCCATCACCTACTGCGATTGGTATAACGCCTTCAATTAGTCCTGGGTCGGTAATTCTCGCAATTGCTGGTCGTGGACTGCTACCAACAATTGGATTTTGAGCCCTTGATGTATCGCTTGGCTGAATTGCACCAATAGCATCTTTCAAAGTTACAAATTGCGCTTGTGTATTTGCAGCCGTCCATGTAACTGTCACATTAATCGATTTAAATTCGTTGCGTGGCGTGGATCCAGTGTAAAACTCCGTATTACTTCCATTTAATGAAAATACACTACCACTTGCAACATAACGCGACACTATCCATGTTCTGCTGAAGCTTACCCCACCCTCTGTAATCGTTTCAGCAGCACCACTACCGGTGATGCACTGATAGCTTCTGATGACTTGAGGACAGGCTACAGCATTAGACGCCTCATTAAGAATACTGTAATTTCTAAGCTCTTCAACTTTATCTTTTGCCAGGCCTAGTGCTATAGTTTGGGCTTTTGATTCAGATGAAGAACGGATAATAGTAGTTTGTAAAGCTGCCAAAGCCAAAAGACCGAAACCAAGTATCACCACCGAAATAAGTACTTCAATCATACTGAAGCCACGCGAGGTATGGAACAATTTAAAATTCTTCATAGTTATTCCTCAGAATCCTGCGGCAGCATCGAGCCAGCTACCTGTTACTTTGGCGAAGCGAGTATTAAGGGGTAAGGGCTGCCCAGGAATGTTGGTTATGGAGTTGTCATAAACAATATAGACATTACCATTCAAATCAACGTCTCCCTCCACAACAATCGAGCCGAAGAACCTGCCACCATTACTTGAAAATTCGGCGCTATTATTATTGCTTCGTATAAATAGCATACCGAAGAAATTCTTGCTGAAACTCACAGGTTTATTGCCAGAATCATCACCATTAACGACCACCACAACGGGGCTGGTGGCAGATCCAATATTTGTATTATTCGGGAAATTACAGGTGCCGGTAATATAATACAGGCCAGATGATGTTGGCCCTAAGGTATTGCAGCCAGGCAATATGGTTGCATTTAATTTGTCACGCAAGGCAACCAAGGCGCAGTTCTCAGTATTGCAAGTACCTACTGTGGCAGCATCTTCTGCCATAATGTCTTGGCCAAAAACCCATTCAAACATTGAATCATCGAGTGGATCGAAGTCATTATCAAGCGAATTGCCGCCAACAGTGGTTGTTTTGTTAGTTGGGTAAAAAGTAATATCAGGAATAGGTTGCCCTTGTGCATTGAAGCCGCCACCTCCATCGCGATCGAGAATGTCTTCGCGCTCCACTTTCGAGGCACCACCGCCGGAAAGAAAGCCAATTCCGGAATTTGGACAACCACAGGAATTACCGCTAGCACAGGTCGATTTTAGATCTGCGACAGGGATAAGACCATTATTCAGGAATGCTTCCAACTGACAAGTTTGTACCGAGCCATTGCCATTGGCAGGAGCAGTACAGCCGGTACTTGATATAGTTTCTACGCCATTGTTAAACGCCACAGGGCATGGCGACCACACAGATACAGGGACGCCATATCCGCCGCCATTCGGGGCTGTAACAATTGTGGCAGTACCTAAGCCTTTCACAGTACCACTAGCCACCAAAGGCACAGCCGAACTACTTAGCGATGTATTAATACTGACCCATGTTTCCTTTACTACAGCGCTTGAATTTTCGCCTGTTAAACTAGCATTTGCAATAACAGTGATTGCAATACGGTTTGCGCTAGTGGGATTAGGGATTGCACGACAATCTGGAGATTTGACAGTACCAACAGTTAGAGTGGTGTCCAAACGACAAAGCAAGGCACCAACAACGCTAGTAACAGGGAAAGTATTGCCGGCAGCGCCACCGATGTTTGTCAGTGCGCCCGGAATTGTTGAATAAGGTATGGCATCAACACCTCCAAAGCTATAGTAATAGAGCTCGGCTCGGCGATTAGCATTACGCTCTGCCATACATGGGTGCGTTGCAGGCATTGATGAAACACTTGAACATAAAGACCAACGCCGAGTTCCGGTTGAACCGAGCCAGCCCGAACCGGTAGTAGCGATATTTGAGATATTCGATTTCAGGAATTCACCGGAAATATTGACAGCAGTTTCAGCCGCCTGTTCAGCAAGACGAGCGCGATTTTCATTAGTAGTCGTGCGCTGTTCAAAGAACGATACACTGGCTGAGAACAGTACCATTAAAGTAATAATAGCCAACAACAATAACGTAATTGCTAAAGTGGTAACACCTAGCTGATTCTTTTTCACTGAACGGCGGGGCAATAATTGAAATGAAATATTCATGATCTTTCCTGAATCAGATTAAATTAGATGCCGGTGGGCGCTACATTGCATTGTGTAATAACAGTACGAATGCAGTCCGAACGGATTTTAACGCTACTTTGCACTCCCCTAACTACATCAGGCATCCCTGGCAAGGTACCTTGAATTGAAATATCAATATCTCGTATTTGGAGATTAATTGTATCAGCCGGTACTGTGCGCGTTACTGTCAGATTGAATGCTGTGATATTAATCTGCCTAGGATCACTCAATGCACACCAACCATTTCCAGTGCAACTTGCAGGATATGTAGTGTAATCGACTGCAGTGCCATTGCATGTTGGTGTAATACCGGCAGAGCTTTGTGCTATTTCAATTACACCAATCGCTACACCATTAATCGTAGTCGTTGCTCGACGCAACCCACGAATTTCACCACTAGCTAAATTAATAGTTCCAGGCGTTCCACCAGCTCGATCATAAGCATAAATAATGCAGTCATCGGTTGCTGCATTAATATCACTATTTAAAATATCAGCCGTAAATATTGGGGCAAATGGTGATGGAGTTGTAATAGTCTTAAGTAACAGACTCATTGAGTTCTCATCGTATCCTGTTCGCCTAAGCTCCCGAGACACCAAATCCATCGAATTTCGCAGCTCCTGGCTTAGGCGCGTGGCTTGCACGTATTCCGTGTTCGAAGTTAGGCTCGATAAAGTAAACGCCAACACAGAGCCAATAACCACCAAGCCAATGGCCATAGCAATCATCAACTCCACCAAGCTCATACCCAGGGATTTTTTTCTGGTCATAGTCATATGCCTTAATTGCATCGCCGGCCACTAAACTGTGGCATTTTAGATGTAGAACTTGCTGGCTCGCAGACCACAGCGCGGCCTGAACGATCAATGTTAATATTTAATTTATAATCAACTCCGCCGGTTGGGCTGGCAATTTGCCAATAGCCCGCCATTGCGGTGTTAGAAAGCCCGCCGCGTTTAGGATCGATGATCACTACAATTTGGCTCCCTGCAGTGGGCGTTTGAACATAATCGCCAATATATCGGATACGCTTCCACTCAGCTTGATCCGCCGGAAAGCTTCCGACATCACAGTCATTAGCAGTAAAGCAATCGCACTTGATGTTATCAGCAGGAATAGTTGTGGTGGCCGCGCCAAGGCAGAAATTGTTGCCACTGGTGCTCATCGAAACTTTTACTAAAGAATTATTTTTCAGCGCCTCCATACGTGAATTGGCCCAAAAGCTGATGAATTGATCGGAGGCACCGCGCAAGGCACTGCGTTGGCGGAACTCATTGAAACTAGGAATTGCCATCATCAAAATAATAGCCAAAATCGCTAATGTCACCATTAGTTCGATAAGTGTTACACCACGCATGTTTTGTTTCGATAATTTCACGCAAGCCCCCTTTTCCCGTAAGCTACTATGCTGAATAAACCCCTTAACATTCAACCTATTTAAGATAGACGGTTAAAATATCAGATAAGCGTCAATAGTATCATTGCGGAAGGCGTGTTATCTTGAGTGCATGGTGATTCAAGGGGCAGATAATGAAAAATAAAGGATTTACCTTAATCGAGCTGATGATTGTCGTCGCTATAGTAGGGATTTTGGCAATCATTGCTATTCCGGCCTACACCGAGCAGGTGGCAAAAAGCCGGCGCGCAGAAGCCATGCGTGGCTTGGGTGATTTACAATTGAGGCAAGAGCGCTGGCGTTCGAACAATACAACTTATGGCACTTATGTCAATTTAGGCAGCCCAACAGTCGACAACTACACGTTGACAGTTTCAGACCCACCAATAAGCACCGGCTATACTCTGACAGCAACACGCGCCGGCGCGCAAACCGGCGATCGTTGCGGTAATTTTGTATTGACGGTGGCCGCTGGTGTAGCCACCAAAACAACCAGTACCAGTGCCAGCAATTGCAATTGGCCTTAAATCCCCCTGCGCTGCGCGCTTCCCCCTTACAAGCAAGGGGGATTACTCCTCCCTTTTTTAGAAGGGAGGTTGGGAGGGATGCCGGAGAACCCGATTCACCGCACCACCCGATAACACGGATGGTACTCGCCGGAAATCTTCATGCGTTTCTGCGCAACGAAAGACTGCAACAAGTTATCCAGTGCTTGCATGATTTCGGCATCGCCAGAAATTGAAAACGGACCAAATTGTTCAATCGCTTTCATTGCAGGCTCTTTCACGTTACCCGCCACAATACCCGAAAAAGCACGGCGTAAATCTGCGGCCAGCTCATGCTGTGGTTGTTCGCGATGTAACTTCAAGCCTGCCATAGCAGCATGGCTTGGTTCGAACGGCTGCTGAAACGACAAGGGAATTTTCAAGAACCAGTTAAAAAAGAATGCGTCGCGTTCCTTAATGCGCTGCTCGCGCACTTTCGACACACCCTTACGCATGAGTTTGGCAGCACGCTCGGCATCATCCACCACAATGGTGTAATGCTTGGTTGCCGCATCGCCTAATGCTAAGCGGATGAACTGATCAATTTGTTCAAAATACGCAGAAGCCGATGCCGGCCCAGTTAGAATCATCGGCAAGCACATATCGGCATTATCTGGGTGCATGAGCAAGCCCAATAAATACAGAATTTCTTCGGCTGTGCCCACGCCACCAGGAAACACAATAATGCCGTGCCCTAGTCGTACAAACGCTTCTAGGCGCTTCTCAATATCGGGCATAGTCACTAATTGATTAACGATCGGATTTGGTGACTCGGCTGCAATAATGCCCGGCTCAGTAATGCCGATATAGCGATTACTATTCCGGCGTTGTTTGGCATGCGCGATAGTGGCGCCTTTCATTGGGCCTTTCATCGCGCCAGGGCCGCAGCCGGTGCAAATATCCAAGCCACGTAGGCCTAATTCATAACCCACTTTCTTGGTGTAAATATATTCTTCGCGACCAATCGAATGGCCGCCCCAGCAAACCACTAAATTCGGATCGATATTTGGCTGCAATACCTGCGCGTTACGCAAAATTTCAAACACTGCGCTGGTAATACCAGAACTACTGCTTAAATCAAACTTGCTATTGGTATTAATTTCACAGGCGGTGTAAGCAATATCGCGAACCACTGCAAACAGTAAATCGGCCACACCACGCACAATGTCGCCATCCACAAACGCAGAAGCTGGCGCATTGCTGAGTTCGAGCTTAATGCCACGGTCTAATTGCACCACCTCAATATCGTAATCGGGGTAGCGCACTTGTGCGGCGCGCGGATCGTCTGACTCAGCACCGGTAGTTAGCACCGCAAGCGTGCAACGCCGCAGTAATTCATGCAGCCCGCCTTGGGTTGCATCGCGCAAGCGCGTTATTTCCTCGCGCGATAAAATAACTAAACTGGCACGTGGAGAAATTTGGGCATTGATGGTGAGGCTTTTTTCATTCATTGATTTGGTTCTTTGTGTTGAGTAAGTGTGTATCGACAGCGAGTAAGCGCGCAGCATTGACTAAGCGTTCATCCAAACTCACCAAACAAAGTCGATTATGCATTGCAATGGCTAAATGCAATGCGTCATTGGCACGTAGCCCAGTATGGTGTTGCTCCACCATATGTGCGGCTTCAATAAAATCGCGGCTAGATACCGACAAAACCGGAGATAGGCTGTCTTTATAAGCAACAAACTGCGCGAGCATCCCATTACGCTGAACAACATTGATTTGTCGTGTACGCAACTTCAGCGACAGTGCTGAAGAGAATTCGGTGATTTGCCAATCGCTAATACGCAATTGTGTTACATGTTGTATCGCCAGCCACTGGGTAACATCAGCTGTTGAAGCCTCATTACCGAACACTGAAACGAGCACGCAGGTATCCAGATAGAACATCAGTAACGCGACTCATCACGCATTTGGCGCACTAAATCGACGGCACTTTGTTCGCACATAGGCAATGTTTGCTGAAAACGTCGCAGCGCATCAAAATCGAACGGCTTGCTAGCGCGCTCCTGCACTGGCGCGCGCAACTCGGCTACCACCTTGCCGCGCTTGGTGATGATAACCGTTTCGCCGTTCTGCACAGCTTCAATCAGTTCGCTGAGTTTAGCCTTGGCTTCGGCTACGCTTACGCTCATGACATTCTCCGAAATGACCAACTAGATGGTCATCTTAAGACTAAATATACTAATTGACAAGTTTCGGGCAAAAAAACCGGCCATTAAGGCCGGTTTTCTTAATTAACATTCGAACCTAAAGATTAGAATTCGTACTTAACGGTAACTTGTGCAGTCCATTGTGATTCACCCGAATTTTGACGAGTAGTAAAGTCTTCAACCTTATTGGTGATGCCGTAAATGTATTTGCCGCTTGCATCTAAGCCCATATAATCCACGAAGCTACGTGATAGACCGCCAGCTGGACTAAATGCGATTTCATCAATATGTCCCCAATCTTTATTCAACAGATTGCCGAAGTTAAGAATATCGAATGTCATAATGGCTTTATTGCCTTTAAAGAACCCGGGCAATTCTTGACTGATTCGGATATCGAAGGTGTTGGTCCATGCTGCAAATGAAGAATTACGTGGCACGAACGAACCTGCATAACCATTCAGGCCTTGCTCTTCAACAATCGTCCAAAACAATGCTTCTGCTTGTGCAGCAGTAGTTGTGCCTGGGCCTTTAAACACTACTTCGCCAGCACCCGCTGCAGTTGGGATATACAGCAAATCGTTGTTTTGGCCATCGCCGTTCAAGTCGTTGTTGTAAATCCAACTGTATGGCTTGCCTTTACGCCCTTCATAGAAAAGACCAAAGCGTGTTGCATATTCACCAAAGAAATTATGCTTCCAATTCAACGAGCCAGTGAAACGATCTTTCACTAAATATGCAGAATTTTCAGCGACTTCTTCATTGGCATTGAATATCGAAACCGAGTTCCAGCTTGAGTTAGATACTGATGAAGTTAATGGGCTGACCTCAGTAGCATTTGTATTGGTGAAACCTAAGCTCCAATCGAGTTGCTCAAATGCTTTGCCACTAAAGCTTACTGTGAATGCGCCGCCGCCACCTTTGCCGGTGCGTTCAGCCAACAGCACGTTGTTAAAGCTGCGATTGTTTAATGCACGTGTACGTGATGCGCCTGAAGGAGCACCGCAAGCACCGCTCGTTGATGTAATTAAATCACCTGATGCATTATACGAAAAGCATGATGAGTTAAATCCAACTGGATGATAAAACAAATCGCGACCGTCCTTGCCCTGACGAGTTGCTTCACCTAAGTTCAGGTGCTTGTAGTAAATACCATCTTCAACAATGGTACGCACGTACTCAAGCGACATAACTACGCCACCAGGTAATTCTTTTTCGAAGGCCAAATTGGCTTTCCAAACCGAAGGCTGTGACAGATCAACAGAAAGGAAGTCAACGTTTGGTGCTGGCGGCGTACCGATGATGGTTGGCTGATTATTTGGATCAGCACTGAAGAAGTTATCAGTACGAGGGCACGCGGTAGTACTTGTACCAGAACAACTGATAATCGCTGTAGTCATACCAGTATTTGAGTATGGATTTGACAACCAGACGTTTGCAGCAGCACCTTCAAATAATCCGAAGCCACCACGTACTTGCATTGGTTTTTCACTATCAAAGGTATAGTTGAAGCCAACACGTGGCTGGAACAAACTATTACCATCAAGCGTATGTGAATTGTCGTAACCAAAACCACCTGTAGCGCGCGTTGCTGTACCGTTTTGCGGCGTTGTGCTGCCGGTTATGAAGCCATCAACTGGCGCAGCGTTCGCAGCCGCATTATAGGTTGGCGACACGCCCATCGTTTTGCGATCAACACGAACACCATAATTGACGGTTAAATTGCTATTCACTGCCCACGTATCTTGCAAGAATAAACCTAAATTTTGATAATCCCAATTGGCCACACCATCATTGATATTAAAGCCATTGATTCCCACTTGTTTCGAATAGCTTAGTGGGCGACCACGGTTGAAGTTTTCAAGCACAGCCGCTGTGTACTGAGCACGAGTTAGTGTGCTACACCAGTTAGTAGCAACTCCTGGCAATGTTGGGTCTGCGTAGAGAAACGTTGTTGAACGGTTAATACAATCGAATGTGTAGTTACCTTTGGTATCTTGTAAGAATGCGTTGTATACGGTGTTATCGTCGTAGTCAGCACCAAACTTCAGCTGGTGATCGCCCAAGAACAAATTGCCACCAATGTAATAGTTCCATGTTTCGGTGGCTAAATCATTAAAGTGACGACTACGCTCGGTGCCAAATAGCAAACCTGCGGCCGTAACTGTGCCAGTGTTGGTTACTGTTCCAACTGGAAGTGCTCCAGTGAAGTTTAAACGGACTTGTGGTAAATCCGAATTATTAGCTGGTGTGCTGGCATAATCACGGTATGACACCTTCACTTCGGTTGAGAAATTTTCAGTCCAATCCGAAAATACTTGTCCAACCCATGTTTCAATGGTTTTATCTTGCGCATACCAATGCGAGCTCAACGACATCGCGTAGCCTGGCGTGACGAAGTTACTTGGGTAAACAGGCTCACTTTGCTCAGTTTTGCTCCAACGCAAACTTGCGCGATGGTTTTCACCAATATTAGCATCAAGTTTAATCAACGCATCTTTAACAGAAAGAGCCGCACCGTCGGGATCAGATGTTCCGGTATCAAAAGCCCATTTGCTTGATGCAATACTCTGCGCCGAACTAATTTCGGATGGCAGGATTGGCAAAATAAAGCGATCACTACCGACTGGACCTGCTGCCGGGCCACCAAGAGAGCTTTCCAACTCTTCATAGGATGCAAAGAAGAATAAATTATCTTTAAGTATTGGCCCGCCAAAGGTGAAACCTTTGGTTTCTTCTTTAAATTTTGGAGGTGCGAAATAGCTATCGATTGCGCGATTATAACGATCACCAACACTGCTATCATCGCGATACACATAATAGACTGAACCGTGAAACTCATTGGTACCAGATTTAGTGACGGCGTTGATATTGGCGCCGGTATAGCCTTTCTGGGTTACATCATAGTTAGCCACATTGATTTGAACTGACTCAATGGCATCAATTGAAATGGGTTGCTTCTTGGTTGGCAAATTGTTTGATTCTAAGCCAAAGGTGTCATTGGTTGACACGGCATCAATCGTAATTGAGTTGAAGCGTGAGTTTTGGCCACCAACCGAAATTTCGCCGCGTTCTTTATCAGTTTGCGACAAGCGCGGATCAAGGCGCGCGTAATCTTGCAAGTTACGTTGCACGGAGGCAAAAGACTTCAATTGTTCGTTGTTAATATTGGTACCAGCACCCATTTTATCGGCACTAAACACTTCCGAACCACCACCAGCCACACCGGTAACTGTGACGGTATCCAAAATTTTGGAGCCACCTAAGGCCGCATCAACCGATTTGGTTTCTGCTAATTGCAAATACACATTGCTTTTGGTTTCAGTGACGCCGTCTTTGCTGATAGTGACGGTGTATGGACCGCCAACGCGTAAGCCGCGTGAGGAATAACGGCCGTTAGCATCGGTTACCGCATTGCTAACCGAACCTGACTCAATATGTTCAATAGTGACAGTTGCGCCAGCGACAGGCTTGCCTTCTGAGCCGGTTATTTGCCCGCCGATAGCAGATGTGGTGTTTTGAGCGAATACTGGAGTTGCAGAAAGTGCTACTGCAAGAGCGAGTGAAAGTTGGGAAATACGCACGCGGTGTAAAGAGTTCATATGCTCTACCTATTTGAATGAGTTATTGGCAATGCTTTCTAATTGAAAGCCTTAAAGTACGCGAAAACCGACGAATTAACGTTGGAATTTTAGCACTATATGTTAATTTTATGTATGTTTTATGACAAAACTGTCTTAATTCAAGCCACTTTTAAAAATGAGCTTATGCCGTCCATTAACATTTGCACAGAGATTGCCACCAGAAGCATACCCATAAGCCTTTCTAGGGCAATTAACACCCGTGTACCGAGCAGTTTATAGAGGTATGTGGCTGAAAACAGGATAATTGCGGTGCCTAGCCAAGCAATGCCTAAAGCTAAAGTCCAATCGCCCATACGGCTTGGGTCTTGGCTGCCAAACAGCATCACCGAGGCCATACCTGATGGGCCAGCAACTAGCGGGATTGCCATCGGCACAATAAATGGCTCGCCGGCTTCGGTTTCACCAAACATACCTTCTGGGCTTGGAAAAATCATTTTCAAGCCAATGATGAACAGCACAATACCACCCGCAATCGATACCGATTCCTGACGCAAATGCATGGCATCCAACACATATTTACCGCCCCATAAGAAGCCAAGCAAAACAAAAAACGCGATTAGCAACTCGCGCAGCAACACGATGCGCTGACGTTTTTTAGATAAGGGCTTGAGAAGACTAAGGAAAACCGGAATATTGCCTAACGGATCCATAATTAAAAACAATAACAAGGCAGCTGAAATGGTTTCCATGGCTTATGTGCCACCCAATTGCGGCTTAAACAGTTTGCCGCGATGCGCGATGCCTTGCGCACTCAGAAGATACACGCAGGCCTTGGCATACGCGCCCGCTTCAGGGCAATCGGTAGCTGCTTCATCCACATAGGCGCGTGCGCGAATAGATGTTCGCATTGGACCGGGTTGCAAAGCACTGACGCGAACTGATGAGTCGTCGGTTTCGTCATGCAATATGCTAACCATGCCATTCAAGCCGGCTTTAGCAATACCATATGCGCCCCAATAGGCTTTGTTAACACGTGACAAATCTTCGCTAACAAACACCACAGCGGAATCTTCGGCTTTGCGAAGCACCGGCAAACAGGCTTGGGTAAGTAGCCAAGGTGCGTTTAAATTGACATGAATTTGGGTCAAAAACTCTTCCGGACTGGTATTTTCCAAGGGTCGCAAGCCGGAAAAATCGGCGGCGCAATGCAAAATACCGTTTAAGCCGCCAAGTTCGGCCGCAATTTTATCGGCCATCACTTCATAATCAGCAGGGTCAGCGCCACGCATATCCAGCGGGTACATGGCAGGCTCTGAGCCAATTTTTTTCAAGGCATCATAGACACGATTAAGCTTTGGCAGCTTTTTGCCAAGCAACACAACGGTAGCTCCCGCATCAGTCACTGCTTTAGCCGCTGCCTCACCCAAACCACCGTACGCGCCGGTAATTAGAATCACTCGGCCTTCTAGGCAATTCGGCAAGAGAACGGGCAACTGCATTAGGCAGTTTTTTGCGCTTCAGTAACAAGTGTGGCTAAATCGCCACTTTCATACAGCTCCATAGTGATATCGCAACCGCCAATCAGTTCGCCATTAATAAATAATTGCGGAAAGGTTGGCCAATCGGAATAACGCGGCAGATTTGCACGAATTTCCGGCTCTTCAAGAATGTTTACGGTATGCATCTGTGCACCCACGGCTTTCAAAGCTTGAACGGTGCGCGAGGAAAAACCGCACATTGGAAACTGCGGAGTACCTTTCATAAAAAGTACGACCGGTGCTTGGGTAATTTCTGATTTAATTCGATCGTTGACGGGATTACTGCTCATTTGATGCTCCAAATAATTAAGGGCGACGCATTACAACCATTTCCAAGGTAGAATTATAAGTCTTTTCACCCCACTTCGGCTTACTTTTGGAGAACACCATGGCTATTGAACTACCTGCTCTGCCTTACGACCGCGCGGCGCTTGAGCCACATATTTCAGCGGAAACCATTGATTTCCATTACAGCAAACACCACCAAACCTATGTCACCAATCTGAATAATCTGATTGCTGGTACCGAATTTGAATCGGCAGACTTGGAAAGTATTGTTCGTAAAGCGCAAGGCGGCATGTTTAATAACGCTGCGCAAGTTTGGAACCACAGTTTTTATTGGAATTGCCTGAAGCCTAATGGTGGCGGCGAACCAACCGGCAAATTGGCAGAAGCCATTGATGCCGCATTTGGCAGTTTTGACGCGTTCAAAGCAGAATTCACCAAAACCGCTATTGGCACCTTCGGCTCCGGCTGGGCGTGGTTAGTGCAGCGCGCAGACGGCAGTTTGGCTTTAGTAAGCACATCAAATGCCGCCACACCACTCACCGGCACCGACAAGCCATTGCTAACCTGCGATGTTTGGGAACACGCCTATTATGTTGATTACCGCAATGCCCGCCCAAAATACGTGGAAGCATTCTGGAATTTGGTCAATTGGGATTTTGTGTCCGCACAAATGGCGTAAATCTGTAGGGGCGCATCGCGATGCGCCCGTATAATCCGATTATTATTTGAGCGGGCGCATCACCATGCGCCCCTACGTGTTTTGCAATCGCATTAAAACCGGCGTAGTCTGCGCCTCGCGCGCTAAAGCCTTGCCAATTTGTGCAAGGCTTTTTGCTAATTGCTCCACGCTATCCTCACGCATTGTGGCATGCCCAACTTTTCGGCCTACACGTGCGGATTTTCCATAATCATGCCAATGCCCGCCATTTTCTCGCAACACAGATTCGGCATTCGGCATTTCGCCAATCCAGTTCAACATACAGCTAACACCGATTGAGCGCGTGCTGCCAAGCGGCAAGCCGAGCACTGCACGCAAGTGGTTTTGAAATTGCGATGTTTCTGCACCTTCGATGGTCCAGTGCCCTGAGTTATGCACACGCGGCGCAATTTCATTAGCCAATAGCTCACCATCGCGAACAAATAACTCCAAAGCAAACACACCCACGTAATCTAAGGCTTCGGCAATTTTTTTGGCATAACCAATCGCTGTGGCTTCAAACGTCGCAACATCCGTTGCCGGCGCTAAACTTGCCGATAACACACCGTTTTCATGCCAGTTTTCGGTTAATACCCAATGCCGAAACTCACCATCGCGGCCACGCACAGCAAGCACTGATACTTCGCGCTGGAATGGCACGAAGGCTTCGAGGATAAGACCCACAGTTTGTGCTTGCGAACCCAATGCCTGCCAAGCAGAATCAATATCAAGTGCAGATTTAATGCGGAACTGACCTTTGCCGTCATAACCCAAACGCCGCGTTTTTAGAATGCAAGGCAAGCCGATAAAGGCAATCGCTTCATGCAAGTTTTGCAAGCTGGTCACATCCGCAAAATCCGGCACCGCAATACCTAGCTTGCGAAACAATGATTTTTCCGCCAACCGATCTTGTGAGATTGCCAACGCATTCGGATTCGGAAACACCGCAACTTTATCGCTTAACCAATGCGCGCTTTCAGCGGGTACATTTTCAAAATCAAAAGTTGCCACATCCACTTTTTCAGCAAATTGCGCAAGAATGCTTTCATCGCGATAATCGCCAACCAACATCGGGGCAAATTGCCCAGCGCAAGCATCCGAAACATTATCGAGCAATAAAAAACGCAAGCCGAGTGGCGCGCCAGCTAATGCCATCATTCGGGCCAATTGCCCACCACCTAGAATGCCAACGGTGGTCATGGCAAGCGTGGGTCTGCTGTAGCCAAAACGCTTAGTGTTTGATTCCGGCGAAAGGCGGCCAGTTTTTCTGCCACTTCAGGGAATTCATGGGCAAGCATTGCTGCTGCAAATAATCCGGCATTGGCGGCGCCCGCAGCACCAATAGCGAAAGTAGCGACTGGAATACCGGCTGGCATTTGTGCAATAGATAATAAGGAATCCATGCCGCTTAGTGCTTTACTCTGCACCGGCACACCCAAAATAGGCACAGCTGTTTTTGCAGCTAGCATGCCAGGCAAATGTGCGGCGCCGCCGGCTCCGGCAATAATCACTCGCAAACCGCGAGCCTGAGCTTGTTCGGCGTAGGAAAATAATAAATCAGGAGTGCGGTGCGCTGACACCACTTGCACTTCGTGTGCAATAGAGAAATTTTCGAGATGCTTAACGGCGTGCTGCATGGTTTCCCAATCGCTACGCGAACCCATCACCACACCCACAACAACAGAATTTGACTTAGCCATAGCGCAGACCCTATCTAAAGGCGTATTCTATGCGCATATCATTAAAAACTCTATGGTTATGGACAAAAAACTGCTTGATATCCTGTGTTGCCCTTCCAGCAAACAAAGCATTGGCCTGCTCAACAAGGCTGATTTAGCGCAACTGAACGAACAGATTGCGGCTGGACATATTAGCCAACTCGATGGCCAGAAATTAAACCAGCCACTGCAGGAAGCACTAATCACCCAAGACCGTAAACTGATTTACCGTGTCGACGATGGCATTCCTGTGCTACTGGCCGAAGAAGCTATTGCGAGCTCGCAACTATCTAATTTCAGTACCTAAATTATGCCCAGTTTTAATTCTCCCGATGCCCAATCGATCGCGCAAGATGTAACTCGCAGCCTGCATGAAGATTTGCAAAGCGGCGATGTGACTGCGCAATTATTGGAAGACGATATTGAACACGCGTATATCATCGCCAAAGAAGCCGCGGTGATTTGTGGCCGACCATGGTTTGATGCCTGCTTTCAGCAACTTGATCCACATATTAAAATTGACTGGCTGGTGGAAGAAGGCCAGCAGGTTGCTGCAAATACTGTGATTGTGCGTTTCAAAGGCCGTGCACGCGCTTTAGTGAGCGCTGAGCGAAGTGCGCTGAACTTTCTACAAACGCTGTCGGCTACAGCCACTCACACAGCGCAGTTTGCAAAAGCGCTTATTGGTACAAAAACCCGTGTTTTAGATACCCGCAAAACGCTGCCCGGGCTACGCCAAGCGCAGAAATATGCTGTGCGCGTCGGTGGCGGAGTCAATCATCGCATGGGTTTATTCGATGCGGTGATGCTGAAAGAAAACCATATTATTGCTGAAGGCTCAATTGCCAACGCCGTGCGCAAAGCGCGCCAATTATTCCCAGTGATTCCAATTATTGTGGAAGTAGAAAATTTGAATGAATTGCAGCAAGCACTCGCCACCGATTGCACGCGAATACTGATAGACGATTTTAGCGATGCCGATATGCGCGAAGCGGTGAACATGGCTGGCGGTAAAAAACCACTTGAAGTATCCGGTAGCGTAACGCTTGAGCGTTTAGCTACGATTGCGGCTGCAGGTATTGATTTCGTATCAGTGGGCGCTATCACCAAACATATACATGCCATCGATTTTTCGATGCGGCTAGGCAAATGAGTACTGCAATATGGGTTTTCCTATTCGCTTTTCCTTTGGCACTGTTTTGGACATCGAGCCGCGCTGCAGCTGAAAAAGCGAATTTTCTGGGTAGAAAATTATGCGAAAAAGCCAATGTGCAATGGCTTGATCAAAGTGTGCATCAAGTGAGTTTGTCTTTGAAGCGAAATGAACAAGGCCGCTTTGCCTGGCGGCGCGTGTATAGCTACGAATACTCCCGTGGCGATGAAGATCGCTACAGCGCAACGATTACTTTATTGGGATTAAAAGCCATAGGCTGGACCGAACCGCTACAGCGCCTATAAACTTACTTAACAATGCGCAGATGCCCGCCCTTGCCTGGGTTTGTTGGGCTTGGCGGTTTGGGCAAGTCGTCAGCTTGAATTTCTTGGCCAGAATCGTGCTCGTGTTGCTCTAAAGACTCAGAATGTGGCTGATCATCAATCGGCACTTCATCGGGTGGCAGCATCATGCCCTGCCCAGTTTCCTGCGCATAAATAGCAATAATCGCTTGCACAGGAATATATAAAGATTGGCTTGCGCCGGAAAAACGCGCACTAAAGCTAATCGCGTCGTTACCAAGCTCAAGTGAAGCTACTGCGCGCATAGCAATATTTAGCACGACTTTGCCGTCTTTAATTGATGATTTCGGCACCAAAACACCTGGATACGTGGCATCCGCCAATATATACGGGGTCAGATTATTATCATTTATCCACTCATAAAGCGCCCTTAATAAATACGGCCGGTTTGAGCTCATTGCGTTTATGCTATCCATTAACTTATTGCCAATACATCCCTAAGCTGTTTTTCTTCACTGGTCATACTGCGTGTAAATGCTGGGTTACGAAAAATACGCAACCCATAATCCTCAACACATTTTGCATCTTTCGGCAGGCTAATGCCCAACCAAGGTAAGCGCCAGATAATCGGCGTGATTGCACAATCGATGACACTCATCTCATTGCCAAAAAAGAATTTGTTTTGCTTAAAAAATGGCAGTGATTCTAGAATCAGCTCACGTAAGCGTTTTCTGGCTTGGTCGGCAAGCTTAGAACCAGACTGAATCAATTGCACTTGCGGCACCCAATCTTGCTCAACTTGCCGAACTGCAATGCGGTGCATAGCGCGGAAAATAGGCTCTGCTGGCATTAGCGCAGGGTGCGGGTAACGCTCGTCTAAATATTCGGCAATCACATTCGAGATGTAAATGGCATTGTCGCGCTCAACTAAAGTTGGAACCGAATGATAATGCGGCGCTAAAAGCAATAAGTCTTCAGGCGGGTTAGCGGTATCCACCGGGATAAGATCATAAGTTATGCCTTTAGCCGCCATCACCAGCCTGACTTTATGGCATACCACACAATTTTTAGCCGAATACAAAGTTAATGTGTTTCGTGAACGCGAACTTGTGGCCATTCCCTTACCTTATTATTTTGATGTGGAAACTATCCATAAGACTTTAACATCGCTAATTTTGTGAAGATTTGCAAGCTTTTCATGAAAAAAGGCTGCAGAGCAGCCTTTTTTAAGCAGTTAAAGCCAAATTAATGGATATCACGCCAATATTCAGACTTCAACAGATAGGCTAGTAAGGTAAATAAAGCCAAAAATAGCACTACCCAAACACCTAAAGACTCACGCTTTGCCGCAGATGGCTCGCCCACATAGGCAAGAAAGCCGGAAATATCACGAGCAACCTGATCATATTCTTCAGCACTTAAACTGCCTTTTTGATGCTCAGGAATACTAAACCCAGTGATGCACTGGCCTTGGTATTCGCCTTTATGGCAGGCTTCGAGCTCACCTTTGGCATTTTTATGCTTAGCTTCGGTTAGTGCACGTGGGCTGCCTTGCAAATCCCACAGCACATGCGGCATTGAAGCACCAGGAAACACGGTGTTGTTCCAGCCCGTTGGGCGGCTTTCATCAACATAGAACGACTTCAAATAGTTGTATACCCAATCAGCGCCTTCAGCTTTCGTACGGGCAACCACCGACAGATCTGGCGGTGCTTTGCCAAGCCAAGCTGTGCCATTTTCAACACTCATACCGGTATTCATCGTCTCGCCGAATTTAGCATCGGTGTACATCAGGTTTTTCTCAACTTGCTCTTGGCTTAAACCTAAATCTTCAGCCATTCGTGAATAACGTTGATAACCCAGCGAATGACAAGCCGAGCAATAGCTCATGTACAAGCCGGCACCACGTTGCAAAGAGGCTTTGTTGGTTAAATCGATTTGTGCCGATTCCATTGCTGCTCCGCCTTCAGAGGCAAGCACAGACCCGGCTAACAGCATGGATGCAGCAAATAAACTGCGGAAAAACAGTACTGGCTTAGTCATGATCAGGCACCCGTGCAGGAACTTCTTTGGTTTGGCCCATAGTTGACCAAATTGGCATGGTTAAAAAGAATCCGAAGTAGAAGATAGTCAGAATTCGCGCAATTAAGGTTTGCGTTGCACTGCCAGCCTGCATGCCCAACCAGGCCAGTGTAATAAAGCTAATTACAAACAAGCTCATCAACACTTTATGCAACATTGGGCGGTAACGGATAGATTTGACTTTGCAGCGATCAAACCACGGCAAACCAAACAAAATCAACACCGCGCCGCCCATGGTCATTACGCCAATGAGTTTATCGGGCACTGCACGCAACATCGCATAATACGGCGTGAAATACCAAACTGGTTTAATGTGCAGCGGTGTTACCATCGAATTGGCTGGTATAAAGTTATCGTGCTCTAAGAACAGGCCGCCGAATGTTGGCGCAAAGAATAAGATAAACGCAGCAATGGTTAAGAAGAAGCCCGCGCCAAACAAATCTTTGACGGTGTAGTAAGGATGAAACGGTATACCATCTTTTGGTTTGCCGGTTTCATCTTTCACTTTCTTGATATCAATGCCTTCTGGATTATTTGAACCCACTTCATGCAATGCGCCTAAGTGTAAGACCACCAACAGCAGAATCACCAGCGGCAAGGCAATCACGTGCAAGGCGAAGAATCGATTTAAGGTGGCATCTGATACCAAGTAATCGCCGCGAATCCATTCGGTAAGTTCTGGGCCAATCACCGGTATTGCACCAAATAAATTGATGATAACCTGCGCGCCCCAATAGCTCATTTGACCCCAAGGCAATACGTAGCCCAAGAATGCTTCTGCCATCAGGGTGAGGAAAATCAGCATGCCAAGAATCCACACTAATTCACGTGGCTTTTGGTATGAGCCGTAAATCATGGCTCGGAACATGTGCAGATAAATCACCACGAAAAACAAAGATGCGCCGGTGGAATGCATATAACGAATTAACCAGCCACCCTGAACATCACGCATGATGTATTCAACCGAGGCGAATGCTTCTGCTGCACTCGGCTTGTAGTTCATGGTTAAGAAAATACCAGTCACAATTTGGTTAACCAATACCAGCAAAGACAGCGCGCCGAAGTAGTACCAAAGATTGAAGTTCTTTGGCGCATAGTACTCAGACATGTGTTTTTTATAGGCAGGAATCAGGCCTGGTGTGCGGTCGTTGAACCAACCGGTGACGTTCGAGACAGTGCGTTCAATGACGTTCATTAAGTAGCTCCTGGCGCAACGCCAATGACAATAGTGGTGTCATTTTCATAATGGTATGGCGGGATTTCAAGATTAGACGGCGCTGGAACCCCTTGAAACACGCGGCCGGCCATATCAAATCGCGATTGGTGGCATGGGCAATAAAAGCCACCCTTCCATTCGGAA
Organism: Arenimonas sp.; assembly: GCA_031428155.1. GTDB lineage: Bacteria > Pseudomonadota > Gammaproteobacteria > Xanthomonadales > Xanthomonadaceae > Arenimonas. Next base: position 8,158 of record JANPOU010000048.1, on the reverse strand, counting down.
TCAAACGCCTGTGGCAACAACTCGGGCACAAAAGCCGGTGAACAGCCTAAATGTGTGCAGATACCCACAATCACAGCAATATTTTCTTTGCCTTTAATGGTACGTGCTTCACTTTTGGCGAATGCAGGTGTTTGATCAGGGTTGTCTGAGTTTGGATCACGCAAGCGTGAATCCAGTGTTTTCAAGACTGCCAACTGCTCAGGGCTACGTTTGAAAATCCACACCGGCTTACCACGCCACATTTCAATAATGCGCATACCTGGCTCGTTATCAATCTTACTGATATTAACAATGACAGGTGCACCCGCAGTTTGTGCACGAGCAGATGGTTTGAATGAGGTAATGAACGGTACAGCAGCAAAGCCAGCACCAATAGCACCGACCACAGCTGTGGTGGTGGTCAAGAATCGGCGACGGCCGGTATTTACTTCGTGGTTAGCCATTCGGCTCTCCAAATTCCAGTGAATGAAAGGGGCTTGGTTCAATTAAACTGAACGCAACGGCATATTGTAATAGATTAAGCCCCTGTTAAACAACGGTTACGAATCGCTTATCCGGATTTAAGTGCTTTTCGGTAGCGATCGGCTAATTGGCCGACGCGAACCACATAATTCTTGGTTTCTTTATAAGGCGGAACCCCCTTAAAGCGAGCCACTGCACCTTCACCGGCATTGTAGGCCGCGGCAGTTAAAATCAAGTCGTTGTTATATCGCTTTAGTAAAAACGCCAAATATTGCACACCACCCTCAATATTCTGCGCTGGGTCAAAGGCATCGCGCACACCGAAGCGCTTGGCGGTAGCTGGAATCAGCTGCATCAAGCCCTGTGCATTTTTTGGCGATACCACATGCGGACGAAATGCTGACTCAGCATGGATAATGGCGCGCACTATCGATTCATCAACGCCATATTTTTGCGCCGAATGACTTATTTCGTTGGCAAACGCCTGTAAATTAAGCTTCACATTACCAAAATTCACACCGGCTGTGATTTTGCAGGCATAGCAGCTGGGAATAGAGAAAATGGGGTATTCAGTGCGCTTGGTTTGCACGTTTGCCACGCCACGCGGCTTGCTGCTAGCGAAATGCCTTACCTCGTTTGAATCCACCCAGGTATAGGTGGTTGAGTAGCCCATGCGCAGAAACTTGATTTCATTATCACTTGCTTTAGAATTTACAACAGGACTGGTTGCAAGGGTTTTTTGCGATTGCTCGGCTTTTTCAGATGCACGTAATTTCGGTGCGGTGATCGAGGTTTTGGCATGATCATATAATTTGGTTTCAGCCACTGGCTTGCACTGCAAGCCAGATACCTTGGTTTCAGAAAAGACCGGCACATCGTCAGCACCGACACAGCGATACACCGTTGCCGCATACGCATACGGCGAACCAAGCATGGCAATCACAACAATGAATAGTGTTCTGAAGCCCACAAAAAACCTTAAATAAGCCATGTATTGGTTTCAAAATTAACATACAACCGGTTTTTATAAGTTAAATAGCACTTCAACCAAGGCTTCGCCGCCTATGGCTTGGCCATTTATTTTGCCAGGATTTATTTTCCATTTTTTCACGCCTAGTAAGGCAGAGCGATCTAAATCTTTATTCCGGCTTGACTTATGAATGCGTGTATCAGTTACCACGCCATCGGCATTGTAGTGCGCTAATACAATGACTAAACCGCTTGAACCGGCACGCATAGCAGCAATTGGATATGTCACTGGATACTGAGCACGCGTACTGGCATCAACATTGCCCCCTGCAATCGTGTCAATATTTTCTGTGATACCGATTTGCTGTTCGGGCACATACACATCAATGTTCAGCGGGTTGGATGTTGTGATCTCAGTGGACTGCACAACATCATGCGGCTTACTCACCGCAACAGGATTCAAAGTCTGCGGCTTGTCCGCAACTGGCTTAGCCACAAGTGGCTTCGGCGGAATAACAATAGGTTTTGGTTTAACCGGGTCCGCTAAGCTTATTTCTGTGCGGAAATCTTCGCGCATCACTTTATCTGGTAATGACACAGGCACCATTAAAAACATAAAGGCCAGCATGTGCACACAAACAGTGGCGCTAATCGCGGCAATTCGCGACACATTTAACTCAGCAACATCAAACGCAAATTGTGTATGGCTGGCGGAAACAGACATAAAACCTCCTTGCGACAAGTGAATGTACTTTCATCGTATGCCATGCAATGGAAAAATCCATAGCTACATAAAGCGATGTTTATAGTTGATTCACAGTTCGAGGATTATAAAACAAAGGCTTTCTTATACTGCGCCGCTTTGCCCATTGGTGGATTACCAATATCAATACCAATTTGTTTGAGGTCAGCTTTCAATTCATTGCGCATTAAGTGAAAATCCACTTGGGTAGAATGCCGTGAGCCAGTATCGAATTGATAATGTGGATTGTGCATCTCATGCTCAATTAACTGGTCTACATTTTCAGGGCGCTGATACCGGCCAACAATTTCGGCGCAGGCTAACAGTGCTTGGTAATCGGCCAAAGGCCAAATGCAGCCAGTCGGTTGAAATAAACCAATGAAGTAAAGATTGTTGATATCGGCATGCAACATTTTTCGATACAGCGGCACTTTTTCAGCATGTTGAAAATCGATAAAGTCTTTGTCGAAAAACGGAAAGCTAATCCAAAAACCAGTTGCTGCGCAGATGCGATCAAAGCGCTGCTTACTGCCATCAACAAACTCCACCCATTCGCCATCAAAACATTTGATTGCGGGTTTTGGCGTAATACGGCCGTGCCGGATGAAATCCAATAAGTCTGAATTTAAGGTTGGATGGTGGCTGAGCACCGGTTTTTTATTAACTGGCAATCCATAGTTCGAATAAGAGCCTTGCATAACCCGCAGCATGCCAGTCATCAGCCATTGCTTGGCTTTACGCGGCAAGATATTCAAGCGCGCACCGGTAACATCTGATGGCACACCAAACATAAACTTCGGCACAAACCATTGCGGGCTGCGCATTGACAGCGACACATGCTTTGCGAGCCGCGCCGATTCAACCGCAATATCGCAAGCCGAATTTCCCGCACCAATCACTAATACCGATTGATCACGCCAGCTATCGTCGATGCCTTTGAAATCATGCGAGTGCATATACGTGCCGGTGAATATTCCTGGATATTCCGGATGCTTCGGATGCCAATGATGGCCATTAGCCACCATCAACACATCGAAAATTTCACTATGGCTTTCACCTTGCGAATCCAAATATTCAATCTGCCATAATCCATCAAGTGTGCGTGCGGCTTTATTCACAACATGCTTAAAACGAATATGCGGATAAGCGCCGAAATGTTTGGCATACGCTTCAAAATAGGCTTGCAATTGTAGGTGGCTTGGGTAATCCGGATACTCGGCCGGCATCGGAAAATCTTCGTATTCTGATAAGGCTTTTGAGCTGATGATATGGGTGTTTTCATACACGCTGGAATGCCCAGTGCTTGAATTAAATACCCAATTGCCGCCAACTTTATCATTTTTCTCGAACACTACTACCTGCAAACCCGCTTGCACGCAGTTTTTAGCCGCTGCCAAACCACTTGGCCCAGCACCAATCACACAGACACGTTTCGATTGATTCATTAAAACCCCAAGAAGTTGCACCGCATTGAAAGGCTATTATGCCCAATTTTTCCAGCTTTCCAAGAATCCTTGTTACAATACACACCCCTCCCGACCGGATTAAGCGCCATGACCGGGAAAGCACCCACCGGAAAGCTTTTCATAAAAACCCACGGCTGTCAGATGAACGAGTACGACTCGGACAAAATGGCTGACGTATTAGCCGCTGAACACGGCCTTGAACTCACCCAAAATGAGTTGGATGCTGATGTGATCTTAATCAACACCTGTTCCATTCGCGAAAAAGCCCAAGAGAAAGTGTTCTCGCAGCTTGGCCGTTGGCGTGATTTGAAAGCAAAAAACCCGAAGCTTGTGATTGGCGTGGGTGGCTGTGTGGCCTCGCAGGAAGGCGAAGCGATTTTGAAACGCGCGCCGTATGTTGATTTAGTATTCGGGCCACAAACCCTGCACCGCTTGCCTGCCATGATTGATGCCAAGCGCGAAACCGGCAAGTCGCAAGTTGACATCAGCTTTCCGGAAATCGAAAAATTCGACCATCTGCCAAAGCCACGCGCCGAAGGTCCAACCGCGTTTGTGTCGATTATGGAAGGTTGCTCGAAATACTGCAGTTTCTGCGTGGTGCCATATACTCGCGGCGAAGAGGTGTCGCGACCCTTCGATGATGTGTTGTTGGAAGTGATTCAGCTTGCCCAACAAGGCGTGCGCGAAGTGAATCTGCTCGGCCAAAATGTAAACGCGTATCGTGGTCCGATGGACGACAGCGAAGACACCGCAGATTTAGCCATGCTAATCCGCGCTATTGCGCAGATTGAACAAATTGGTCGTATTCGCTACACCACTTCACACCCGATGGAGTTTTCCGACAGCCTGATTGAAGCACATCGCGATATCGACAAACTGGCTAGTTACCTGCATTTGCCGGTGCAGTCTGGCTCTGACCGCATTCTAACTTCAATGAAGCGCAACCATACCGCACTGGAATACAAAGCCAAAATTCGCAAACTGAAAGCCGCCAAACCGGGCATCTGCATAAGCACCGACATGATCATTGGCTTTCCCGGCGAAACCGATAAAGACTTTGAAGCGACCATTAAATTGATTGAAGACGTGGGCTTCGACCAAAGTTTTTCATTCGTGTATTCAAAACGCCCCGGCACTCCGGCTGCGAACTTGCCCGATGAAACCAGCGCTGAAGTGAAAAGCATACGATTGAAACGCGTTCAAGATTTAGTCAATGCGCAGGCACAAGCCATCTCGCAAAAAATGATTGGTACCGTGCAACGTGTGTTAGTCGAAAAACCGAGTACTCGCGATGCCAATGAGTTAACCGGCCGCACAGAAAATATGCGTTATGTGAATTTTGTCGGTAGCCCGCGTTTAATCGGGCAATTTGTTGATATTCATATTTCCGAAGTGCGGGTCAACACCCTGCGTGGCGAGGTTGTTACGCAATGACGCGCGGCCCCATCCAATGCGATGTGGGCGTGAGTTACGGCATCTCGCGCAAAGGTGTGCCAGCTCCGCAAAGTTTCAAGCGCTGGGCTGAGGCCGCCTGCCAAGGTCGCATCAAACGCGCCGATATCGCTATTCGGGTGGTTGATGAAAAAGAAGGCCTTGCGCTGAATAAACACTACCGTGGCAAAGATTACGCCACCAACGTGCTTAGTTTTCCCGCTGAATTACCCGAAGGCGTAACCCTGCCGCTACTCGGCGATTTAGTCATCTGCGCGCCTGTGGTTGCCAAAGAAGCCGCTGAGCAGAACAAACCCCTCTCCGCGCATTATGCACACCTCACCATTCACGGTGTTTTGCATTTGTTGGGCTTAGATCACGACAACGACACAGAAGCGTTAGTGATGGAAGCCATTGAACGCGAAATCCTGGCTGACATGGGTTATTCGGATCCGTATTTGGAATGAAGATAGAATTTAAATACAGTTCACTACACACTGCAAATTGGGTATCAAGGCATATACCAAAACTATAATTGCAATGTACTTCACTAATACACAGTGCTATGATGCTTTTATGATTTCCAGTCAAATACACCGAATCCAAATATACAGTCAGATTATATGCTTGTTGTTTGCATTCAGTCTTTGTTTTACTGGTATGGCGTCCGGTGAGCTTCATAAACACCAACAAGCGACAGCGGATCATCATCACCATGCTGACTGGGATCACGATACAGCGCCAGCAGACCCAGAGGCTGATGACTTACCTGCAACGCTTCATTTTCATGATGCTCCTTTTTCGGCGCAGGCCATTTTGAGCTCCGAGTTGAATCTGCTGCCAAGTCTGGCACCCAGTTTGGCATGTAGCAGTCCGCCCAGTTTGTTGCGGCCTGCCAGTTTAAGTTCACCGCCGCACCGGCCACCCATCGTCTAAACGCAAATTATTCATTTGTTGCTTTTTGGGCAGCAATTCATTGCGCATTTTTTGACGGAGGCACTTGTGCTATTTCGAAATAGTTTGATTCTAGCGTTAGCCGGAATATTCGGGCTGTGGTCCAACATGACCGCGGCACAAAATTTGACCCTGGATGAAGCGGTGCGTCGCTCGCTCGACAGCCATCCCCAGTTGTTGGCGGAAAAATCAGCTACCCGGGCCGCAGAATATCAGGCTTCGCTGGACGGCCTAGCACCGGCGCCTTTTATCAGCACCGAACTGGAAAACATTGTCGGCACGGGCTCGTATAGCGGCGTTAGTAGCGCTGAAACCAGCCTACGTTTAGGCCGCGTTTTCGAGCTCGGTGGAAAGCGCGAAGCACGACAACAAGTCGGTGCCTCGTCGGTCGCCCGTCAGCACAATACCGTTGAACAACGCCGTTTGGATATTGCGGCGGAAACGAAGCGGCGTTTTCTCGAGGTGCTGGCGAAGCAACGCCAACTGGAAATGGCCGAGAAAGAAGTCAAGCTCGCCATTGAAGTCAAAAAGACAATGGCTTATCGAGTTCAGCGCGGAAGAAATACGTCGGCCGATTTGGAGCTCTCACAACTGTCGGTGAGTCGCGCCGAACTCACGCAGGAAGATGCCGAGCATGAGCTTGCCAGCGCCCGCGTCAGCTTGTCGACGCTCTGGGGTGAACGGTCACCGACATTTGAACGTGTGCAAGGTAATCTCGATACGCTGCCCGAAGTGGCATCGTTTGAAGTCTTGGTATTGCAACTCAAACAAAATCCGGACTATCAAACATTCGCGTTGGAAGCCGAGCAGTTGGAAGCACAGCGCAGGCTCGCCACCGCAAGTAGTAAACCCGATGTCACTGCCAGTCTGGGTGTTCGTCGCAATGAAGCGCTGAATGATCAAGGCTTGTTATTGTCTTTTTCGATGCCGATCGGATTGTCCGAGCGCTCATCACTGGCACTTGCAAAAAATTCTGCCGAACAAGATCGGTTGGCGGCCCGGCAGAGTGCCGCCGAACTCGACGCTTATCAAGCGCTGTTCGGTCGTTATCAAGAACTGCGACATGCCCGGCACGAAGTCGAAAGTTTGCGTGATCGCATGATTCCTTCGGCGAAAAAAGCCTTGGCCGTGACACAGGCTGGATATGACGAAGGCCGTTATTCCTTCCTGCAAATCGCCGATGCACGTCGCGTCATGTTTGATTTGCAAAACCAGCATATTGCCGCTGCTGCCCGTTATCACCGCTTGTTTGCCGAGATTGAACGCGCAACGGCTACCGCCCAAGAGATTTCCCCATGAAAATATCGACACTTTTAATTTGCATCCTGACGCTTCTTCTAACTGCTTGTGGTGACAACAAAACGCATTCCGATGCAGGCGGAGAAAATGGACACGCCGCGGAAGCCGCCGAGTTTGAACGCGGACCGCATCGTGGCCGCATGCTGCGCCAGGACGACTTTGCGATCGAAGTGACGATTTTCGAAACCGGTGTGCCACCCGAGTTTCATTTGTACGCGTATAAAAACGACAAGCCGATTTCACCGAATGATGTGCAAGCCAATATCAAATTACTTCGCACGGGAAATAAAACCGACAACTTCAGTTTCCGTGCCGATGGTGATCATCTGGTCGGCAGCGGTGTGGTGATTGAACCGCATTCCTTTGATGTCGAAGTAACCGCCAACTATGCGGGGAAACGTTTTTCCTGGAAATATGATTCCTATGAAGGCCGCACCTCGATGCCTGCGACAGTGGCGAAAACCGCTGGACTGACCACGGAACAAGCCGGGCCGGCAACGATTTCCGAAACGCTTCGCCTGATGGGCCGTGTGGCAATGAACGAAGATCGCCATGCAGAAGTGAGCGCGCGTTTTCCGGGATTGGTGCAATCGGTGAGCGTTCAAACTGGCGACACGGTTCGCGCCGGACAAACTCTGGCTGTGGTTGAAAATAGCGACAGCTTGCGTAGCTTTACCGTGACCTCGCCGATCAATGGCATCGTGCTCGCACGTCTGACCAATGTCGGTGATGTAGCCGGCAGCGAGCCCTTGTTTGAAATTGTTGATCTGTCGCAAGTGTGGGTAGAGCTGCATGCCTTCGGTGACGATGCATCGCGCCTGCGTTCAGGCTTGGC
>JANPOU010000047.1:0-6017 GCA_031428155.1 Arenimonas sp. | reverse complement strand
GAGCGAATGCTTGTTAAAACGGCATCAATACGTGTACTGCAAGGTGTTGCTCATAAAATTGGCATAAAGATAACGCAACGCGCCATTGGCAGTGCTGTATCCAGATTCGTTCCATTGGTTGGTGCCAGTGCTGTTGCCGCTTATGCCTACTACGATACAACGCAAGTGGGAAAGACCGCTTTCAAATTCTTCTCATTGCAAATAGAAGAAGCTGTTGATTGAGCAAGAAGTATTCTGATTGACGAAACATCTAGCCTGCTATGTAATGGGTTTTACCCGACACACTGCTGCCTCAAAAGTTAAGCCTAATTGGAGTTGCGATGAATCTTGAAACCGTCTCAAGTATCTCCCAAATAATCGGTACCGCCACCATCGTTGGTGGCATGCTATTCGGCCTGATTCAGCTTTGGGAGCTGAAAAAGCAGCGAAGAGATGCGGTTGCCGGCGATCTCATGCGTACATTCATGGATGCCAGCCTTGCCGAAGCCATCATGCTGATTCGCGCATTGCCAGATGGCGTATCTGCGGAGGAACTTCGCCGTTCTGGGCCGGAAACGGAGAAGGCTGCAGTACTGATTTGCACCACATTCGAAACCATGGGGCTGTTGGTATTCCAGCGCATTGCGCCATTTGCGCTTGTGGTGGAGCTTGCAGGCGGCATCACGGTTGTGATGTGGCACAAGCTTGGTCCATGGTTGAATCAGATTAGAATCGAACAGTCGCAGCCCTCGTGGGCCGAGTGGTTTCAGTGGCTGGCACAGCAATGCGAACGCCACAAGCGCCCGGACACGCCGGCCTACGTGCAACATGCCAACTGGACGCCCTAGTCGTGCGGGCTTTACCTATCAGTTCATACAATACAACGCAACGTCGCGGTTCGGCTTAATTCAAGCGATAACATCACACAGACAGGAGCTAGCTTTATGGAAACCAGTGTTTACAACGCGCAGAAACCCTTGAAGATCAAGTACAAAGAAGCACCCGAGTCGGCCATGATTGTTGACCACGCCAAAACGACCGGGAATAGCGCCTCAGATCCATTTCATTCTGTCGTCGAACCAATGGACGGCTGCGGCGTATCCATTCCAGTTGGTGTGCATGGCGCGGTAGGCGGTTTGCATGACGCTCCAACACCAGGCGATCTTTTATGTGCTGCGCTGGCAGCCTGCCAGGATTCGGCTGTGCGGATGGTCGCAAACTTGCTAGGCGTCGAACTGCTTGAGCTTGAAGTCCGAGTCACCGCTTCAGTGGACGTACGCGGCACGATGGCCATGGATGCGTCGGTTCCGGTCGGCTTCCAATCCATGACTTGCGATGTGCGGATGAAAGCAAAAGAGGGAACCTCACCCGACCTGCTGCAAAGGCTTCAAATCGCGGCCGAACGCTGCTGCGTTGTGCAGCAGACCCTGAAATCACCACCGCCAGTCAAGACGACATTCACATACTAGAAGCTATCTAGATAAACTGGAAGCAGCGGAATTGGCGTTCAAGGTGTGATTAACAGTTATGGGTTGACGGATATTCCGGTAACCGATTTAATGAACACTATTAGGCCAACCAAGCAAGCCCTATTTAACAACCTTTAGAGAATTGCAGATATGAAACCATCCGTCGCGCTCCATAAATATCGCCATGTTATGCGTGAAATGTTGGTGAACTATAAGGTTACCAACTTGCGCGTATTCGGCTCGGCATTAGATAAAACCGATCTTGATGGCAGTGATTTAGATTTATTAGTTGACCCATTACCGGGCGCTACTTTGTTCGACTTGGGCAGCTTACAAGCCGATCTTGAAGAAACGCTGGGCGTTCCCGTCGATCTGCTCACGCCAGGTGATTTGCCACTAAGCTTTCGTCATCTTGTCCTCGCCCAAGCCCAACCCATATGAATTCGGATCGTAGTGCAGATTACATCGGCCATATGCTTGAGGCCGCGCAGCTTGCATATAGCTATATCGAAGGTTTAGATAAAATAGATTTTTTGACGGACAAACGTACACAGCAAGCTGTCATTTTAAATATTGTGGTGATGGGAGAAGCCGCCACAAAACTAATTCGCGATTACCCTGCACTCATTGAGCAATACCATCAAGTTCCATGGAAAAGTATCAAGGGCATGCGCAACCGAATTGCACACGGCTATTTCGATATAAACCTTGATGTTGTTTGGGATACAGTCCGCGATGCATTGCCACCTTTGATTGACACATTGAGCGCCATTGCAAGCGAATCTAAATAAACTGGAAGCAGCGGAATTGGCGTTGAAGCCGTAAAACCAAGAGTTATTCTTGTTGCTTAAAAAATATAGGTCGGGTGGAATTGCGAACAAAGGGAACGGAGTACTTTAGCGTTTTAGTAACTATCTCGCTCCGCTAAATTCAGAATCATTGTAAGAAGCTGATGCCTAATACGCTATCAAAGCGACTTCCTAGAAATCCAGTATTGGTAATCTGCGATACCATACAAGTATATGTCCAGCCCACTCATTGCTCCTGCAGATACACCAAATGCACCGCCAACGCTCACGCATGCCCAGATGCTCAATGAGTTCTGCGCCTGCCAGACGCTTTACCCCGAGCAATTGCGCACGCATCTGGAGGCTGATGCATCATTAGCAGGTTTAACAGCGGTCCTAGCGCAGACGCATCCGAATTTGTTCTCGCCCACTGCGGTGTTTTTGGACAGCACGGAACTCGCCGACATCTCCGCGACGGTGACCGCACTGGACGGCTTGATGCGTAGCGCGGCTTGGCAGCGCTATGCGATGCGCGATGTGGCTAAAGAGATGCAAACAGATTTTGGTCCCACAGGCGCGTTTATGGGGTATGACTTTCACCTCAGCGATACCGGCGCGAAACTGATAGAGATTAACACCAACGCCGGTGGTGCCTTTCTTAATGCGGTACTGACCGATGCGCATTACGCCTGCTGCGATGCGATGCAGTTGTTAGTCGGATCGCGCAAGAGCGCAACTCTGACACAATCTGAATTCACGGCAATGTTCAACAACGAATGGCGTTTGCAGCGCGGTGATGCGCACTTAACTAGCATAGTTATCACCGACGATGAACCGGATAGCCAGTTTCTCGCGCCTGAGTTTCAATTGGCAAAGCTGATGCTTGAGCGTGCTGGATTTCGGGTGGCTGTGGGCGACGCCAGCGAGTTCAGCTTGATCGAAGGACGGCTTTACCACCCTGCGTTATCGGATGTGCCTATTGATATGGTCTATAACCGCCTGACAGACTTTATGCTGGATGAGCCCAGGCATAGCGTATTGCGCGCGGCCTACCTGCATAACGCAACAGTACTCACGCCCAACCCACATAACTATGCGCTGCATGCTAACAAATCGCATTTGGCAACTCTGAGCGACTCCCAAGCATTGCAAGACATGCACATATCCCCTGATGTTCTGGCTCGTATTCTGCATGCTGTGCCGCGCACGGTACCAGTAAGCGAGCAGTCTGCCGATACCTTGTGGGCCGAACGGCGAAACTGGTTTTTCAAACCGGTGGTAGGATTTGGCTCACGCGCTGCCTATCGCGGTGACAAATTAACACGTCGCGTTTGGGATAGCATTTTACAAGGCGATTATGTCGCACAACGTATCGTCACCCCCAGCGAACGGCTGGTCACCGTCGATGGCGAGTCGAAAAAGCTCAAAGTCGATATCCGCGCATACGCCTACCAAGGACAAGTGCAACTGCTCGCCGCACGTACTTGGCAAGGACAGACCACTAATTTCCGCACCCAAGGTGGCGGTTTCTCGCCCGTTCTAATCCTCACCGACACAGGCAGTGATTTTGCTGCAAGCCGCGACATCTTAGCCAAGTGTTAAACAAAGGGGACGGAGTACATTAGTGTTTGAATAACTGCTCCATATTCAAGCAACATAAGCTTTACACTAGCCTTACCGTAAATATTTTGGAGTGCTATTTCATGCCGCAAGCAAGATCAATCCGCACACCTATTTTCCTCAATTCGCATGCGCTGAAATTATTACTATTCGGAATATTGGTCAGTGGCTCGGCATCGAGTGCCGATTTGTGGCTTAGCAATGCCCAGTTAATTGATGGCACTGGCAAGACTGAAATTCGTAGTGTCAATGTGCATGTGAGTGGCAATCGCATTATCGAAATTACTGAGGCAAGCGCGAGGCCCGGTGCGATTGATCTACAGGGTGCTTTTCTGTTGCCGGGCTATATTGATGCGCATGCCCATATTGAAGATCCCGCTTCTGCACAGCGCGCGCTGCTATCTGGCGTTACCACGGCGCGCATTTTGGGCGATGTGTATTTAAAAGGATTGGGTACGCGAGATTTAATAAAACAAAATAATGTGCCTGGGCCTGAAATGTTGGTATCTGCCGGGCATGTTCGGCCGGTATTAGGCGAATCGTTTATGTTAAGTTATCCGCAATTTGGCCGCTATTATAAAACCCCCTTAAAAGGCGCTGAAAATGTTCGCGAAGTGGTGCGTGCTGTGATTGCACGCGGTGCTGATGTGATTAAAGTGGGTGCCAGTGAACGCGCCGGGCTTGCCAGCACCGACCCGCGTCGCCCGGAATTGAGTTATGAGGAAATACTTGCCGCAGTGCAAGAAGCTTCAAAAAAAGGATTGTTTGTAGCCGCCCACTCACACGGCCAAAGTGGCGTAAATGCTGCCGTTCGCGCTGGTGTGCGTAGCATCGAACATGGTACTTATGTTGACGATGAAACCTTGCGCCTGATGAAAAAACAAGGCACCTATTTTGTCCCGACACTCGCCATCATGAGCCCTCTGGGCGACCCGCAGGGCAATGATGCTGAATCGGTTGCCTTGCAAATACGCACGCATCACATGATGAAACCGTTACGCGAGGCGGTTCGTAAAGCGCACGCCATGGGTGTTGTTGTGGCTGGCGGCACCGATGGCAGTTATGGCGACGGCGATGACAGCTCACGCGTCAGGCCCGGTTATGAAATGCAAGAGTTGATTGCCTGCGGCCTTTCGCCTTTAGAGGCGATTTCCGCGATGACCTATAACTCTGCACGTGTGCTTGGTATTGAATCGCGCACGGGCAGTATTGCTGTTGGCATGGAAGCTGATTTACAAGTCGTTGCTCGCGATCCTCGCCTAGACTCCAGCACCTTGTTCGAACCGATGCTCATTATCAATAATGGTAGCGTCGTTTTAAATCGGTTAAATTAATCGCCGTTAAATTCACTTTTATTTAGGTGTTTACATGTTAGAGGTATTTTTTCTCGCCATCGCATTAAGCATGGATGCCTTTGCGGTTTCTATCGGCTTAGGCGCAAAGCATAAGAAAAATTCAAAGAAAATGGCTTTAATGGCCGCTGGCTATTTTGGGCTGTTTCAGGCGCTCATGCCATTCTTTGGCTATTGGGCTGGCAAAGGCCTGCTAAGCGTTGTTGCTGCCTATGCGCCGTGGGTCGCGTTTTTTCTGTTGTTGCTGATCGGTGCAAAAATGATTTACGAATCATTTAACACCGGCATCGAAAATGAGTTAAAAAATATAACCCACCAAGTGATGCTAGTGCTTGCTATTGCCACCAGCATTGACGCCATGGCCGCTGGCTTTGTTTTAAACTTGCTAAATGTAAATGTTTTATTTTCGTGCCTTGTTATTGGTGTAATAACGTATTTATTAAGCTATGTTGGCGTTTTAGTAGGTGAAAAAAGCGGCACCAAGCTGGAAAATAAAGCCGAGTTGTTTGGCGGCGTGGTGCTCATTTTAATTGGCTTGAAAATACTTCTGGTTTAAATTCAAGGCAGCTAGTAAAGGTTTTGATTGACGAAATTCTCAAGCCTGTATTTAATGGATTCTATTCAAAACTTTGATGCATAGGCACAAAGCCCGCATTTCAACCTGCAAGGTTCATATGAAAAACAAATCAACCGTTGGCCCAATTATTCTAATCATACTTGGTGTTTACTTTTTGGCATTGAAGCAAGGCTGGGTTCCCAACTTTGGTTCAATCGTTTCTGAATGGTGGCCGGTTATTCTTATCGTCATT
>JANPOU010000046.1:0-1688 GCA_031428155.1 Arenimonas sp. | reverse complement strand
CAGCCGCTCTAAGCAAGTGCGTTTTGCCTGCGCCCTCTGCGCCAGCAAGAAAAATATTGTGTTCGAAACGTCCTTCAGCGGCAAGCTCTAGGCTAGTACGTGCATCGTGATTTTCAAGGTAGTCAACAAAGCGTTGATCGGAACGTGCTTTGAAGGAAAGCGGCAATTGTACGCTCACACATCCGGCCTTTCGGGCTCCAAGGCTTCCGCCTTATCCGGCTCACCGTAAAGTTGGCTTTTCAAATAGCAGTCTTCATACAGATATTTAAACACCACATTCAGCACCGCCGATACCGGCAAAGCGAGAAGTATTCCGATGAATCCGAATAGTAAGCCACCAGCCATCAATACAAAAATTACCATGACAGGATTCAGACCGATTCGGTCACCAACGATACGCGGCGTTAAGATAAAGCTTTCAGTAAACTGACCTATAGCGTAAACCACACCGACCCAAATTAAATGCTGGACGTCGCCAAACTGGATGATGCTAGCGATGGCGGCCAGTACAATGCCAACCACAAAGCCCATATAAGGCACGAAATTCATGGCCCCTGAAAGAAAACCAATCAACAGCGCAGATTCTATTCCGACCAACCATAATCCAGTGGCGTACAGCGCGCCCAAGCACAACATAACGCGCAACTGACCATCGATAAAGCCACCGAGAACGGCATTGGATTCGCGAGTCAAACGCGAAACAGTGGCAATATATGGGCGAGGAACGGTTTGCCGAATTTTAGCGAGAATGGCATCCCAATCACGAAGAAAGTAGAAAGTGATTAACGGCACCAGCAGCATATTGGATACAAAGCCCAAGATAACCCCAGATGATTTTGTAACATAGCCGAGGACTGTGCCGGCATATTCACTAATATCCTTTCGGTGAGGTTCGAGCCATGCCGTAAAATGCTCAAGATCAGAGAAATGCGATACATCTATGCGCAAGTTTTTTGATACCCATGGCAAAGCAGATTCTTGGAACCAGATAAGCAGGCGCGGAAAACCATTGGCCAATGAACTCAATTGCACCCATAACAAGGGAATCACAATCAGTGAAGCGAGGATCAAACTTCCAAACAACACAGTCATGGCAAGCAGAACCGCTCTGTCGTGTTTCAGCCCCCAACGTTCAAAACGCACAACTAATGGCACCCCCATCCAGGCT
This sequence comes from Arenimonas sp., assembly GCA_031428155.1. GTDB lineage: Bacteria > Pseudomonadota > Gammaproteobacteria > Xanthomonadales > Xanthomonadaceae > Arenimonas. The sequence continues at coordinate 520 of JANPOU010000046.1, read as the reverse complement.
AGTACTATTGAAAAAATGAAAGGAGTCAAGATCGAGCTGAGCAACCAAAGTAATACGCAAAACAGCCCAATCAGTGCCGGTAGTTGCCATTTAAGAGGAATCATCTGGATATCCTCAATTTTTAAGCGCAAAGCGCTCTATAACTTGCACGACTGGTTCAGCTGAGCCACCTTGTTCGGTATTTTCCGATTGTGCCACAGACGCACTTGCAGAACCAAGCGGTTGCAAGGTATTGCTACTGCGCATCAAGCCACGAAAAGCATTCACCCCACTGCGAAGATCTACTTGCAAGCCCAATTTGCCTGGCGTGGCAATCATCACTTCCACTGAGCGAATCGATGCGTGCGTTTGTAAATAGGTCATTGTGCGGGCATAGTCTGCCAAAGAATCCACCGAAACAATTTCCATCATCACGATGCCAGAGCGGCCTGCATTTAAACGCCCGCCATCTCGTTTGGCGAAAAAGTTTGCGGTGTTATCCGCGCCAGACGCAATTACTCCGCGCGCATCCGGCTCGGTT
>JANPOU010000045.1:0-15492 GCA_031428155.1 Arenimonas sp. | reverse complement strand
CTGATTTTAATATTGGCTTCTTGTTCGTAGGCATTTTATCAGGAAGCTGGCAAGCTGATAATTCCAAAGCAATGTTGCGCCACATTCATTTCAACGCGACAGCAATTCGATGTAGCGTTGAAAGCTGTAGTTTCGATTTTTCTTTTGCCCGGTTACCTCAACCACAATGCCAAGCTCGCAAAGCACCTGCACAGCGGCATTTGCAGTTGGAAAGCTGGTGTCCAGCTTCTGGCGAACACTTTCCACAGTAAAGCGCGGCATCATTGGTAGCATCTCGAACAGACGATAACTGGCCGGACCGGCTTTCGGTGAATCGAGCAGCCGTCGTCTGTCGTTTGATATCAAACTGGCGACTGCGATGATACTGCGCTCCGCCTCTGCCGCTGCAAATGCGATTCCCTCCAGAAAGAACGCCACCCAGGATTCCCAATTTCCCTCTGTGCGGATAATCGAAAGTCGCCGATAGTATTCCATCTGGTGTTGCTTCAAGTAGCCGCTCAAATACAGCAACGGCTCGGGCAAAAGTTTGCAGTGCTCCAATAGCGCGGCAATCAGCAAGCGGCCAATGCGGCCATTGCCATCCAGAAAGGGGTGGATAGTCTCGAACTGCGCATGCGCAAGTGCAATTTTCACCAGTGGCGGAAGATCGTCTGCATTGTTGTGGATGAATTGTTCCAACTCGGCTAGCAAGCCGGGCACTTTTTCTGCTGGAGGTGGCACGAATACCGCATTGCCAGGACGTGTGCCACCAATCCAGTTTTGAGATCGGCGCAACTCTCCCGGTTGTTTGCCAGCACCGCGCACTCCAGCCATCAATAATCGATGTGCATCACATAACAGGCGGACACTGATGGGCAGTCCGCCGGGGCTTCGCAAATTGTCTTGCACCATCCTGAAAGCGCGAAGGTAGTTGGTAACTTCTTCCACATCCTCTGTGTTGCTAACGACGAATCCCGCTTCCTCATCGAATAAGTCAGTCAATGTGGCCTGAGTACCTTCGATTTGCGATGTAAGCATGGCTTCTTTGCGAATTGCGCTATACAGTAACCAATCTACTGAAGGCACCAATCCCGAGACACCGGAAAGCTTGGCGAGCGCCAATTCAGCCAGATGGTTCTGTTCAACATATGACTCCCGAGCTAACGTCGGCTTTTCAGGCGGCAAAGGCAGCGGAACGAAGGATTGCACCGTTTCACCCAGTATTGTTGATACGGCATATGTACCTGTGATTCGGCTCATTTTAAAGTAACCTTTAATACGATTAAACTATATTAAAGCATTCTTTAATATAAAATGCTAGCATTAAAGAATTTGATGACACACTAAGGAGTAACCCGATGAACAATGTAATGATCATCAAAGGCCACCGCGCTGTTATCAACTTCGACCCTGAAATCAATTTATTCCGTGGCGAGTTTACCGAGCTGAATGGCCATGTGGATTTCTACGGTGATAGCTTGGCAACACTGAAAGCTGAAAGCGAAAAATCGCTCACCGTATTTATGGATTTATGTCGCGAAAATAGCCTTGAGCCGGTTAAGAAGTTTTCTGGCACTTTGAATTTCCGTACCAATAAAAAAATTCATACCCTTGCCAGCACACTCGCCACAGCGCGCGGCATCAGCCTTAATAAATTCATTGAAGAGGCATTAATCCAGCAAATTGACGCGGAAATACACGGGCAATAACCCTACCCTGTCTGCCCAGCCGAATCGCACTTCACAGTGTAAAGGCGCATCTTACCTGCTTTGGTATTTATGCAGATATGACTAAATATGGCCAAATTGTACATATTTACCATTATGGACTAATATGTTGCTAGTGATTACTGGAGAAACAGCCATGCTTGCGACAAATAAAACGGATACGTTGCACAATTTACAAAGCACTCCCGCCTCATCAATCAAAGGCAGTTGGCGAGATGTGGTTAAATTCGTTTTAAAGAGCGGAAGACTTCTGGTTACCAACCACAAAGAACCTGAAGTTGTTATTCTTTCGCTCGAAGCCTATGCGGCGTTAACTCGCGCAGCAGGCGAAGGAGATGCGGCAAGACAAGTTGAGCTTGATGAATTGAGCAAACGCTTCGATGCTCGCTTAGCCTCAATTGATAATGCCAACGCAGGCAAGCAGCTACGTGCAATGATGAGCAAACCCACAAAACTCAATGGCAAACTTAAAGCAGGAGCCAGCTATTGAGTATGCGGCCGGTCATTTTTGTTTTAGCAGGCGTTAATGGCGCAGGAAAAAGTTCTATCGGCGGATACAAGCTTGGCTTATTTAAGCATTCATGGTTCAACCCCGATGACTACGCACGCGAATATATGCAAATAACAAAGTGTGATCAAGCCCAAGCCAACAGCAAAGCTTGGCAAGAAAGTATTAGCCGATTGAGCAATGCCATTATTAACCACAAAAACTATGCTTTTGAAACAACGCTAGGAGGAACAAGCATTGTAAAAATGCTGCAAGATGCAACTCAAACGCATGATGTATTAATCTGGTTCTGTGGACTATCCAGCGTGGAAAAACACATTGAACGGGTTAATTTGCGTGTCACACATGGTGGTCACGCTATTCCAGAAGATAAAATTCGAAGCCGTTATGTAGATTCACTGTTACACCTCAATATGTTGATACCCGTGGTCAGTATGGTCACGGTATACGACAATAGCGCCGATGCAGTTAATGGAGAAAGCATTCCGGAATTAATAGATGTTGCCATCATCGAGAACGGACAGCTAGTCTGGCCACTAACAGCCGATGATATAAGGAAAACGCCAAAATGGGCCAAGCCTATTCTTGGCTCACTTACAAACTAATAGCTTTACCTAGCCACATTGCGCTTTCATCACTATACAAGCCGTATTTCTTTGCGCTTAGCCCGCAAACTTAGTGAAATGCACCATGCAAAGCGGTTGTGTGTGCATGGGTAAACGATGACGACTGCAACGCCTACGAAAGCAGCGAGGACGCACACGACCTGTTCCGCAAGATGCTGGGCCTCAATATGATTATGGCGAACTACAGTTGGCCTTCACGCAACATTAACAAGCTTCAGTAGTAAGCTTTGGATAGCTGTTACGCTGTATAGGTTGTGATGGTTCCCAAGTGTACACAGGATGCGCATGAACGTTTTTTCTGGAATTAACCATTTAACCATCTTCATTTTGATTGCAGGGTTTTTGTCAACCACTAATACGGTAGTGGTTCAAGCTCCAACGAACCTATCACAACAATTTATAATCATTACTATAGTCTTAAGTATTGGGTTGCTGATTGTAATAGGGATTTTATTCTTTTTACAACGCCGTAACAATAAGCAACTAAAACTGGTTATTGCTCAATTGCATGATGCCGAACGAGCTCTGAATGCCAGTGAGAGCCGCATGCGCTCTATTACTGATAATATTCCTGCCATCATTGCGCAAATAGATAAAGACCAGCGTTATGTATTCGCAAATGCTCATACCGGAAAAGTGCTGGGCTTAGATCCACAATTACTGATTGGTAAAACACTGCGAGAAGCACGCGGCGAAGAGCACTATATTGAAGTTCAATCGTATGTTGAAGACGTGTTGCAAGGCAAGCGTGTGCGTTTCGAGCGTTCGAGCATGCTGGCTGGAAAGCACTATTGCTATCAGTCCAACTATGTACCTGAGCTGGACGAAAACCAGAATGTAAAAGGTTTTCTAGCATTAACCTACGACATTACAGCGCTTAAGCTCGCAGAAGCTAATCTTGACAGACTAACGCGCATAGACAGTCTAACTGGAATTGCAAATCGTCGTCATTTTGATGAGCAACTATCTACTGCATTGGCACGTAGTCGGCGCCAGGAAAACGGCATTACTTTGCTTTATCTCGATATTGATAATTTCAAAACTATTAATGATACCCATGGCCACCTTGTGGGTGATTCAGTGATTATAGCGTTTGCTGAACGATTACAATCGTGTGTACGGAAAGATGATTTGATAGCAAGGTTAGGCGGCGATGAATTTGTTGTTTTAATCGAAAACCCTACGCCAGAAAGTGGCGAGACAATGGCGAGAAAATTGTTGCTCCTTATGCAACAACCAGTCCATATCGATGAAATTAGCCTGCCGCTGAGTGCGAGTATTGGCGTAGCCTACTGCACACATACACCGGATGCGAAGGCATTAATGAATCTCGCTGACCAAGCTCTTTATGACGCAAAAGCAGCTGGACGAAACACCTATCGAGTAAAACTTGGATAGTTATCCACAAAAGCGAGCTTCTAACTCACAATTAGATCATTATAGTTTTTTCAAATAAGCGGGTATACACCAAAATGCTTTGCGCATTGCTCTTATTTTTCTAGCTTTAAAATACGCTAGTCATTTAAATTTATCACATATTTTTTGCGCTTAGCCCACAAAATCAGTACAATGCGCCGATGTTATTATTCAAACCTGGCCAACGTTGGTATTCAAGCGCCGAGCCCGAATTAGGCTTAGGCACCATACTCAGAGCCGATAATCGGCAAGTGGATATTGTTTTTACCGGCTGCGCCGAATTAAAGCATTTCGCTATTGCAAATGCGCCGCTCATTCGCTGTGAATTCTCCGCGCAAGACCACATATCTGTTGATGGCGTAGTAGCCTGCATTGAATCGGCGAGCGAACAAGACAGTTTACTGAGCTATCACTGCGCGCAACAATCCTTCCATGAAGGGCAATTAGATTCAGAACAGCCGATGATGCCGCCGGCATTGAGACTATTACTGAATCAAAGCGATGAAAGCCATTTGTATGATTTGCGTAGGCAGTGCTTTCAACACGCCAGCTCTGTGCGTTTGCAGCAGATTGAGCAAGACAGTTTTGAGTCTTTATTTATTGAGTTGCTCAGTTATTATGGCGCTATTTTTAGCCCGCAGAGTGCACATAATTTTTTGTTAGATGCCAGCCAGCTGAGCTTGAACGAATTTGATGCACTAAAAGTAGCTGATTTACCATGCACGTTCAGCCCTGAAACGGCTAGCCAAAATACTGAGCTGCTGCATTTCGATTACAAGCATGTATTATTTCAAGCGGCGTTCGGCGAATTTATTAACAGCCATTCCGGCAGTGCCAGCTTTATGGTTGACGACAACCTACACCCACGCAGCGTAGTGCTTGAAAGCGTGTTCACCGATGCTGAAAACACTGCGCACTGTTTTGCGGTGGATGCAAAATTAAACCTATTGCCGAATTACTCTCCGAACGAACAAGCGGTGTTTCGAGCGCGCAATCGAGAAGTCGATCTTAAGCCGTTCAAGCGCAGCTTAGAACTGATTTATCCAAGCCTTTTGCAAACTTCGCAAGCGGCTGCGCAAGCTGTGAATGCCAGTAAATTGCAAGCCTTGCGCTTGGTGGCTGGCTCAGAATTTGCAAGCTTTGGTAAAAGCAAACGCTAAGCGCTCCGCTATACGCCCCATGGACCTTTGCGTTTTTTGGTAAACGGCGATTTCCCATCCCAATAGCGTATGAGCAACCAACCAAATAGCATGCCGCCCAGATGCGCGAAATGTGCCACACCACCGCCAGCTCCAGTAACACCCATGATTAACGAAAGCACACCAAAGCCAATGACCAAGGTGCGCGCCGATACTGGAATAGGTGGAATCAACAGCATCATACGCTCGCGCGGAAACAACATGCCATACGCTAGCAATAAACCGAATACGCCGCCTGATGCGCCGAGTGTGGGGATTGGGCCTTGTGCGGGATCGTACAAGTAGCTGGTTACTGCGAGTTGGCATAGGCCCGCTCCTACTACGCAAACTAAAAAGAACGTCAAATACTTTTTTCCGCCCCAAGTATCTTCCAAGCGTGCGCCAAATTGATACAAGGCCAAACAGTTGAAGAATAAATGCCCCATGCCACCGTGCATAAAGCCATAGGTGAGTAATTGCCAAGGCTGAAAGCCGATACTGATTGGCATACCATCCGAGCCAATGCCAGCCGGAAAATCGCCCCATGGCCAAAGCATAAAGGGTGCGAGTTGCGCACCTAGAAATTGCTGTGCCAAAAAAACAATGGCCATAATCCAAAGTAGGTTTCGAGTGATGGGTGGCAAATGCATACAAAGCCTTTTAAAGTAATGTTGCCATCATAACCGATTGGCTTAGTCGGGCGCCCACAGCAGTGCGTCTAAATCCAGCGTTTTTTTCACCAGCTTAACCCGGCCAAGCTTCACCTCAACACCTTCTGCTCGCAAGCGCTGTGTTTGCTCAATAAACATTGCTGAATCAGCAGGGAATGCAATTTGCCCGGATGCACGTAAAACACGATGCCACGGCAAATTTAAAGTGCTGGAATCAGAAAGAATTTTCGCCACTAGCCTAGCCCGCCCGGGCAGCCCCGCAGCGGCGGCCACTTCACCATATGAACAAACAGTTCCATAGGGAATGCGCTTAATGGCATTCACAATATTTTGATGGCTGATATTTTTTGGCATTAAAGCAAGTCTAACTAAATCTAGAAACCTATGCTGTAGTGTTTCAGAAAGCGCGCTCCTGAACAGGGGTTTAACTTTCCGATTCTAATTCAATTATGACAACTTTATGACGTTTTTTATAATCCACCTAAAACATGCCTAGCCCGCATAGGGTATTCTATGTATTGTTTAATCTTTAGCGCGTGCGCATGATTGAAATTGCCATAGTTTTACTCCTAGTGCTTCTGAATGGCTTTTTTGCGCTATCGGAAATGGCTGTTATCACCTCCAGAAAGACACGTTTAAAGCAGTTGGCGCTTACCTCGCGCCGCGCCAAAGTGGCGCTTGAGCTCTCAGAACACCCAGAAAGCTTTTTATCGGCCGTGCAAGTGTGGATTACCTTATTGGGCTTATTAACCGGCTATTTTGGCGGTGAGTCCTTGGCTGGGCGGATTCAAGCACCGATTGCCTCCATTGACTTATTTGCACCGTATGCGCACGCCATTGCCTATGCCCTAAGTTTCGGCGGCATTTTGTATGTATCGGTGGTGTTGGGTGAATTACTGCCGAAGCGCTTGGGCGCTTTAAGATCTGAGAAAATTGCCGTGGGCGTGGCCATGCCGATGCGCTTTCTGGCAACCCTAGCCCGCCCAGCTGTTGTGCTATTGGCTGGCAGCACACGCTTGCTTTTGCGCTTATTTCGCTTAGATCGCGATGGTGAAGACAAAGTCACCGACGAAGAAATACGCCATTTGGTGGCTGAAAGCCATGAACAAGGCATGATTGATTCTGACGAGCGCAATATGCTCAATCGGGTTTTGCGTTTGGGCGATCGAAGCGCGGAATCGCTGATGACACCGCGCACAATGATTATCTGGCTGGATGTTGATGAATTGTTTGAAGAGAATTTGGCGACCTTGCGTGAGCATCCGCTAACGCGCTATCCGGTGTGCAGCAAAGACGATAGCAATATTGTTGGCATACTTGAATCAAAGAGCTTAGTTGGCCGTTCATGCGAGAACAACGAGGCCTTGTTCCAAACGCTTAATACCGCATTGTTCGTTTCCGAATCAACCAATGCATTACGCTTGCTTGAGATTTTTCGCGAAGAACAACAAACTTTAGCGCTGGTGGTTGATGAATACGGCGACATCATGGGCATGGTCACTATGAATGATTTGATTGGAGCCATCTTGGGCCGCATCCAATCGCTGGAAAGCACTGACAACGATCCTTTAATCGTAGAACGTGAAGATGGTTCGTGGCTGGTTGACGGCCGCCTTGCGATTGAAGAGCTGAGTGAACTGCTGAACCTGCAAACATTGCCCGGCGAGAATGATAGCGATTTCACCACAGTAGCGGGCATGGTGATTGCACATTTTGGGCGCATTCCACACACCGGCGAATTTTTCGACTTCGGCGCATGGCGTGTTGAAGTGATTGACCTAGACGGCGCCCGCATCGACAAATTGTTGATTGGCAGAAAACCCGATATTGAACCGGCTTTTGACGAGTAAACCATGAGCCATGAAATAAGCACACGCATTCTTCTCAAACAACTTGCCACCGGCGATGGCAATGACGACCTGAGCTTAGAGCTGATTTTGGATAGTTTTCGGCACCGCAGTTATGGCCTATTCTTGCTGATGGTTTTACTGCCGGTATTCATTCCTGTACCGGTTGGGCAAGGCGCATTCAGCGGCATGCTTACTTCACTGATTGGCATGCAATTACTAGTGCAATTTGAACACCCGTGGTTGCCTAAATTTATAGGCCAGCGGCCATTCAAACGACAACATATCATCAACTTCCAAAAACGCTTCGACCGCTGGTTAGGCTATATAGAAAAACTCTGTAAACCACGCTGGGAGTACTTGTTTGACCACACTTGGGCACGCGCGTTTAGTGGCTTATTGTTAGTAATTTTGGGCATATTATTAGCCTTGCCGATTCCGCTCACTAACTATCCATTCGGCATTATTGTGCTGGCTTTTAGCTTAGGATTTATTGAGCGCGACGGCATTTTATTATCCATCGGCTGGATTTTAGGCATTATTGAGATTGCGATTTTGGCAGAATTTTCAAGCTATGCTATTAAGCTTATTGAGCAGGCTACTGCTTACTTCACTTAGGCCGCAACATGCGCTGTGCGTCTGAAAGCAAGCCGCGCAATATTTTAATTTCCCGCTCATCCAAATTGGCTTTTAGAAACAAGCGCCGAATTCGCTGAATCACCATTTCTGCTGGCTTGCCTTTGTGAAAATCAACGTCGTCCATAAATTCGATTAAATGCGCGAATAAACGCTCCATCTGTTCAAAGCTGGCTGGCGGCTCAACAGCTGCACCCAATGCTATTGGTTCTGCCGCGAGATAGTGCAGGCTTTGCAAACGAATTTCATAGCTCAATATTTGCACAGCTGCCGCTAAATTTAATGACGGGTATTCAGGGTTGCTCGGAATCAACACACAGGCATGGCACAGTTGCAAATCTTGGTTCAAAAGCCCAGTGCGCTCTGGCCCAAACAACAAGGCAACCGGGCTTTGTTGCGACTTCACCAGCAGCTGCTCAGCCGCAACTCTGGGCGTGAATTCCTGTAAAGCAACCGAACGCGCACGCGATGATGTGCCTATCACATAGGTGCAGCCTTCAAGTGCTTCAGCAGTTGTTGAAACCACCCTCGCCTGATTCAAGACATCTTCGGCACCGGCTGCTAATGCAATGGCTTCTGGGTCTGGGTAACGCTGCGGCGCAACTAACACCAGCTGGCTCAGCCCCATAGTCTTCATAGCCCGCGCCGCCGAGCCAATATTACCGGGGTGTTGGGTGCCAACTAAAACGATTCGAATTGGGTCTTTCAGGTTCATACAAGCCATCTTATGTGGGAATAAATGAATCAATTAAAACAAAGGCTTTCAGCTCTTATGCCCTTTGCGGTATCATAGTGCGGTGTTGCTAGACCAACATACCGTTCTTCACCAAATTAGCTAAGGGTAGTCCATGCAAAACCCAGTCATCACCGTGATGGTTAAAGCCGCACGTTTAGGCGGTTCGGTTATTTTACGCCATATGAACAAACTCGAGAGCTTGAGTGTATTCGAAAAGTCAAAACTCGACTATGCCAGTGAAGTGGATGAGCTCGCCGAAAAAGAAATCATCAAAGAACTGAAACGCGCCTACCCAACGGCAGCTTTCTTGTGCGAAGAATCCGGTGCGATGGGCAAAGGCAAGCAAACCTTCGTGATTGACCCACTAGACGGCACCTCAAATTTCCTGCATGGCATTCCGCATTATTGCGTGTCAATTGCACTGGTTGAAAATGGCGAGCCGATTGATGCGGTGATTTACGACCCAATCAAAAATGAATTGTATACCGCTAGCAAAGGCAAAGGCGCTTTGCTGAACGATAAAAAAATCCGTGTTTCTGAGCGCAAAGATTTAACAGGCTCGTTAGTTATCACCGGCACCCCGCCACGTGATCGTGGCCGCGTTGGCCCACATTTGGATTTCACCAAACAACTGCTCGCAAGTGCCGAAGATATTCGTCGCAGTGGTTCCGCCGCATTAGATTTAGCGTATGTAGCCTGTGGCCGCGCTGATGCCTATTATGAATCGGGCATAAAAGCTTGGGATGTGGCAGCTGGTATGTTGTTGGTTCGCGAAGCCGGTGGCCGCGTGTGTGATTTTAAAGGCCGCGGTGAACGCATTCTTGATGCCGGCCAGATGGTGGCTGGTAATATGAAAATTGGGCCATTGCTGCAAGCAGCCATTGCACAATCGGATTACGGCAAGAGTTTTTAACTGTCCAATCTGTTCATAAAAAAGCCGCTCAATGAGCGGCTTTTTATTTAATACATAAAGACAATTATGGGCGAGCGTTAAGTTCTGCGTCGTCAACGGCTTTCGGCATTAAGTCTTGTTTAGTGACACCCATCATTAGCAACAGTGGGCAGGCCACGAAAATGGATGACAGCGTACCAATCAAAATACCAAGTATTTGCGATTCGGCCATTCCTTTCAGTGAATCGCCGCCGTAGAAATACAGCGCTAACACGGTTAATAACGCTACGAATGAGGTGATAGTGGTGCGTGATAGTGTTTGGTTCACAGAGCGGTTCATCACTTCATAGGCAGATAGCTTATGCAAGTTACGGAAATTTTCGCGAACGCGATCAAACACCACGATGGTGTCGTTGATTGAGTAGCCCATCACCGACAGCACACCTGCCAATACCGCTAAATCAAACTCGTGGCCACTGAATGCGAACCAACCCGCCACTAATATTACGTCGTGTAAGGTGGTGATAATAGAAGCCACAGCGAATTTAAACTCGAAGCGGATCCACACATAGGCCAAAAAGCCGAGCACCACAAACACCACGGCCAAAATACCGTTCTCGGCAAGCTCTTTACCCACTTGCGGACCAACATAATAGTAGTCGCGCAGTTTGCCAGGGTTTTCTAAAGTCTGCACTGCTGCAACTATATCTGCACCACTTTGGGTTGAACCGACTTTCTTCGCTTGCATGCGAATAACCACATCATTCGAGGATCCGATAACGCGAACTTGTGCGCCTTTGTAGCCAGCTGTTTCCAGCTTTGCGCGTAACTGTTCAACATTGACAGGCTTGCTGAACTGGATTTCGGTTTCGTAGCCACCGGTAAAATCAAGTGCAAAATTGAAGCCCTTGACCACCATAGCGCCGATTGCGATGAACATAACAATTGCTGCTATTGCCAGCGAAACATGACGCCAGCGCATAAAATTAAAATTACTATTGGATGGGAAAAGTTCCATTAATTTAGTTCCTTACGGTCAGACCGAAACTTTCGTCAGCTTGCGCCGGCGACCGTAGATCAAGGTGGCAATTGCGCGCGACACAGTCACAGCGGTGAACATTGAGGTGAGGATACCGATGATGAGTGTGATACCGAAACCACGGATTGGGCCAGAGCCAAATGCCGCCATGGCGATACCGCCTAAAAGAGCCGTCAAGTTAGCATCAATGATGGTGCCGCTGGCTTTATCGTAACCGGCCGCGATGCTGGCCAAAGGCGTGTTGCCGATGCGCAGTTCCTCGCGTATTCGTTCATTGATTAGCACGTTGGCATCAACCGACATACCAACCGTTAGCGCAATACCGGCGAACCCAGGCAAGGTTAGCGTGGCGCCAAACATCGACATCACCGCCACCACTAAAAGCAAGTTGAGCAACAGCGCAAGATTGGTAATCACGCCGAACATTTTGTAATAAAGAATAAAGAACACCAACACAAATACAAATGAAAACATCACCGCTTTCACGCCGCGTTCAACGTTTTCAGCACCCAAACTTGGGCCAATCACGCGCTCTTGTGCGAAATCCATCGGAGCGGCCAAAGCGCCAGCTTTCAATTGCTTAGACAAACGATCGGCTTCTTGTGGATCTAGGCCAGTGGTTTGGAAATCTTTGCTGAACACGCCTTGGATAGTTGCCGAGTTAATAACATCCTCAATAATCTTGACTGTTTTAACTTCAACGCCATCAACCATTCGTGTTTCAGGCACACGCTCAACATACACAACGGCCATATTCTTGCCGGTGTTGTACAAGGTGTGGTTATACATGCGTTTGCCGCCAGCGGTATTTAGCTTAATGCTAACCATTGGTGTGCCAGATTGAGAATCCAAGCCCGGCGTGGCATTCACTAACTGGTCGCCCGAGACAATAACGCGGCGCGACAGCAAGATAGGAATACGCGTTCCATCAGGCGTTGCATCACGCATAAAGTATAGGCGCGCTTCCGGCGGAATTAGCCCGTTACGCTGCGCTTCAGCAGCCTGCGCCATATCGCCAATCTGCGCTCTGTATTCAAGCGTTGCAGTGGCACCAATAATGTCTTTAGCTTCTGCGGTATCTTGCACACCTGGCAGTTGCACAATTATGCGGCTAGCACCTTGGCGCTGAATAACCGGCTCGGCAACGCCCAAGGAGTCAATCCGATTGCGTAAGGTGGTGATGTTTTGATCAACCGCACCATCCGAAATAGCTTTCAGCTCGCTCGGTATAACCGCTGCCGACAAACTAAACCCTTGCGACTCAGGCAGTTCAACAAACACCAATGTTGGAAAATTGGCAGACAGCACCGAACGCGCTTTTGAGCGGGTAATTTCGTCTTTAAAGGTAATGCGCATGCCTTCAGTGCCGCGAGTTACATCGTAGCCAGCAACTTTCTGATCGCTTAAACTGGCACGAATTTCCTCGGCATACGCATTTTCGCGTTTGTCTACGGCGGCTTTTTGATCGACTTGCATCAAAAAGTGCACACCGCCTTGTAGATCAAGGCCGAGTGTCATTGGATTAGCGCCCAGTGATGATAGCCATGTTGGAACAGTAGAGGCAAGATTCAGAGCGGTGGTGTAACGCGCGCCTAATTCTGGGCGAATAATATCAGCTGCTTTGAGTTGATCATCAGAGTTGTTAAGGCGCACCATCACATCATTGCCTTCAACGGCAACTCGGCGTGGTGTTATGCCTTGCGCTTTTAATAAGGATTCAATGCGCCCAGCTAAACCGTCTTCAAGTTGACCGCGATTAACGCTAACTTGTACTGCAGCTTCCTGCGGATAGATATTGGGCAGTGAAAAAATAACACTCGCCAACAACACCAATACGATGAGTACATACTTCCATTTTGGAAATTCAAGCATGACAAAAACCCAAGGCCCTAAAGCCCTTTAAATAAAAATGATTAAGCGGACTTCAAGCTGCCTTTTGGCAACACAGCAGTGATAGCATTTTTTTGTATTTTCACGGTAACGCCGCTGGCGATTTCAACCGATACAAAACTTTCACCCAATTCTTCAACACGGCCAGCAACGCCACCGTTAGTTAACACTTCATCGCCCTTCGACAGACCGGCCAGCAAGTTGCGATGTTCTTTAGCACGTTTCATTTGTGGGCGAATAGCCATGAAATAAAATACCGCGAAAAACAACACCATCATCACTAATAATGAAATTGGGCTACCTTGTGCAGGCGCAGCTTGAGCAGCAGCAGGCGAAATAATCAAATCGAGTAACGACATACGATAAATCCTTCAATTAGGGTGAAAACGAATAGGCAATTATGACATATCTGTGGGCTTCAAGTGCGTAATTCAAGCCTGCTGTCGCAAGCGATAGAACTCTACACGGAATGCCTCAAATGAATTATTTTCAATGGCTTGGCGGATTTCCTGCATTAAGACCTGGTAATAATGCAAATTGTGGATAGTGGCTAGCATCGACGCCAATATCTCATTGCAGCGGTCTAAATGCCGCATATACGCGCGCGTAAAACCGTGTGCACAGGTATAACACGTGCAGCCTGGCTCAATCGTTCGTAAGTCTTTTTCATACTGGGCATTACGAATTCGCACTTGCCCAAAATGTGTGAAGTAATGGCCATTGCGGGCATTGCGGGTTGGCATAACGCAATCAAACATATCAATGCCTCGCGCCACCGCCTCAACAATATCTTCTGGCTTGCCCACGCCCATCAAATAGCGTGGTTTGTCGTCAGGCAGTTGCGGGCAAATCGCTTCGAGCGTATGTTCGCGTTCTTCGGCTGGCTCGCCAACCGCCAAACCGCCCACTGCATAGCCATCAAAGCCGATAGCTTTTAAGCCTTCCGCCGATTCAGTGCGAAGGTTTGGATACACACCACCCTGCACAATGCCAAACAATGCGGCGTCGTTGCCTTCATGAGCCTTTTTCGAGCGCTCAGCCCAGCGCAGAGAAAGCTCCATGGATTTTCGCGCCACAATTTCTGTGGCCGGATATGGAGTGCATTCATCAAAAATCATCACAATATCGGAGGCCAAAACGCGTTGTATCTGCATGCTTTCTTCCGGCCCAAGAAATACTTTTCGGCCATCCACCGGCGATGCAAACGTTACGCCCTGCTCGGTGATTTTTCGGCGCTTCGCTAACGACCAAACTTGAAAGCCGCCGGAATCAGTCAGAATCGGTTTTTGCCATTGGGTGAAATCATGCAAGCCTTGGTGTGCTTCAATCACTTCAAGTCCTGGGCGCAAATATAAATGAAAAGTATTGCCCAAAATAATTTCTGCACCGGTAGCCAAAATATCTTCTGGCTTCATGGCTTTCACCGAGCCATAGGTACCCACTGGCATAAATGCAGGGGTTTGAATATTGCCGCGCGGAAAGCTAATTTCCCCGCGCCGCGCTGCGCCGTCTTGGCTGATTTTTTTGAACTGCATTCGGCTCATGATTGATCCTGTGGAAATAACATCATGGCATCGCCATAGGAAAAAAAGCGATACTTTTGCGCAATAGCATATTCATACGCATCAAAAATGCGTTGTTTGCCAGTAAATGCTGAAACCATCATCAGCAAGGTACTTTCCGGCAAATGGAAATTGGTTATTAACGCATCAACGCTGCGAATTTTATAGCCTGGAAAAATAAAAATTTGCGTATCGCCAGCAAACGGATGCACAACACCATTTACGCTGGCCGATTCTAGTGCGCGCACTACTGTGGTACCCACCGCAATTATTCGATTGCCACTCACCCGAGTTTCAAGCATTTGCTGACACAACTCAGCGCCCACATTCAGCCATTCGCTGTGCATCACATGATCTTTAACATGCTCAGTGCGCATTGGCTGAAAGGTTCCAGCGCCAACATGCAAGGTGATATGCCCAAACTGCACACCTTTTTGTTTCAGCGTGTCGAGCAAAGCTTCATCGAAATGCAAGCCGGCCGTAGGTGCTGCAACTGCGCCTGCGTGCTTTGCAAAAACGGTTTGATAGCGCGACTCATCGCTAGCATCAGCAGTACGCTGAATGTAGGGCGGCAAAGGCATTTTGCCTAGCCGATTCAAGACTGTTTCAACGGGCTCATCGGTTTCAAACTGTAATTGATAAAAACCATTATCAACACTTAAGACTGTCATCACAGTGCCATCGTTTAAGCTAATAGTGCTGCCAGGCTTTGGTGCTTTAGACGCACCAATCTGAGCACGTACTTGCTGTGCTGGCAAGAGTCGCTCAATCAGTATTTCAACTTG
>JANPOU010000044.1:0-9536 GCA_031428155.1 Arenimonas sp. | reverse complement strand
GCTAAGGTGTAGCCCGTAAAGCCACCCCACCATTTTGGATCAAGATTTGGCGGGGGTGCGAGCGTTAGAATATGCGGGTTTTCGGATTTCAATAAATACGGCAAGGCCTTTTGCGAACATAAAAAAGTACCGCGCGAGTTCACTTGATTCATCAAATCAAAGCGTTTCATCGGGGTATCCAAAATACCGCGCAACCAGATGGCGCTGGCGTTATTGATCAGCACATCAATGCCGCCGAAGTGTTCAGCGGCTTGCGACATTGCCGCTTCCACATTGGCTTCATCGCGCACATCGCACTGAATGGCTAAGGCTTTGCCGCCCAGCGCTTCAATTTCAGCAACAGCAGTATGAATGGTGCCGGGCAGTTTCGGGTTCGGCACGCTGGATTTAGCAGCCACCACAATATTCGCGCCTAAGCTGGCGGCTTTTTTAGCAATGGCAAAACCAATGCCACGCGAGGCACCAGTGATGAAAATCGTTTTATTATGTAAAGACATAGATTTCAAAGCCCAAATTTATTAAGTCTGAAGATTAAGAATACTCTTTTACTGCCAAATAGCATCAACTACAGATAGAGAATGTTAGAATTAAGTTTTAAATAATGTGTAATTGATTTTTATGGCGCCTACTTACCTTAAACACCTATTTGTTGTAGTGCTTTTTGTTGCTCATGCACCTGTTGTTTTTTCGCAAGAAACGAAAACACTACTGGTGTTGGATCAATCAATAAAATCACTTAATGGCATGCCATATCCAATGGGTTACGAAATCACCGAAGTTGGCACCGCAAACGGCGGCGGGCCAATATCTGTTTCAGTTAATTCATACAATCCTGCTATGGGTTTTGGTGCCAATGTTGGGGTAAATGTGGGCGCAGGGCTGATTGCATCCGCAATCATTGATGCAGCAATGCATGCCGAGCAAAATAAAAAAATTGCCAGCCTGCGCGAGCCAGTTAATAACTTACATCTCAAAAAACTTGCTCTAGACCTTATCGGAAACAAAGTAAAAGGCGGAGAGCAAGGCCAAATTGTCAGCTATTTTGTTCCAGGAGCTTCAGACACCATACTAAAACAAATACAAAAAGCAGAAAAAACGACACGATTTGGCAACATTTACTTAGTAAAAAAGCTGCAAATGCCTGTGATAAGCCTTTCATTCGATAATCGCCAGCTAATGATTGTGACTGAAATTCAAAAGCACCTAGCTTCAGCTTACAGCTCAAAGAAAGTATCCGCCTATAAGTTCGCTTATATTGGCCGCTCGCTGGAAAAAACCGAAACACAAAATGCATTATCGTACTGGCAAGATAACGATTACATTAATTTTCTAACTGAAACCAATAATGGATTCACCCGTATCATTGATTTTGTTGCCAGCAATGCGGACATTTCAACTTTTCAAGTTGATAAAAAAGCACAGACTTTATTGAATATTGATGGCACGGTTTTTCAAGTTCCTGGCAAACTCTATAAAATTGCAGAAAACCATGCCTACGTAATTGACGCGAATGAGATTATTCACATTGTGCATGGCAGTGCAGTAAGTGAGTTTATTCCCGAGCCAACGCCTTAGTAGAATCGTAGCTGGTTATTAAAGCATGCACCATCACTGTATTCGGTGTATATGACTGGCTTAGCAGGCAACGCATTATCTGTCACTTTAACGTTACAGCGCTTGCCATTAAATGACATTTCGACATTGTAAATATCGCCTTGCTTTGCGTTAATAAACAGGATTTTTTGACATGCCACCTGCGCAAGAGCATATGCAGTTTGATATACAGAGCCTGCGCCTGATACAAATGTTTGATTAAGTGCAACTTTAAGAACGCCATCATGATTCATTGGAACCACTACCGGCACTCTTCTTTTGCCATGCTTAAGTTTAATGATGACATCACCTTTGGGGCCATCATTTTCCTTGCAATGCATTGATGTGAGATCACGTAAACTGATAATTAATGGCATCGGGCTTTCTGGCTTAAGTAGCATTCTATTTGCCGATTTCGGCCATTTCGCATCAACGATTTGCACGTAGGCTGAGTTTGTAACAGCACTTGTAGACGCCGTATTCGCCATAAGCATGATTAGCACTGTACCG
The DNA here is from genome assembly GCA_031428155.1 of Arenimonas sp. Lineage (GTDB taxonomy): Bacteria > Pseudomonadota > Gammaproteobacteria > Xanthomonadales > Xanthomonadaceae > Arenimonas. Next base: position 7,433 of record JANPOU010000044.1, on the reverse strand, counting down.
GTTAGCAACATATTGACTGCTTACTGATTCAGCATGGCTAGACAACGCCGTGGCGCATCTTCAAAGCCGCCATTGGACATGAACACAATATGGTCACCGTCTTTCGTAATGGCTTTAAGCGTGCTGATCAATTCATCGACACTCGGCACTTTGTAGCCCTCGCCTTTCAATGCCGATACTACTGCTTCGGCATTCCATGGCAATTCTGGGCGGTGTAAAAATACTACAGCATCGGCATCATTCAAAGACGGTGCGATGTGCGCTGAATGTGCGCCAAGGCGCATCGAATTGGAACGCGGTTCCATGGCCACAATGATGCGAGCTGAACCGACCTTGGCTCGCAAGCCTTGCAGCGTGGTGGCAATAGCGGTTGGATGATGGGCGAAATCGTCGTATACGGTGATGCCGTGCGCAATACCGATATGCTCCATGCGGCGTTTCACGCTGACAAAGTCCTGCAAGCTTGCAATAATACTCGCCACATCCACACCGACTGCCGAGCAGGCGGCAAACGCTGCCAGCGCGTTCATCACATTATGCCGGCCAAGCATTGACCAATGCACCACGCCTAGTTCTTGGCCTTTATACAACAAGGCAAATTCAGAACCATCGGCTTTTATTAAGCGCGCCTGCCATTCGGCGTCAATATCAATAGCAAAACGCTCAACCGGCGTCCAGCAGCCCATCGCCAAAACTTCGGCTAAGGCCGCTTCTTCGCCATTCACAATGAGCATGCCTTCGCTCGGCACAATACGCACTAAATGGTGAAACTGACGTTGGATAGCGGCTAAATCTGGGAATATATCGGCGTGGTCGAATTCCAGGTTATTTAAAATAGCCACGCGCGGGCCGTAGTGCACGAATTTGGAGCGCTTGTCGAAAAATGCGGTGTCGTATTCATCGGCTTCCACCACAAATTCTCTGCCCGAACCAATACGCGCCGACACACCGAAATTCTCTGGCACACCGCCCACTAAAAACCCAGGGTTGCGGCCGGCTGCGTCTAATAAATACGCAAGAATAGAGGTGGTGGTGGTTTTGCCATGTGTTCCAGCAACCGCCAATGTATGCCGATTCGGCAACACATTTTCAGCCAACCATTGCGCGCCCGAACGGTAGTTCAATTGTTGGTTCAGCACAAACTCAACCGATTCATTGCCGCGTGATAAAGCATTGCCGACGACAACGCAATCGGTATCTGTTGCGATATCGCTGGCTTGGTAACCGGAATATAGTGAAATCCCCAGTTGTTCAAGTTGCCTCGACATCGGCGGATACACATTGGCATCAGAACCTTGCACGCGATGGCCAAGCTCGCGCGCCAGTGCCGCCACGCCGCCCATAAATGTGCCGCAGATGCCCAAAATATGCAGATTCATGATGTTTTAACCGACGTCCGGCGATCCGGCCAAGGCTTCTGTGATTCGAGTAAATACCTCATCCAAGCTTCCAACACCGTTGAGATGGGCGAGCTTGCCCAAATTACGGTAAAAATCGACCACCGGCGCAGTTTGGCTTTCATACACACCCAAACGCTTACGCACCGATTCCGGGCTGTCGTCTGCACGGCCTTCGGCATTGGCGCGACCGGCCAAGCGCTGAACCAATAATTCGGTATCCACATCCAGTTGCACGGCAATGTCCACCGGTTGCTTTAGTTTAATCAACAAGGCGTTTAACGCATTGGCTTGCACCAAATTGCGCGGGTAGCCATCCAAAATAAAGCCGTTGCTTGTATCGGGCTGTAGTAGCCGCTCTTCCAGCATACCCAGCACTACATCATCAGACACTAAGCCGCCAGCTTCCATCACACTCTTAGCTTGCAAACCCAATTCTGTACCCGCCGTTACAGCGGCACGCAGTAATTCGCCAGTGGAGATGTGCGGCACATTTAAATAATCTTTCAAGCGTGCTGCTTGGGTGCCTTTGCCCGAACCGGGGGCACCGAGAAGAACCAATCGCATAAAACCTCAATTTAATAAGTAATCATTTTTAGCGACTTTTGACTAAGCTTAAGTCGCTTCAGCAAAAAGTTTGCCATAATGACACCCTAACCTTTGCTGTTAATTGTGTCAATTTTAAAGGATGTTTATGTCAAAAGGCAGATTACTTTATGCCCAATCCGGCGGTGTTACCGCTGTAATCAATGCCAGCGCTAGCGCTGTGCTGTTGCAAGCGCGCAGCAAGAAGATTCAAGTTTTGGCTGGTAAGAACGGAATTTTAGGTGTTTTGCGCGAACAATTGTTCGACACTTCAGGCCTTACCCCCAACGAAATCAAAGCATTAACGCACACGCCCGGTGGCGCATTTGGTTCTTGCCGCTATAAACTCAAATCGCTCGAACAAGATCAAGCGCAATACCAGCGCCTGCTGGATGTCTTCAAAGCCCACGATATTCGCTATTTTCTGTACAACGGCGGCAACGATTCAGCCGATACTGCGCTGAAAATATCGCAGCTCGCCCAGCAATCCGGCTACCAACTGACCTGTGTGGCAGTGCCAAAAACCGTTGATAACGACTTAGCGATGACCGATTGTTGCCCAGGCTTTGGTTCAGCCGCGCGCTTCACGGCAGTTTCTGTGCTTGAAGCCGCTATAGATGTGGAAGCCATGGCTGAAACCTCAACCAAAGTCTTTGTATACGAAGTGATGGGCCGGCACGCTGGCTGGCTGCAGCGGCTGGCTTAGCGGGCGAAACCGCCAAACAAGCGCCGCATATTATTTTATTCCCAGAACGCGCCTTCAATAAAGCGGCGTTTATGGCAAAAGTCAAAGAAACTGTGGCTAAAGTCGGCTACTGCGTGGTGGTGGTTTCTGAAGGTGTAAAAGCCGAAGACGGCAAATTCCTAGCGCAAGCTGAAGGCAGTGTTGATGCGTTTGGCCACAGCCAACTTGGCGGTGCGGCTCCTATGCTCGCTGGCATGGTGAAAGACGAATTAGGCGTTAAAGTGCATTGGGCAGTGCCGGATTATTTGCAACGCTCAGGCCGCCATTTGGCCTCACAAACCGATCTTGATCAAGCCATTGCAGTGGGCAAAGCCGCCGTGGATTTAGTTTTAGCAGGTAATAACGGTGTGATGCCAGCCATTATCCGCACGAACGATGCGCCGTATCGTTGGCATATTGATTCGGTGCCGCTCAGCATGGTTGCTAATCACGAGAAAAAAATGCCGGATAACTTCATCCGCAAAGACGGCTTCGGCATCACTGCCGCCTGCCGCCGATATTTATCACCTTTGATTCAAGGCCAAGCACCGGTGCCACTCGGCAAAAACGGTCTACCTTTGCACGCCAAACTGAAAATGCCGTTGGTGAAGAAAAAGCTCAAGGCTTGGGTGAAGTAAGGGCACGGCATACCCTGCCCCTCCAAAAAGCCGTTTAGCCGAATTGCATCAGCATCAGCTTTTTTTCTATTCAGCCCTAGTTAAGTTTGCCAAGCTCTGACATACTCTTGTTACTGCGGCAAAGACCGCTTTATTCGACTTAATTTGGGAGCTGTGGAATGTTTGCGCAATACGGTTTAGAACTCGCCCTTGCCTGTGCGGCACTGGCCATTATTTACGGCTTATACACAACAAGCTGGATTATTAAACAAGATGCCGGCACGGCGCGTATGCAAGAAATTGCTGCCGCTATTCAAGAAGGTGCTGGTGCCTATTTACGCCGCCAGTATGCAACCATTGGAATTGTGGGTGCCGTATTGTTTGTGCTTATTGGTTTTGCCATAGGCTGGTCAACTGCGATCGGCTTTGCGATAGGTGCCGCACTTTCCGGTGCCGCCGGCTTTATCGGCATGTTTGTTTCGGTGCGCGCCAATGTGCGAACAGCGCAAGCAGCCACCAAAGGCCTGAATGCAGCGCTGAACGTAAGCTTCAAAGGTGGCGCAATTACCGGCATGCTGGTGGTAGGCTTGGGCTTATTCGGTGTGGCTGGCTATTTCATGATGGTTAAATCGGCTGGTGTACAAACCGCTGAAACCGTTAAAGCGGCTTTGCAACCGATGCTTGGCCTAGCGTTTGGCAGCTCGCTCATTTCAATCTTCGCACGTTTAGGCGGCGGAATTTTCACCAAAGGCGCTGACGTCGGTGCCGATTTGGTGGGTAAGGTTGAAGCAGGAATCCCGGAAGATGACCCACGCAACCCAGCAGTGATTGCTGATAACGTGGGCGATAACGTTGGCGATTGCGCCGGTATGGCCGCTGATTTATTCGAAACTTATGCGGTTACAGTGATTGCCGCCATGCTGATTGCTAGCATTTCCTTCGCCGATTATGGCTGGAATGGCGTTATCTATCCGATTGCATTGGGTTCGGTATCGATCATTGCATCCATTGTTGGTACGTATTTTGTGAAAGCCCGCGAAGGCGGAAAAATCATGAACGCGCTGTATCGTGGCTTAGGTGTTTCTGGCTTATTGGCAGCTATCGCGTTTTACTTCGTGACTGACTCCTTGTTTGCCCTTGAACACTCCAACGGCATCTTCTGGTGTGCCTTGATTGGCCTAGCGCTAACCGCTGCGTTAGTGGTTATCACTGAATACTACACCGCCACTGAATTTGCCCCTGTGCAAGATGTAGCGAAAGCCTCGGAAACTGGGCACGGCACCAATGTGATTGCAGGCTTAGCAGTTTCAATGAAATCGACAGCAGCACCGGTATTGGTTGTTGCAGCGGCTATTTACGGTTGTTATAACTTGTCTGGCTTATACGGCATTGCCGTTGCAGCCACATCGATGTTGTCGATGGCGGGCATGATTGTGGCGCTTGATGCATACGGCCCAATTACCGATAACGCTGGCGGTATTGCCGAAATGAGCGGCATGGATAAAGACATCCGTAAAACCACTGATGCCTTGGATGCCGTGGGTAACACCACCAAAGCGGTAACCAAAGGCTACGCTATTGGTTCAGCTGGCTTGGCAGCTTTGGTATTGTTTGCCGATTACTCACACAAGTTGGCTGAACGCGGTGAAGGTTTCGCGCCAGTCAATTTTTCGCTTGATAATCCAAACGTAGTAATTGGCTTACTCATTGGCGGCATGATTCCCTACTTGTTCGGCGCTATGGCCATGCAAGCCGTGGGCCGTGCGGCTGGTGCGGTGGTTGAAGAAGTGCGTCGTCAGTTCCGCGAAATTCCAGGCATTATGGAAGGCACTGGCAAACCACAATACGATAAAGCCGTGGATTTGCTGACCAAATCTGCCATCCGCGAAATGATTGTTCCATCGTTGTTGCCACTCGCTATTCCGTTCATTGTTGGCATGACACTCGGCGCAGATGCATTAGGCGGCTTGTTGATGGGCACAATCGTGACCGGCTTATTCTTAGCGATTTCGATGTGCACCGGCGGCGGCGCTTGGGATAATGCCAAAAAGTATATTGAGGAAGGTCATCATGGCGGCAAAGGTTCTGAGGCCCATAAAGCCGCAGTAACCGGCGACACCGTTGGCGATCCGTACAAAGATACCGCTGGCCCTGCGATTAATCCATTGATCAAAATCATCAACATTGTGGCATTGTTGCTGATTCCATTCTTGGCGTAATTTGCTCCAGCTTGTGAAACAAAAACCCCGCTTCGGCGGGGTTTTTTGCTTCAAGCAAATGAGATAACTCACTCAAAATACGCGATACTGAATCTATGGACATATTCAAAAAAACACTATGACTTCAGAAAAAACTGCGCCCACATCTAAATTATTTGATGTATTACTGCATCGGTTACAAGCTTTTTCTGGCCAACAAATACAATTAAGCGATTTGCTAACGGCAATGGGTGATCGAAGCTTTGGATTGGCTTTTATGCTGTTCGGCTTTTTAGCCGCCATTTTACCCGCCGTGTTGTGCTCTATCATGAGTTTGCCAATTATTTTATTTGCCCTGCAACTCCTCACCGGTAGAACTAAACCGAGCATCCCTAATCGTTTTAATCAAAAAAAATTTGATGCCGATACAATCAGTTTGAACATACGCAAGTCACTGAAATGGCTTAACAGGCTGACGCTTTTTGCAAAGCCACGCTGGACTTTTTTCAACCATGTTTTCTTTATACGACTCACAGCATTCTTTTGCCTGATACTGGCATTAATCATCCTCATACCGGGTCCATTTACCAATACACCTCCAGGCATTGCCATCGTATTATTTGGATGCGCGTTGACGGAACGCGATGGCATACTGTTACTAATATCCTTCGCTGTATCAACATTGGCTTTTTTCATTTCATTGACAGCCATCATGGCGCTCTACACAGTTATTGTGTCTTGGCTTCAATAGCAAAGCTATTCAGCATGGAATATCCTATATTGATACCCCCCAACTACTTATTCAGAGCATTCTCATGATCGGTTACGTTACCCTTGGCACCAACGACCTGCCGCGCGCAGCCAAATTCTACGATGCCTTGCTGGCCGAAATCGGCGCTAAGCGCTTTATGGAAGACGAGCGCTTCATCGCTGGCTACTTTCGTGATTTGGATGGCAATAAACTGAATGTATTCTGTTATTCAGCGGCAGTCTGAAATAGGAATTTAATTGCGAATAAAAATGGCGCGTAATGCGCCATTTTGCTATTTGGAGTGAATATTCAAGCCGTTTACGGTATCATTCGCTCCTAATTTGGGAGAACAGCATGGGTTTAGATTTAGTCGCTACTGGCAAAGATGTGCCGAACGAAATCAACGTTATCATTGAAATTCCTAAAGATGCTGAGCCGGTTAAATATGAAGTGGATAAAGCATCTGGCGCTATTTTTGTTGATCGTATTTTATCCACGCCAATGCGCTACCCATGCAATTATGGCTATGTGCCACACACATTATGCGGCGACGGCGACCCAGCCGATGTGCTGGTGATTCTGCCCTTGCCATTAGTGCCAGGCTCGGTGATCCGCTGCCGTCCGGTGGGCGTTTTGATGATGAAAGACGAAGCCGGCTCCGATGAAAAAATCATCGCTGTGCCTATTGATAAAGTTTTCAACGGCTATTCGCACATCCACGACATCGATCAAGTCTCGCCACATTGGCTAGAGCGCATCGGGCACTTTTTCGAACACTACAAAGATCTTGAAAAAGGCAAGTGGGTAAAACTTGATGGCTGGCGTGGCGTTGATGAGGCCAAAGAAATTTTGCTGGACTCGGTTGAACGTTTTAACAATGCGCCGATAAAACCAAATTTCTGATTGAACGAAACCGCCGCAAGGCGGTTTTTTTATGTTCAACGTTACAGACTGAAAATCACCCCGCTTAATTTCTTCTGCAGTGTTTTACTAATTAACGAAATATACCGGCGAATCCAATACACATACGCCTTTTCTGTTTGCAAACTATCGTGTTTAAGCCGTAAACGGTTGCGAACCACTTCCAACAGCATTGGCCGTTTATTTTCTTCAGTCGCATTTGATAGGGGGTCGATTTTGCCGGGATATAACATGGCGGGG
>JANPOU010000043.1:0-10391 GCA_031428155.1 Arenimonas sp. | reverse complement strand
AAAGCTTACAGGTGCAATTAAATTTGCATTATTTGTTGGCGCCGCTTCTTCTATTGCATCGGTTTCAGCCTTTGCTCAGGAAAAAGACGCTGCCAAAACCTTGGATCGCGTAGAAGTTACCGGTTCGCGTATTAAACGTGTGGATGCGGAAACCTCGCAGCCAGTGGCTGTGATTACCCGTGCTGAGATTGAAAAATCCGGCGTTACCAATGTGTTCGATATTTTGAACAACATCACTGCATCTGACGGTTCTGGTCTTTCAACTGTAACAACGCAAACCAACGGTTCCGATGGTTCGCAGCGTATTTCATTGCGCGGCTTAGGTTCACAACGCACATTAGTGCTGGTTGATGGTAAGCGTTGGTTAACTGACGTTAATGGTAATGTTGACTTGTCAACCATTCCACTTGCCATTGTTGAGCGTATTGATATTTTGAAAGACGGTGCTTCTGCAACATACGGTTCAGATGCTATCGCTGGTGTGGTTAACTTGATTACCCGTAAAAATTATGAAGGTGCGCAATTAGGCCTTCAGTATGGCCAAACCACAAAAGGTGATGGCTCTGAATCTGGAGCTGATTTTACTATTGGTGCTGCTGGTGAACGTACCTCTGGTGTGTTTAGTATGAGTTTTTCGCAGCAAGATGAAATCTTTGCGCGCGATCGTTTAAATTCTACTGTGCCATCATGGGGTAATGGCATATATGGTTATACGGATCCAAACGGTAATCCATCGGATTGTACAACATTATTAACTGTGCCTGGCACACCTGATCCTAATGGCTTTGGAGCATTTTGTGGTTCAGCATCAAATCAATACGGTTTGTTTTCAGGTGCATTTGGCGCAAGCCAATCACTGAAAAAGACTGCAAATCTTACTGATGGCATTCAGGCAAGTGATTACAGTACCTTCGACAACACCCGTCGTTATAATTTCGCGCCAATTAACTATCTGAAGCAGCCTGCAGAACGTTACAACATGTTCGCAAGTGGCCGTGCGCAAATAACAGACAATGTTTCAGTTTATGGGCGTGCAAGCTACACTAAGCGCACCTCTTCGCAACAATTAGCTGAAGTGCCATTAACCATATCCAAAGCTGGTAACAACGGTCCACAGTGGGCTTTTGGTGTGGCTGCTAATAGTATTTTTAATCCATTTGGTTCTGAAATCACATCGGCTAACTACCGTATGTCAGCACTTGGCCCACGTATTAATAACGAAGATCGTAATGCTTTTGCTTTACAGTTGGGTATTGAGGGTAGTTTTGACTTGGGTGACCGCTATTTCTCATGGGAGCTGCAGGGTCAGCGCAATGACCAACAATCCACCAACAGTGGCGATAACTACGTCAATTTGTTTAACCTGAAAAACGCGCTGGGTCAAAGCGGATTCGATGCCACTGCCAATGAATTTTATTGCGGTGCAACGTATGCAACCCGCATTAAAGGCTGCACACCATTCTTTATTACGGGTGGTCCAAATCTAGGTTTAGGTGCAAATGTTGCGGGTGCAACGCGTGCTGTAAATTCTGCAGACATAGCCAAAATGTTAGATTATGTGGGTTATTCTTTAGTAGGTACAGCTGGTAATACCGATACTATTTTCTCGGGTAACATTTCCGGTGATTTGTTTGAATTGCCAGGTGGTATGCTCGGTTTCGCAACTGGTTTCGAAGTGCGTAAACAAGATGGTTACAATACACCTGATGCGTTAGTTTCTGAAGGTGGCAGTTCAACTAACTTTGCACTACCAACCAACGGCGGCACTGAAGTCACTGAATATTTCTTAGAGTTGCGCGCACCCTTGTTGAAAGATGTATTCTTAGCCCGTGAATTAGAATTGTCTGCTGCTGTACGCAAGTCGGATTATTCAGCTAAAGGATTGGGTGATGCAAATCCAACTGATGCAGATACCTCAGTAACGGAATTCAATACAAATCCTGGCAGCCCAACCAATTTGTTCTTTGGTCTTAAATGGAAACCATTTAACGATTTATTGATTCGCGCATCCGCTGGCGATAGTTTCCGTGCTCCGTCAGCTGGTGATTTGTTCGGTGGTACTGGTGAAGGCTTCCCATCAACACAAGATCGTTGCCGTGCCGGTGCTCGTTATGCAGCGTTGTCTGCAGGTGGTAAAGCGTTGTGTGATGCATCTTCTGGCCTAGTAGGCGTTGGTGTTGTGCAGCCTTTCGGCCAAATACGTGGTCTGTTCGGTTCAAGCCCACTCTTAAAACCTGAATCAGGCACAAATAAAACTTTAGGCTTGGTTTATAGCCCATCGTTTGCTGATGGTTTAGAACTAAGCTTGGATTATTACGAAATTGACTTGGAAGATGCAATTTCCGCATTCTCAACACAGTTTATTGTTAACCAGTGTTACAACAATCTTGATCTTGGTTTCTGCCAGTTCATTTCACGCGATAAGAAGACTATTGCCAATCCAACCGGAACAGGTCAGATTACCGTCATTAACTCCATTCCATTCAATGCAGCTGCTTTTAAAGTCAGCGGCATAGATGGCTCAATCGGATATCGATATGATGCAGGTGTGGCTGGTAATTTCCGCTTCCAGCTTGATACCTCGTGGATAAAAGAGAGTGCAACTGAGTCCTTAGCAGGTCAAGGGTTTACTGATGTAGTTGGCTTGTACACAGGCAATCCAAACCCAGAATACCGCACCAATCTGAATATTGATTGGAACAAAGGTGATTGGAGTGTTTCTTGGACAACACGTACTATGTCTGATGTCTATGAAAATTGCTTCTTCTACTGTAATGATCAGGGTGAAGGTAATGGAGAAAACCATACCGGTTTCTACGCCGTTCATGATTTGAACGTACGCTGGAAAGCGCCTTGGGATGCTACAGTATCCGTCGGTAAGCGTAATGCCTTCGACAAAGAACCACCTGTGCTCACCAACAACACCTTCGCACACAGCTTTGATGCTTCGTACGATATTCCAGGTGGTGGTTATTGGTACATGCAGTATCGTCAAGATTTCTAATAAAGTTTCAGTACTTGCTACACTTAACCGCCGGCTTAATGTCGGCGGTTTTTTATTGGGTAGCATTCGGAGAAAGTTGCCATCCATCCCAACCTCCCTTCAGAGAAGGGAGGAGTAAGGTATAAAAGTCCCCCTTTCTTGAAAGGGGGATTTAGGGGGATTTTTAGGATTTAGGGGGATTCTTACAAATCAATCTCAACCCGCACATAGGGCGTTACTCCATCAATGCGTTGATCGGTGATGGGTGCTTGTGTGCTGCTTGAGTTGGTTGATCTGCCTTGGCTTAGTATACTTTCGGCGCCCAACGACACTTTACCATTCCACGGCGTTTTCCATTTAACCCCGGCACCAATCGACTGTGTGTTGGAGTCTTGGCCTGGGATTTGCACCACATTGCCTACAACTTCACCCGAAATCGATTTTTGTCGATCGGGCATCTCGAAGGTTTTTTTATCCCACTCGGTGGGGATGCCCTTGGGAAATTGCGAGGCAGGAATAAGTTTGCCACGCATTAAATTACCATTGATAGATACCCAGCCATCCGTTGCTTTGCTGGGCGACATATTCAATGGCTTTATAACCGAGTTATTAGGGGCGTCGAATTCGGTGGCTAAAAGCTTGCGATCTTTGGGTGATAGGGTAGACAAAATATTTTGTTCTACAGATTTAGCATGACGTTGCAGCAAGGTTTTGGTCTCTAGGCTTGGGCTGTTAATTGCCGGATATTGCGAAGACTTCTTGCCGATAGCACAGTCTCCCAATACCGCTAGCTGATTAAAGGTATTGGTTTGCCCGGCGCAGAATATGGCCATGCCATTATCGAAATTTACGCCGCTGGCTTTTTGATTTGGCCAAATAACGGTGGAATTTTTTGCCGCTTTAACCCATGCTCTTGCAGCCTGCGGATTATTCTCTAATACTAAAAGTGCTTCAATTTGGCCACTGTGCACATTCCAGATTGGAATCACAGTTGGCGTCGTGTTGCTCTTCAGCATTTGCCGGGTCGAATTTTGAGCAGTCGCCATTGTCCCGAATAAAAGGGCAGAAGTAAGTATGGCGAGTGTTTTAAGTTTCATGGCATCCATTGTGTCAGCTTGAGCTTGGACCGCATCATAGTCAAGAAGTTCAAGCTGAGGCCAGATTACACGACTAATGCATGCTAGGGCTTACGGGCACTGATGATTTTGGCCAAAAAAGCGATAGGCCTTGTTCTTGGCTGAACTGATATGCTTGGCCGCAGAAGTCGCAATGTACAGTAATATTCTCATTTTCCAATAAGGTTTGCTGCATTTCATCGAGGCCTAATGAAATAAGCGCGGTTTCCACGCGTTCTCGCGAACACGAGCACGCAAAGCTGAGCGCTAAGCTATCCAACACACGTACCGATTCCTCATGGAAAAGCCGGTACAGTAATTCATTGGCATCCAGTGAGAATAATTCCTCGGCGCGAACCGTATCGAACAGCATTTGGATGCGGCTCCAATCGTCGGCGGGCCTATCTTGTTCAGGCATTTGCTGGATTAACAGCCCAACGGCTTGCTCGGCGTTGGAAAATAATACAATGCGGGTTGGCAATTGTTCGGATTGCTCAAAATATTGTTCAAATGCTGATGCTAAGTCTTGTGCTTGAAATCCAACTAAACCTTGGTAGCGTTGTGGTTCCAATTCGGGCGCGGTATTGCGCTCAATAGTGATAGCCATTATCGAATCAGCACCGAAATCGCTTAAAGGAATGTGCGCTGGAATCGGTGGTTCAAAGATGGATAAACCGCGCAGTGTGCCATCGGTGGTGCATTCAGCGAATAAGGTTTTAATAGCGCCGGTTCCGCGCATTTGAATGGATAAGCGACCATCAATTTTAATGGAGGAAATAAATAACGCCGATGCCGCTACGCTTTGGCCAAGATAGTCAGCAACAGCGCTCGGGTATTCAATTCTGCTGCTAATCGTTTGCCATGTGCGAGTGAGTTTCACCAGGGCGCCGCGCACATTCGCGCCATCGAGCATGAAGCGGGTCAAACTATCATTATTCTGACTCATAACATCCTCACCATCGTGACATTTGGTTAAACTATCGGTACATTTTACGCGACTTTTCCGGGAGTAACTTTTGGTTATATCTAAGCCTGCAAAAAAATGGCTGAAGCGCCTATTTTTTTGGTTACCCTTGTGGTTTTGCTTAAGCAGTATTGGGCAAGTGTTATTACTGAAATGGCTTGATCCAGTGACCAGCAGTTTCATGGTCACGCGGCAGGTTTCAGCGTGGTTGCATGGCGATTGGCAATTTGGCATTGCATATCGCTGGCGCGGTTTAGAAAAGATTTCTAGCCAGCTGCCCATTGCGGTGGTGGCTTCTGAAGACCAAGGTTTTCCAGTGCATAACGGCTTTGATTTTGAGTCGATGCAAAAAGCCTATGAAAGCAATGCACGCGGCAAAAAAGTTCGTGGTGGCAGCACGATTAGCCAGCAATTAGCAAAGAATCTATTTTTATGGAGTGGCCGCAGCTATCTGCGTAAAGGCTTAGAAGCCTGGTACACATTTTGGATTGAAACCTTGTGGTCTAAACGGCGCATTCTTGAAGTGTATGTCAACGTGGTGGAGTTTGGCGATGGCGTGTATGGTGCTGAAGCCGCATCTAAGCGATTTTTTAGTAAACCGGCAAACAACTTAAGCCGCACCGAAGCAGCGCGTTTAGCAGCTGTATTGCCGAACCCTAAAAGCTACAGCGCAAGTAAACCTGGCCCGTATATGCAACGCAGAACACGTGCTATTGAACGCCAAATTCGCCGATTGGGTGGCCCTGGCTATCTTAATAAATGTTGCACAAAGTGATTATGCATTCAAGGCAATCAGCGCTACACTAAGACTCTGCCAGCAAGGAGATTCGCCATGAAAAATGTCACAGCGTTGCTACACGAAAAATCCAAACAAGTGGTTTGCTTGCCTGCCAATGCCTCTGTATTGGATGCCATTCGGATGATGGCAGAACAGCGAATCGGTTCAGTGCTGATCATCGAAGATGGGCAATTGCAAGGCATTGTTACTGAGCGTGATTACGCCCGGAAAGTCATTTTACTTGGCCGATCATCAGGTGATACAGCCATCGCAGATATTATGAGCAGTCCAGTATTAACGGTTAAGCCAACAGATACCGTGACCCATTGCATGACACTGATGACCGAGCATAAAATTCGCCATTTGCCTGTGCTTGAAGGTGAGCAAGTTGTGGGGTTAATATCTATTGGTGATTTAGTGAAAGCTGTGATTGAACAGCAGCAGATAGAAATTAAGCAGCTGCAAAGCTACATTGCAGGTTAGTGCTTACAACACCAAATAGCTAATTGCCACGAAATGGCTGGCACTTCCAGCCAACACAAAGCCGTGCCAAATAGCGTGATTGTGCCTGATGCGTTCCATTAAATAGAATATGGTGCCGAAGCTGTAAAAAAATCCGCCAATGCCTAACCACACTAATTCAGCGGTGCCGACATTGCGCAGCATGGGGCCAGCCGCAAACAACACCATCCAGCCCATGCCTAAGTAAATTAAAGTAGAGATTAGTTCGAAGCGGCCAGTGAAAAATAATTTGAAGATGATGCCAGCCAAGGCCAAGACCCAACTGATGCCGAATATCCACCAACCGCCGTCCTCACGCATCGCAATTAAGGTAAACGGCGTATAGCTACCTGCAATTAAGACGTAAATCATGCAGTGATCAAGAACTTGCAAGCGTCCTTTGGTTTTTGGTTCGTGCGAAGAATGATACAAAGTCGATGAGGTATACAAACCTATTAACGACAAGCTGAATACAATCGCGCTTATAATCTGCCAACTATTACCCCACAGCGATGCCATGGTAATCAGCGTAACGCCGCCAATTAAGCTCAGCAAAGCGCCCAAGCCATGGGTTAAGGCGTTGAAATATTCGGCGCGGTGGTAATCAGGCTGCATAGGTCATCATAAGTGGGTTTGTTTGAGTGTTTACTCAATCAATGGCGATGGTATGGGCATGTTCACGAGTTGCCAAGAATTGAATGTCTGGCCAACGCTCGGTGATTAATTGCAGATTAACGCGTGTTGGCGCAATGTATACCAATTCGCCTGCAGCATCCACCGCCAAGTTCTGCGCGGCTTTTTCACGAAATTCTTCCAGTTTCTTGGCATCTTTGCAGCGCACCCAGCGCGCGGTGCTAATCGCAATAGGCTCGAAGCTGGCATCCACAGAATATTCGTCCTTCAAGCGATACGCCACTACTTCAAACTGCAAGGTGCCCACGGCGCCTAAAATCATGTCGTTTGACATCAACGGTCGGAAGTATTGGGTTGCGCCTTCTTCAGAAAGTTGTGCCAAGCCTTTTTGCAATTGTTTAAGTTTAAGTGGGTCACGCAAGCGAGCGCGGCGAAACAGTTCTGGTGCAAAATTTGGAATGCCTGTGAAACTCAATACTTCGCCTTGGGTAAAGGTATCGCCAATCGAAATGGTGCCATGATTATGCAAACCAATCACATCGCCAGGATAGGCGGTTTCCACGTGTTCGCGGTCGGAGGCCATAAAGGTTAAGGCATTGGCGAGTTTGGCTTCTTTGCCAGTACGCACATGAAAGGCTTTCATACCCGCATCGAAACGCCCCGAGCAAACCCGAAAGAATGCCACACGATCGCGGTGCTGTGGATCCATATTGGCTTGGATTTTAAACACGAAACCTGAAAATGCCTGCTCTTCAGGCGACACATTACGCACGGTGCTGGCACGTGGTTTTGGCGCAGGCGCATGTTCAACGAAAAAGTCGAGTAGCAATTGCACGCCGAAGTTATTGACCGCCGAGCCAAAAAATACCGGTGTTTGTTGGCCAGCAAGATATTTCTGTAAATCGAATGAGTGCGATGCACCTTCAACCAGTTCGAGTTCTTCGCGTAGTTCGGCCAGCATTGGTGCGCCAATGCGCTCAAGCAATCCAGCGTCATCAAGTGAATTAAAAATGGTCGAATCTTGGCGAGTAAAGTTTCGGCCTTGCTCGAATAAATGCACTTCGCCAGTCAGTAAATGCACCACGCCTTTCAAACGGCTGCCCATTCCAATAGGCCAAATCACCGGCGCGCATTGAATACCAAGCACCGATTCCACTTCGTCGAGCAATTCAATCGGCGAGCGGCCTTCTCGGTCAAGTTTGTTGATAAAGGTCATGATTGGCGTATCGCGCAACCGGCACACTTCCATCAGCTTAATGGTGCGCTCTTCCACGCCTTTGGCACAGTCAATAACCATCAGCGCGGAATCGACCGCGGTTAATACGCGGTAAGTATCTTCCGAGAAATCAGCATGGCCGGGAGTGTCGAGCAAATTGATGATGCGGCCTTCATACGGAAACTGCATAACCGAAGAAGTAACCGAAATACCGCGTTCTTTTTCCAGTGCCATCCAATCTGAGGTGGCGTGGCGCGCTGCTTTACGCGACTTCACCGAGCCCGCCATCTGAATAGCACCGCCGAATAACAGCAGCTTTTCAGTTAAGGTGGTTTTGCCCGCATCGGGATGCGAGACAATGGCAAATGTGCGGCGACGAGCCGTTTGCTGTGTGTGTTCAGAGGTCATAATGCGCAAGGGCTGATTACAGAGCGCAAATTATAGCATTTTGGCCTTAACCGGGCTTAAGCCGTTAGCTCACTCCAGGCCATTCTTGGGCTAATAATATGCAGCTTCCCAATTGGCTGCAGTACCAACAAATCCTCATCACCGCTAATCAGGCGTGTGGCTTCAGCCGCCATAGCGGTTCGGATGAATACATCATCGGTTTTATCGCGGCTAAAATATTGCGCATTCAATGCGGCTGGTATAGTTGTCCATATAGCGGAAGCATTAAAGTCGTGCAGTAATTGCTTGCGCCGTTCAATGGATAGATAGCGGTCAAACTTAGGTTTCCAAAGCCGTGTTTCGAGTTCGGCAAAGCTTTCCTCTGAAAACAGCAATGCGCCTTCGCGTAAAATCCAATCAACCAGCTCTGATGGAACGCCGTTAGGCGACAATGCTGCAGAAAGCAAGACGTTGGTATCAACCACTACACGTGAATAATCAACGCTTAACTCAACTTTCATCGGATAAAAGTTCTGCCAGTTGTTCTTCTGTTAAGCCATTTTCAGATGCGCTTTGAGCACTGGCCTGCAAGTTATGGCGCAGCCGGTTGGCGTAAAACGCACGCATTGCTTCATAGTCTTGAGCGCTCACCAGCACACCGACCACGCGCTCGTGCTTCATCACGCGAACGGGCTCGCGTTGCGCGCAATCAAGAAACTCCCCGAAGCGTGTTTTGGCTTGATTTGCAGTAAAAGTGTGCATTGCGACCTCCTAATAACTTCACCCATTTTAATCGAATCGTTCGATTTGGTCAAATTGATGCATTTATAACCCCAATTCGAAATTCAGCAAACCATTCACACTACGCATTTGAAATGGAATGCTGTTGAGCTGCATGCCACTATTAAGTTGTATGGCGAAGTGTAGGTGTGGGCCGCGGGTGAAGCCGCTATTGCCGCTTTGGGCGATTACCGTGCCGCCCACAAGCCATAAACCAGGAGTAACAACTGCACTGTCTTGCATCAAATGCCCATAAACCGCCATGCTGCCATCTTCGTGCAAAATGCGAATGACATTGGCATGCTCCACATCTGATTTGCGAACTCCACCGGTATCAGGATATTGGTCAATCACCTCCATCACAATGCCGGTACGTGCCGCATGCACCGGTGTGCCCATCGGAATATCAAAATCAACGGCATATTCACTGAGCGAATCGTTGTGGCTCGCTTGTCCGTAGAAGCCTTGGCTGATTTTCCATTGCGCATTAGCACTGAACGGCATTTGATAGGTAAACGGGCTTGCAATTGACGGGCTTCCAGGAATACTTGTCAACACTAACTGATTCAAGCTTTTCGGAGGTAGGTTGTGTGCTTGAAAAACGCCTGGGCCATTAAGTACTGATTCAAACAAAAGCTCACCGGTTTTACTGTCTTTGAGTTGTACTTGCACGGGGCCAAACAATTGCGTTTGTATGCTAACCGTGTTTTCCATGCTTAAGCGATTAACAACAAGCTCGGTTTGCGCGTGCACATTGGTTATGTGCAATAGGCTAAATAGAAATAATAAAAGCGCGCGCATTATGCCTTCAGCGAGAAATAGTCTGCAATAGCTTCAGGCTTATGAATGCCAAAACCTTGTGCTTGATCGACGCCCAATTCACGCAATAATTCTAGAATCTGCGGCGACTCGCAATGTTCAGCGGTGGTGGTTTTGTTCAACACATGGGCAATGTCAGTAATCGAACGGATTATCGCTTTGGAAAGCTCGGAGCTCTCCAAATTACGCACAAAACTGCCGTCAATTTTGAATAT
>JANPOU010000042.1:0-3105 GCA_031428155.1 Arenimonas sp. | reverse complement strand
TAATAAGGCTTCGCCATCCGCGGTCATCACGGTAGTGTATTTACTGTCGGATTGAAAATACAACACGTCTTCAATCATGATTAGTTTTGATTCTTTGCCGGTGCTGGCAGTAAGCCAAACCAAGGGCTCGGCCGCTGTGCTTGCTGGCATCACTCGGTTGAGCTGCAGCATGATGGCTTCAAGCGCGGCTGAATTTGATACGCCAGTTTGTGCCCGCATTTTCAGGCGCTCAATAGTGCTGGCTAGGCGCGTCGGTTCAATCGGTTTTAATAAGTAATCAATCGCACCTTTTTCAAACGCATCCATGGCGTATTGGTTATACGCAGTTACAAACACCACTTGCGTATTGGGGCTTAGCTCAGCGCTAGCTGCCGCCACATCCATGCCACTTAGGCCAGGCATACGAATATCCAGAAACGCGACGCTTGGCTTGTGCTCAGCAATCGCTTCTAGTGCTTCGCTACCATCTTCGCAGGCGGCTTTAATGTCAAGTTCTGGCCATTGTTTGGCAAGTAATTGCACTAAAGCATTACGAAAGATCTGTTCGTCTTCGGCTATCACGCAGGTTAGAGGTGTGTTGCTGTTCATGCTTTAGGGCCGCTAACCGGTACGCTGATGCTGGCCGCTACACCATTCGGAAAATTGGCGATGATTGAGAAACTGGCCGCACCCGCATACACAAGATTTAGACGTTCGCGGACATTCTTTAAGCCAATGCCGGTTCCCGATGTGGCACTGCCAAAGCCATTGCCGTCATCGGCCACGGTCACGGTGATGCTGTTGCCATCGGTGGCCTGATCTTTGCGTGCGCTGATCCAAATAGTGCCACCACCGGTTTTGGGTTCTAGGCCATGATTGATGGAATTTTCAACCAAGGTCTGCAGCATCATGCTAGGAAATGGCACGTTACTTAGCTCGTCGGGCAAATCGATATTGACCTGTAAGCGCTCACCCATACGGATTTTCAGAATATCTAAGTAAGCGCGGGTGCGCACTATTTCTTCGCCTAAGGTGGTGGGTGCATCTTGGCTGCGTGGCAGAGAGTTGCGTAAATATAAAATCAGATTATCAAGCATGGCTTCGGCTTTGCCGGGATCACTGGCAATCAGGTATTTGGCGCTGCCCAGCGTGTTGTATAAAAAATGTGGCTCCACTTGTGCGTGCAATAAGCTCAGCTTAGCCACCGCCAATTCTTTCTCAACCACGGTTTCGGTGTTCACCGCTTGTTCGCCGCGCCGCAATGCAGCAACCCGGCGCGTAATGGCGCGTGTCACGGTTTCGGCATTTTGCAAATTGGTGCCTTCATCGGGGAACAGATAGTCGAGTATGGTCACACCTTCAGGCTCGCAGGTCAGCGCCACACTAACAACCCCATCACCCACAGTAGTAGCGGCAATCACGTGATTCGGGCGATCAATACCGATGCTGGTATACACTTTTTTCCAAATCGACGGTGCATCATGCTCTATATCAATGGGCTTAACGCGAACCCGAAAGCGTGTGCCGTCGCGGGTAATCTGGATAGCTTCTTTAATGGGTAATTCGCGCAGGCTCGCTTCAATAATTGGCAATGCCACCGTTGCCTCAAATGGAATTTCGATTTGACGACTATGGCGGCTGCGTAATTTTTCGGCATCTATGCTGCCAGCAATACGCTCAACACGTTGCACATGCGAGGCGGCGGCAATAAGCAGTAACAATAAGGCAACTAAGAGTAAGAAGCTGAATACATCTTGTATTCGGTCTAGGCCAAGCGCGCTGACGAATACTTGCACAACCACGAACACGGCTAACCATGTAAAGATGATACGACCGTAAAAAAAGATATAGGTTTTCATAGCAATTGGCTCATGTTTGTGTGCATGTGGCCAGTGTAGCAAGCTTGGCTTAGCTGTCATCTGCTTTGCGATGAAACCGGAAATACGCCGATGGAATGGGGTAAATGTGCGATTTGAAGGGGCGATTCATAAGTCG
Organism: Arenimonas sp.; assembly: GCA_031428155.1. Lineage (GTDB taxonomy): Bacteria > Pseudomonadota > Gammaproteobacteria > Xanthomonadales > Xanthomonadaceae > Arenimonas. Next base: position 1,131 of record JANPOU010000042.1, on the reverse strand, counting down.
CCTGGTAGATATCCCGAACAACGAGCAATGCCTGATAAGCCGCTACGTGTAGTATGTTCAGGGTGAGCAGGAAGATTATTCCGTTTCTGCAAACGGTGTTTCTAAAATAAACAGCGAAGGAGGGTTGCCATGGCTACTGGTTGGGCAAATGATGGTGCGGTGCAAGATCAAATTGATGCGACCATTAAAGAGGGCATACAACGTGTGCGCAGCAAGTTGCCGCAGGGCGAAAGTTTAATGCGTTGTGAAGAGTGTAACGCTAAAATTCCAGCGGCACGCCGAAAAGCCATAGTTGGGGTGCGATTATGTGTGCCTTGCCAAGAGAAAAGTGATTTGGACAGCACTGTGTCGAGCGGGATTAACCGGCGGGGCAGTAAAGACAGCCAGCTACGTTGAGCACGCTGCATAGGGTTTAGTTTTTATTGACTGGAATCGCGAGCCCATTTTTCAGGCTTTGGTCGATGAGGCTGATTGATGGATCGCGGTTACTTACTTGAAACGTATTTCTCACGCCGAATGTGGTGGATGGATAAACCGAATTCTTTCAGGGCTTCGAAGGTGGTATCGACCATATTCGGGTTGCCACATAAATAAGCAATATCGTGTGCGCCATTCGGGTTTAATGCGGCCAGTTGGTTTTGCACATAGCCGATTCGGGCATCTGCAGTGGCATTTGCCGGCATTTCCCGCGAAAAACACGGTATAAATGTGAAATTGCGGTTATCTTCGGCGAATTTATAAAAATCTTCGCGATATATTAAATCTTCTTCGGTGCGTGAGCCAAACAGCAAAACCACCTGCACATCGCGTTCATCCATCAGCTTTTTCAGTTGTGGCAGCATGGCGCGGTAGGGGGTTACGCCGGTGCCGGTGCCAATTAGGAGGTAGCGTTGGTTTTGGTCTTTGTCATTCAGGCAAAAACGCCCGTATGGGCCACTGCATTGAATTTGCTGACCTTCATCGAGCGCAGTGAATAGTGCGGTGGCGGCACCGCCAGGCACGTAACTGACCGCAATTTCCACCGTGTCGTTGATGCCAAAGCTATGGTCATGCTGGGTAGCTAATGAGTAGCTGCGCTTGGTGGCGGTGCCATCAGGGTAATTAAAATGCACTTGGATGAACTGCCCAGCA
>JANPOU010000041.1:0-13170 GCA_031428155.1 Arenimonas sp. | reverse complement strand
CTTGTTAACCCAGCGTGTGCAAGAAAGCCGAACCGCTATTGCCTATCTCAATCTGGTTGGCGGCCAAGATGAAGTGGTTTTTGATGGCTCCTCGGTGCTGGCCGATGCCGATGGCTTTATTCATGCCAATGCCGAATGTTTTGCCGAACATTTGCTTATTGCCGATTTCGATGTGGCAGGTGGAAAATTCAGCAAATGTGCATGGCCCGATGAACAGGACGAATCCTTTGAGTCTTTGGCGTATCGCGCCATGGTGCGCGGCATCGGCGATTATTGTGGCAAGAATGGCTTTAAGAAAACCCTGCTCGGATTATCCGGCGGTGTCGATTCATCACTGGTGCTGGCCTTGGCGGTGGATGCCTTAGGGGCAGAAAACGTGACTGCTGTGCGTTTACCTTCGCGCTACACCTCGGATATCAGCAATGATCTAGCGTTAGTGCAAGCCGAAAAATTGGGCGTGAAGCTGGAAACCATCGCCATTGAAGCGCCTTTTCAGGGATTTTTAAGCGCATTGTCGGATTCGTTCCAAGGCTTGCCGGAAGATGTTGCCGAAGAAAATTTGCAATCGCGCTGCCGTGGCGCATTGCTAATGGCCTTGGCCAATAAGAAAGGTGGCTTGTTGCTCACCACTGGCAATAAAAGCGAATACGCGGTGGGCTATGCCACCATTTATGGCGATATGTGCGGCGGCTATGCGCCAATCAAAGATTTATACAAAACCGAAGTGTATCGGGTTTGTGCCTGGCGCAACCGGCAAGGTGATGGCGAAGTGATTCCGCAGGCGGTGATTGAGCGTGCGCCGTCTGCCGAATTACGTGAAAACCAAACCGATCAAGATTCCTTGCCGCCCTATGAAATGCTTGATGCGATTTTGCAAGCCTACATTGATCAGGAATGTTCGCCAGAAGAAATTATCACAAGTTTAAATGCGCAGTTTGGCGCACAAGACCACACAGAAACCGTGTTGCGCATGTTGCGCTTACTGAAAATATCTGAGTGGAAGCGCCGCCAAGCGGCGCCTGGTCCGAAGCTGTCGCGGCGTGCATTTGGCCGCGAACGTCGTTATCCGATTACCTCCGGATACACGCGTTAAAAGCTGGCTTTATCGCCGGCAAATGGGTTGAGCTGGCTCCATTGCGAGCGACGCTTAGGCCATTGGCCTTTCAAATACGCATGTTCTGGATAGTTTTGTTCTAATACACGTTTTGCATCTTGCGATAACACGTCTTGGCCTAAGGCTTTGTAGCTGATGGCTAGAAGAGCAACCGCATCGTCATCGAATTCCGATTGCGGATAGGTTTCTAACACATATTTGGCGCGGCCAATGGCGGATACATAGGCATCGCGATCAAAATAATACAATCCCACGGTTAAATCATGCAGCGCTAAGCGGTTGCGCAAATAAATCATGCGCTGACGCGATTCTTCGGCATATTTACTGGTTGGAAAACGACGAATCACTTCATTGAAATCGTTATAACTTTGTGCGGCCGCACCTAAATCGCGCGCTGACACATCAAGCCGAGCAATTTTAGCTAACCAGCGGTTTTCGCGGTCGAAGTTAATCAGCGCTTTCAAATAATAGGCGTAATCGATATTCGGATTAGTTGGATAGGTTTTGATGAAGCGGTTGATGGTTGAGGTTGCTTCTTCTGGCTTCGACAGCTTGTGCTGAGCAAAGGCCAAATCAATTTGCGACTGTTCCGATAATTCACCGTACGGGAAACGCGCAATCAATCGTGTATAGGCCTTTTCGGCTTTATCGAAATTTTCCTTATCGAGATTTTTTTTCGCTAAGGCATACAGTGGCTCTACAGCCAATGTTTCGGTTTCGGCCAGCTTTTTTGAACCGTCCATACCGAAGAAATTTTTGGTGGTTTGGCAGGCACTCAACGAGGCCAGTAATAGCAGCACAGACAATAATCGGATAGGTGTTGATAACTTCATAGTATTCATAGTCAAGCGCTTCATTGGCAATTAGTGGATAATACCCTAAGCACGCCTTTTGCTCCACGATTATTTCATGCACTATGAGCTAAAACATTGATTCTTATGAACCAGACATCACAGCACGACACCGAACACGAAAATACCGAAGAGCCCGACAGCGAGCTAATTGAAGCCACAGTGCCTGAGCACTTGGCGGGTAAACGTTTCGACCAAGCCTTAGCGGAAATGTTCCCCGAGTTTTCCCGTTCAAGGTTAACCGAATGGATAAAAACCGGCGACGCCCTGCTTAACGGTGAGCAAATGAAGCCGAAGATGTCAGTCAATGGCGGAGAAACGGTTAGTTTGGTGGCGAAGTTGCACATTGAAACGGATGCCAAAGCCGAGGACATCCCGTTAGAAATCATTTTTTCAGATGCCGACATCATTGTGGTCAATAAGCCGGCCGGTTTGGTGGTGCACCCGGGTGCGGGTAATGCCAATGGCACGATGGTGAATGCCTTGCTGCATTTTGATGCAGAGTTGGCCAACTTGCCCCGCGCCGGTATTGTGCATCGCTTAGATAAAGACACCTCTGGCTTAATGGTCGTTGCGCGCTCCATTCGTGCGCATGCCAGTTTAATCGAGCAGTTGTCGTCGCGCACTGTGCATCGCCAATACGTGGCGGTGGTGCAAGGCCCGATGGTGGCCGGCAATACCATTAACGCCCCGATTGACCGACACCCGCGCGATCGCGTGCGTATGGCGGTGGTCAAGGAAGGCGGTGGCCGTGAAGCCATTACGCATTACCGTGTGCGCGAAAAATTTCGTTCGCATACGGTGGTTGAATGCCGCTTAGAAACGGGACGTACGCATCAAATTCGCGTGCATATGGCGCATGTGAAACACCCACTCATTGGCGACCCTTTATACAGCGGCGCCTTTAAATTGCCAAAAGCCGCCAGCGATTTTCTGGTTGAAACACTACGAAACTTTAAACGCCAAGCATTGCATGCCGAAAAACTCAGTTTTATTCATCCAATAAGTGGTGAGCAATTAAGCTTTGATGCCGGCATGCCGATGGATATGCAGATCTTGATTAAGGCTCTGCGCGAGGACACCGAGGCGTTCAAGGCCGGATGAGCCATATCATTGCCGCCGATTGGCCGGCACCGGCTAATATCACCACATTCACTACCACGAGGCTAGCCCCTGGCGCCTCAGTTGCGCCGTTCGAGCATTTTAATCTTGGCATTCGATGCGGCGATGAGCATGCGCATGTTATGCAAAATCGTGCGTCTTTATTCACCGAGAATTATTTGCCAGCCGATCCGCATTGGTTGCATCAGGTGCATGGCGTTGATGTGGTGCGAATTTGCCCCCACCCCAACCCTCCCCCTCTGGGGGAGGGAGCTAAGCGTGAAACGCGTGTGGGAGGGGGCTGCGCCCAACAAAACCACGAACCCCTAGCCGATGCGTCAGTCACCAATACGGCAAATGTTGTTCTGGCTGTATTAACCGCCGATTGTTTGCCAGTGCTTTTCTGCAACCGTGATGGCACTGAAATTGCCGCTGCGCATGCTGGTTGGCGCGGTTTAGCCAATGGCATGCTAGAAGCAACTGTGGCTGCCATGTATTCCAAGCCTGAGCAAGTTATGGCCTGGCTTGGCCCTGCAGCAGGCCCGTTGCGCTATGAAATTGGCGAAGATGTGCGTCAAGCATTTTTATCTGAAAGTGCTGAGGCTGAATCGGCATTCACGCCAACTCGCCCTGGCCATTACCTCATTGACATGTTTGCTATTGCGCGACAACGTTTGCAAGCAGTGGGTGTTACGCGTGTTTATGGCGGCGAGCATTGCACCATCAGCGATACGCGTTTTTATTCGCACAGGCGTGAACAACGCACCGGCCGTATGGCCAGTGTGATTTGGATGACTTAAATCCGGCTCATGATTAAAATCATGGGCTGTAAATCGATCCGATTATTACTAATGGCAGTGTTGTTGCGGGCAACCGTTGGTTATCTTGTGCGTATTGAAATTTAAAATTCGTGGAGTATGTATCAATGCCAATTCGTCATTTGTTGTTATTCGTTGGAATGCTGATAAGCACAGTTGCGCTAGCAATTATGCCGCAAGAGCTCAAAAGCCAGCTAGATGCTGGCGATAAAAAAGCCTTGCCGAATGCTGAAGCCTTTGCCAAGGCAAACCCAAAAAATACCGAGGCATTGATATTGCTTACACGTGCGCGTTTGCAAGCTGGCAAGAGCGAGTTGGCAGTGGATTCTGCGGAGAAAGCGGCTACATTATCGCCTAACAATGCCCAAGCACAGTTTTGGTTAGGCAATGCCTATGGCTCTCAAATTGGCAAAGTAGGTATGCTGTCGAAAATGAGCTTAGCGCCCAAATTACGCGATGCCTTTGAAGCAACGATTAGGCTAGACCCGAACAATCTTGATGCTCGTGAATCGGTGCTGCAATATTATTTACAGGCACCATCGGTGGTGGGTGGTGGCAAAGATAAGGCTGTATTGCAGGTGAAGGAAATTGCTAAACGTGACGCTGCCCGTGGCCATTTAGCGCAAGCGCAAATTTATATGGCCGATAAAAACACCACGGCCGCACTTAAATCGTATGAAGCCGCCTATGCGGCTAAACCAAGTGATGCGTCGATTCGGTTAGCCTTGGGTATTGGCTACCAGCAGGCTAACCGATGGAACGAGGCCTTTAAGCATTTTCGTGCTTGGGCTGCGCAAGATGACAAAGCCGGCGTGGCTTGGTATCAGATTGGCCGTAGCAGTGCCTTAAGTGGGCAGTTATTGGATGAGGGCATTGCGGCACTTAAAAAATATTTGGGCATGCCACATAGCGCCAATGAGCCGCAAAATAAAAATGCGTATTACCGCCTTGGCCAGCTGTATGCCAAAGCCGGAAACAAAGCGGAAGCGAAAGTGGCGTTTAAAAGCGCCTTAAAGCTTGATCCGAGCTATAAAGAAGTTAAGGCCGAATTGGCTAAATTGTAGTTTCCATGCTGTTTTTGAGCTGAATCAAACCATCGTTGCGCTTGAAGCGCTACATTACGCCCATATTAAATACAAAAGCCAATTGGCTTTTATCTATGGGAGAGGGTTATGCGCGTTGATAAATTCACCAGCAAATTCCAACAGGCCTTAAGCGATGCACAAAGCTTAGCGGTTGGCCGAGACCATAATGTCATCGAGCCTGCACATTTAATGTTAGCGCTGCTTGAACAGCAAGGTGGTAATAGTTTGCCTTTATTGCGTCAAGCTGGCGCGAATGTGGCGTTGTTAAAGCAACAGCTGCAAGAGGCGCTTACTCAGTTGCCCAGCGTTGCGGGCCAAGATGGCGCGGTGTCGATGGGTAATGACTTAGCGCGTTTGTTAAACGTCACCGACAAACTTGCACAACAAAACAATGATCAATTCATTGCTAGTGAATGGTTTTTATTGGCCGCTATAGATGATAAAGGCGTGCTCGGTAAAATGTTTAAAACCGTAGGTGCCGATAAAAATAAATTACAGCAAGCCATTACAAGCTTGCGTGGCGGTGAAGCGGTGAATGATGCCAATGCTGAAGATAATCGTCAAGCTTTGGAAAAATATTGCATTGATTTAACTGCGCAAGCCGAGAAAGGCAAACTCGATCCGGTGGTTGGCCGCGATGAGGAAATTCGCCGCACCATTCAAGTATTGCAACGCCGTACCAAAAACAATCCAGTGCTGATTGGAGAGCCTGGCGTTGGCAAAACTGCGATTGTGGAGGGCTTGGCGCAGCGCATCATCAATAATGAAGTGCCGGAAGGCCTGCGTGGCCGGCGTGTGCTGTCGCTCGATATGGGCGCCTTGATTGCTGGCGCGAAATTCCGCGGCGAATTCGAAGAGCGCTTAAAAGCCGTGCTTAGTGACTTATCGAAACAGGAAGGTAATGTTATTTTGTTTATCGATGAACTGCACACCATGGTTGGAGCTGGCAAAGCTGAGGGCGCGATGGATGCCGGCAATATGCTGAAGCCAGCTTTAGCGCGCGGTGAGCTGCATTGCATAGGTGCTACGACTCTAAACGAATACCGAAAATACGTGGAAAAAGATGCGGCTTTGGAGCGTCGCTTCCAAAAAGTGTTTGTTGGCGAGCCGAGTGTTGAAGATACTATTGCCATTTTGCGTGGTTTGAAAGAACGCTACGCGGTACATCATGGCGTGGAAATCACCGATCCGGCCATTGTCGCCGCAGCCACTTTATCGCATCGCTATATTGCTGATCGGCAATTGCCCGATAAAGCCATTGACCTGATGGATGAAGCAGCCTCGCGTATCCGTATGGAGATTGATTCAAAGCCCGAAGAGCTCGACCGCATGGAACGCCGCTTGATTCAATTAAAGATGCAGCGCGAAGCCTTGAAAAAAGAAAAAGATGCCGAATCCAAACAGCGCTTGGCTGATTTAGAGCTAGAAATTGGTAAGCTCGAACGCGAGTTCAGCGATCTGAATGAGGTCTGGAAAACAGAGAAATCTGTATTGACTGGTACCACCAAAATCAAAGAGAAGCTTGAACAAGCGCGCATGGATTTGGATGCTGCGCACCGCAAACAAGACATTGCGCGGATGAGTGAAATTCAATATGGGTTAATTCCCGATTTGGAAAAACAGCTAAACGCCGCATCGGAGCTTGAAACGCACAGCTTTAAACTGTTGCAGGATAAAGTCACCGCCGATGAAATTGCCGAAGTGGTATCGCGCTGGACGGGTATTCCAGTTTCTAAAATGCTAGAAGGTGAGCGCGAGAAATTGCTGCGCATGGAAGACGAATTACACAAGAAAGTTATTGGCCAAGCAGAAGCGGTTACAGCTGTTTCTGCAGCTATTCGCCGTTCGCGCGCCGGCTTGTCGGATCCGAATCGGCCGAACGGTTCGTTCTTGTTCCTCGGCCCAACCGGCGTGGGTAAAACCGAATTATGCAAAACGCTGGCCGAGTTCTTGTTCGACAGCCCAGATGCGATGGTACGCATCGATATGAGTGAGTTTATGGAAAAGCATTCAGTATCGCGCTTAATCGGCGCGCCGCCAGGCTATGTCGGTTACGAAGAAGGCGGTTATTTAACCGAAGCTGTGCGCCGTCGTCCGTATTCGGTAATTTTGTTGGATGAAGTTGAAAAAGCACATCCTGATGTATTCAATATTTTGCTGCAAGTGCTTGACGATGGCCGCTTAACCGATGGACAAGGCCGTACTGTCGATTTCCGCAATACAGTCATAGTGATGACCTCGAATTTGGGCTCGCAACACATTCAGGAAATTGCCGAGCGCCAAGGTTTAACGCCCGAAGCATATACCCAAATGAAAGCCTCTGTAATGGCCTCGGTGCAGGCGCATTTTCGCCCGGAATTCATCAATCGCTTGGACGATATCGTGGTATTCCATCCGCTGGCCGCAGAGCATATTCGCGCAATTGCTGCCATTCAAACGCAGTCTTTGGCCAAGCGCTTGATTGAACGCGGTATTAAATTGCAACTAAGCGATAAAGCCTTGGATTTAATTGGTTCAGCCGGTTTTGACCCAGTATATGGTGCGCGGCCTTTAAAACGGGCTATTCAGCAGTTGCTGGAAAATACTCTGGCAAACAAGATTTTGTCGGGCGAATTCGTTACTGGTGATACAGTGATAGTTGATGCTGATGGCGCGGGATTGCATTTCAGTAAGTAATCCTAAGTAGATATGAGCACTTAAAAACCGGAGTTCGCTCCGGTTTTTCTTTAAGCGAATCAATACCAGTGCACCCAAAAATTGCAAGGCGCGCTATGATGGCAGGGCACGAATAATCGGCTGGGGACAAGTAAATCATGGCTACATCAACATTATCTGACAAGCGCGGCGCTGGCCGTTTAGCAGTTTTTATTCTTATTGCCATGGTGCTTGGTATTTTCTTTGGTTGGCTGGTCAATCAAAAAATTGTGGCCATCGACATGTCGTACATCAGTCTATTAACGACCTTATTTCTGCGCGCTATCAAGATGATCATCGCGCCATTAGTGTTCTCCACCTTGGTTATCGGTATTGCACAAATGGGCAATTCTGGTGGCGTTGGGCGTGTTGGTGCCAAGGCCTTGGGCTGGTTTGTGAGCGCCTCATTGTTGTCGCTGTTGCTGGGCTTGGCGTTTGCCAATGTGCTTAAACCTGGCGAAGGCGCAGGCTTAGCAGCACCGAATGCCGAACAAATTGCGGCCAGCAAAGACAAGCTTGATAGCTTTCAAACCGGTGTACACGATTCCGGATTCGTGGCTTTTGTGACCAATCAGTTAGTGCCAACATCAATCATTAATGCTGCCGGTGGCAATGAAAAAGGCGAAAATCGGCTTTTGCAGATTGTGGTGTTCTCGTTGTTTTTCGGCGTTGGCTTAGCGGCGCTTGGTAAGAAAGGCCAAGCCTTGCAGGATGTTATCGAACAGATTTCGCATGTGATGATTAACATCACAGGCTATGTGATGCTGTTTGCGCCGTTTGCGGTATTTGCCGCCATGGCCACGGCAGTTGCCAATCAAGGCTTGGGAATACTGGGCACCTATTTAAAATTTATTGTGTGTTTTTATATCGCTCTGGTCACACTTTGGCTATTACTAGTTTCGGTGGGCTATTTCTTCCTTGGCAAGCGCATATTCGCGTTGCTGCGAGAAATAAAAGAGGCTTTTTTCCTGTCGTTTGCCACCGCATCGTCAGAAGCGGCGTATCCCAAAATTCTTGATGCGCTCGATCGCTTCGGGGTTAGCCGGAAGATTTCCAGTTTTGTGATGCCGCTCGGTTATTCGTTTAATCTCGATGGCTCAATGATGTACTGCACCTTTGCTGCCATCTTTATCGCACAGGTGTATGGCATTGATATGCCGGTTGGTACTCAAATCGCGATGCTACTGACCTTAATGGTCACATCAAAAGGCATGGCCGGTATTCCGTCAGCGTCTTTGGTGGTGATTGCCGGCACGCTCGCGCAGTTTGGTTTGCCGGTGGAAGGCATGGTGCTGATTCTTGGTATTGATCGCTTTTTAGATATGGGTCGCTCGGCTACCAATGCAGTTGGCAATTCGGTTGCCTCGGCGGTCATTGCTAAATGGGAAGGCGAATTGCTTAGCGAGGATGAAGTAGAAATCCGACGCTCGGCGGTGCATGCTGATTGATGTGCCCACACCCGCCGCTACGCGGCACCCTCTCCCAAAGGGAGAGGGAATATCGTTATCTCACAACACAACTCCCTCTCCCTTTGGGAGAGGGTTGGGGTGAGGGCGCATTTACGGCAGGTGATACTCGCGACTGAATTCGTGCACCGCATCAACCAACACCTTAACGTGCTCTGGGTTCATATCGGGCGACATACCATGGCCAAGATTGAATACATGCCCAGAGCCTTTGCCATAGCTGGCTAAGCAACGCTTAACTTCGGCACGGATGGTTTCCGGCTGTGCATATAAAGTGACCGGATCAAGATTGCCCTGCAAGGCCACTTTGCCTTGCGTGCGGCGGCGTGCATCTTCAAGCGACACCAGCCAATCCACACCCAGGCCTTCAGCGCCAGTGGCCGCTAATTCTTCCAGATATGGCGCGTTGCCTTTGCCGAATAAAATCAGCGGAGTTTTTGTATCACCTTCGCCACGCTTGAATTCCTGCGCAATGCGGTTTAAATAACGCAGCGAGAATTCATGGTACGTATGCGGTGCGAGTACGCCGCCCCAGGTGTCGAACACCATTAATGCTTGTGCACCGGCTTCGCGTTGCGCCGTAAGGTAGGCAATCACAGAATCGGTAACCACTTCTAGCAATTGGTGCATTAGTTTTGGCTCATTTAAAGCCAAAGATTTAACCCGTGCAAAATTATCCGAACCACCACCTTCCACCATATAGCAGGCTAAGGTCCATGGGCTGCCGGAAAATCCGATTAAAGGCACGCTGCCATGCAGTTCTTTGCGAATCAAACTAACTGCATCCATTACATAGCGTAATTCTTTGCCCATATCTGGCACCGCTAAGCGCGCAATATCAGCGGCACAGCGCACTGGCCTTGCAAAACGCGGGCCTTCGCCTTCGGCGAATGTTAGGCCTAAACCCATGGCATCGGGAATGGTTAGAATATCTGAAAATAAAATTGCGGCATCTAAATCATAACGCGCAAGCGGCTGCAGAGTAACTTCGCAGGCCAATTCGGGATTAGTGGCCAACGCCATAAAGCTACCCGCTTTGGCGCGCGTAGCACGATACTCTGGAAGATAACGGCCCGCTTGGCGCATTAACCAAACCGGCGTGGCATCAACTTTCTTGCCGGCGATTGTGTCTAGAAAACGTGTATTCATGTTTTTGGCTCGGTAATGCCTTGCACAAACATCACTTGAAAACCTTTTTTAATGTTTGCGGCGCGTGCTTTTTCAAAAGCTTCGTAAGCGGGCTCTGTATCAAGAAATTGTTCACGTTTAAGCTGACTTTTGCCGCCAATAAGTCCGGATTCGCGGAGCAACAACCAGCCTCCCAACAGATCTTGCTGTAGGCTGATGCTGACATAGCGGGGAGATTCCAGCCCTTGGGGCGGTTGTTGCATTAGAACGCGCATAGGTGACTATTGTAGCGCATGCAAATAGCCCCTGCATCCAGCTCATGGTTTAAACCATGGGCTTTAAGTGCCGATTTTATGTTGTAAAAACTGCAATAACGCATCAGCACTCACATCTTGTTCGATATACGCCTTGCCAATGCCATGCCAAAGCACCAAGCGCAATTCGCCGTGGCGGGCTTTTTTATCAAGACGCATTTTGTCTAAAATAGCGTTGGCCATTAAGCCATTTGGAATAGAAGTTGGCAAGCCAAATTCCTGCAATACGCTTTTCAGCCGAGCAGCATCTTGCTCGCTGGCTAAACCACACTGTGCGGAAAACTCGGCAGCTAATAGCATGCCAATCGCTACCGCTTCGCCATGCACCAGTGCGCTGTAATCAAGTAGCACTTCCAGCGCGTGCCCGAAGGTGTGGCCGAAATTTAACAAGGCTCGCTCACCTTGTTCGGTTTCGTCGCGCGCCACAATATCGGCTTTATGCTGGCAACTGCGTGCAATAGCTTGCTCGATAAGGTCGGGGTTTTTTGCTAACAATCCCGAGCTATTTTGTTCTAGCCAGCTGAAAAAATCTGCATCGATAATCGCGCCGTATTTCAAAACTTCGGCTAATCCAGCTTTGAATTCACGATCGGGCAAAGTGCTTAATATACTCGGATCTATCCAAACCGCTTTCGGTTGGTGAAAGGCGCCCACTAAGTTTTTACCGGCCGGCAAATCTACTGCCGTTTTGCCGCCCACCGATGAATCGACCATGGCTAATAAAGTTGTGGGCACTTGAATGAAAGCGATGCCGCGCATATAGCAGGCGGCCGCAAAGCCTGCCAAATCACCAACTACGCCACCGCCTAGTGCAATGATGCAACTGTCGCGAGTGAGTTTTTGTTCGGCCAGAAATCCAAGCAATTCACTGAAACGGGTTAAGTTTTTTTCTTGTTCGCCGGCCGGCATTTGCCAAACTGGACAGTTGGGCCGTTTGATATGGTGTTTTAGTTGCTCAGCGTACAGTGGCCCAACATGGCTGTCGGTCACAATCAGTATCGCGCCGTTTCCAAGATGCGATGAATCAGCCTGCGTATTCAGCAGTCCAGATTCAATGACAATGGGGTAACTGCGCTGGGCAAGTGCAACATTCAGTGTGGGCATATCAAAACGCTACTCTGTTGGAATCAATGATTGATTGTAAAAGACATGGACGGATTTGTGACATTGGCATGCGGCTGATATCGAGTTTAATCTCTGCACATGATTCATACAGTGGATTTCGCACGGCGGCCAGTTCTTGTAAGCGTTGGGCTCGGTCGGGCGTTTGTAGCAGCGGCCGTTTTTTATCGTTTAGTAATCGTTGTAGTTGCACTTCGGGCGGAATACTGAGATACACAACCAAACCATGTTGGCTCATCAGTTCACGATTGTGGCTGTCTAGAATACAGCCGCCACCGCTAGCAATCACTTGGTTTTCTAAACCTAAAAGTTCAACTAAGGCGCTGGCCTCACGCTGCCGAAAACCAGATTCGCCTTCCAGCTCAAAAATATGCGTGATGCTGGTGCCGGTTTTTTGTTCAATATAGGCATCCATATCGATGAATTTTTTGCCTAATTGCCTTGCCAACCATTTTCCGTTGGTGGTTTTTCCGGCGCCCATTGGGCCAATAAGGATGATGTTTGACGTGCGATTCATTACTCAATGCTACCATTGAGAACATTATTTGCGGAGTTTGTATGTCGATATCCTTAGCGGTGATTGGTGCCGGCGACTTGGGTTTGCGGGTTGCAGCAAAACGAGCTTTGCAAGGCGATCAGGTCTCGGCATTGCGACGCCGTAATCTGCCGATGCCCGAAGGCGTGCAAGCGATTTTCAGTGACATGCATGATGCTGAAACCTTGCTGCGTTTAGCCAGCACGCCCGATGTGTTGTTGTTCTGTCCAACCCCCGATGAACGCACCGAAGCCGGCTACCGAAAAACCTTTGTGCAGGCGTTACACAAGGCCATGCAAATTATTCAGCCTAAACGGGTATTTTTTGTCAGCTCCACGGCGGTGTACGCGCAAGACTGTGGCGAATGGGTTGATGAGTCTAGTGTTGCCGAAGCACAGCGTTTCAACGGGATAGTATTACGCGAAGCCGAGCATCTGTGCTTGAGTCAGCCAAATAATGTGGTGTTGCGGCTAAGTGGCATTACTGGCCCCGGCCGACATATGCTGATAAACAAAGCGCTGTTGGGCGAGGGCATTAAACACACATGGACTAACCGTATCCATATTGATGACGCGGCATCGGCAATTTCGTTTTTAATCGATCAAAACTCGCCAGATTCGATATATAACATCAGCGATGATCAGCCGGCTTTGCAGACTGAAGTAGCCAACTGGATTCGGCAAAAACATGCATTGCCGAAACTTCCTATTCCGCAAACCCAAGCTCATGGCAAACGAGTCAGTAATGCACGCATCAAGGCCTTGGGTTGGCAGCCGCATTACCCGAGCTATAGGGAATGTTATTCGTAATTTTTGTAGGGGCGGGTTCTAAACCCGCCCCATGAAAATTATGTTTAAACAAGGGCGGGTTTATAACCCGCCCCGACAAAAATTACGAATAAAAATCCCTATAGCTCGGGTAATTCGGCTGCCAACCCAAGGC
>JANPOU010000040.1:0-46813 GCA_031428155.1 Arenimonas sp. | reverse complement strand
CCTTGCCACCACGATTGCAAACCCAAGGCAAGCAATATGCCCGCCACAACCACAATGAGCTCAGCAAAAAACCAACGCAAGCGTTGTAGCCATAGCGAGTTGTTGGGCAATGTGATGGATTCAAGGTGTTCTGACATGGATTGTGCCTATGCAATATTTACCGAATCGGACGACTCATTAGAAACTGCATACCATGCTACGTCAACTCAGCCCCCGAATTATATCAGCGGCACTTAGTCATGCGATGGTTTTTAGCAAACAGCAAGTATAAAACGCTGATAAGCTTATTTGTGTAGTATGTTTGAATAGAGAGAATTAATGATGAAACGCTTGCGCAGCTTAAGTGGCCTAGATGCCGGATTTTTATATCTGGAAAATGCTGGCACGCCAATGCACGTAGGCAGTGTGATGTTGATTGAGGTTCCGAAAGCATCGAGTAAGAAAAAATATGACTTCCAGACGCAATTAATTCAACATCTGCACGATCGCTTACCGCGCGCCGCGGCACTGCGAAGAGTGTTGAAAGAAACGCCGCTCGATTTAGCGCACCCCATGTGGGTTGAGCTTGAACAAATTAACCTGAAAAAACATGTGCTGAAACGAACTTTGCCGGGCACGGGCGGAATGGCGAAACTACACGCGCTTACTGGAAAATTACACGCAGCTGTATTGGATAGAAATTTGCCGATGTGGCAATTTGTGGTGATTGAAAATGTTGAGCCCGGTGTGATTGCGCTGTATTCAAAAATTCATCATGCTTTGCTAGATGGCCAAGGCGGCGTGGCGCTCGCACAAGTTTTGCTCGACATTGAAGCCAAAGCGCCGAACAAAAGCAGCAAGATAAAATCCACTGAAACGACCGCAGTGCAGCGTTTGCGTAAGCGCGATGTCACCCAAACCGCGTTGCGTTCAACGGTTAATCAATTTGCAAAATTGTTGCGCGCCTTGCCAAGCACATTAAAGCTTGCTGGAGTAATTAGTTCACCAAGCAAGATTAAAAACCTACGCGACAGTATTTTGCTGGCACCGCGCACACCGTTTAATCAGCAAATAAGTAGTTCTCGCAGCTTTGCCACAGTGTCGGTGCCGATCGATACAGTGAAGCGTGTGGCGCGCGGCTTTCATGTGAGTTTGAATGATGTAGTGATGGCCATGTGTAGCGGTGCGTTGCGCGAAATGCTGAATAAAGTTCAGCAATTACCCAAACAAAGTTTAATTGCCGCCATGCCAGTTTCCCTGCGTGAAAGCGGCAATACCGATTCCAACAATCAGATCTCGATGGTGCAATGTTCGTTGGCCACCAACATTGCCGAACCTATTGCTCGTTTACAGACCATTAAAGAATCAACCGCGCAAATAAAAAAACGTGTAGCCACTTTCAAAAATATGATTCCCACCGACTTTCCTGGCTTAGCCGCACCGATTTGGGCCTCGGGATTGTCGCGTATTTGGGCTAGCGGCCGTGTTGCCGAAAAATTGCCGCCCTTAGCGAATGTTATTATTTCCAATATGCCAGGGCCGCCAATTCCTTTATATCTTGCAGGTGCTAAACTCAGACATTATTATCCGGTATCGATAGTGACCCATGGTTTAGCATTGAACATCACGGTGCAAACCTATGCGGGCTCTTTGGAGTTTGGCATTACCGCATGTGGTGATATTGTTAGAAAACCGGAGCAGCTTGCCGCTGCCTTGGCGCAATCCCTTCATGAACTTTCCGAGTTATTACCCGAATGAAAGCATCTGTACTTCGCCCGAAAACCCATCAAGTTCTTAAATCGCCCTCTTTGCTATGCATGGCCTTGGAAGGGCGTGCGGTATTCGAATGGGGCTCTTACTTAGCCGCTTGGCCGGTGCTGAAAAACGCGCCACGCGGTGATGGACATCCCGTGTTGGTCTTGCCAGGTTTAATCGCAGGAGATCGCAGTACTTTTCCCATTCGCCGCTATCTTGATCGCTTAGGTTACTCCGTGTACAAGTGGGAGCAAGGTTTGAATTTCGGTCCGCGCGATCATGTCATCAAAGGTATGGTCGATAAAATCCGGCAGATGCAAGATGAGCATGATAATCAGAAAATCAGCATTGTCGGTTGGTCGCTTGGTGGCGCGATGGCCAATGCTTTGGCGTTGCGTATGCCCGAGCGTATTCGCTCGGTGATAACCCTTGGTTCGCCGCATACCGGCCACCCAAAAGGCACCAACGCTTGGCGTGTATTTGAATTTGTCAGTGGCTTCCGCCACGATGATCCGCGTTTGATGGAATTAGTGGCAGGCAAACCATCGGTGCCAACTACATCGATTATGAGCAAAACCGATGGCGTAGTGAACTGGCGCATGAGCCTAGCGCCTGATCATGACATGGCAGAAAACATTGAAGTTAGCGCCACACATTTGGGCATGGGTGCCAACGCCGCTGTGTTGTGGGCAATGGCCGACCGGTTGGCGCAGAAAGAAGGCGAATGGAAACCGTTTGATAAAAATGCCTCAAACTGGCATTCGCTATTCTTCCGCGATCCGCACCGTTTTCGTTTAGCGGATTTAATCGCCCCATAACGCATTTCAGTAGGAGCGCCTTTAGGCGCGAGCTATCAAAGAAAAGCTTATGTGTTCTAGCGCACAGGCATGCTCTGCATTCAAGGCGCAAGCTAAGTTATCAGTAGTGTTTTTCAATGCTACTAGACCATCGAAGCATTTCGGAGAAAATTAATGAATATCCATCCTTTCAATAGATTATTGTTTGCCGTGCTTGTCAGCGTGTCATTCGCAGGATTTAGTTCTACGGCAAGTGCACAGGAACAATCCAAACATAAAGATATGCAAGAAAAAATAGACGCGCAAGCAGATAAAGACAAAGATAAAGATAATCGCGCGCAAAAAAAATCAGACCATCCGCAGGCTCAACCCGAGCAGATAAAAGGCTCGCAACGGATAATGCAAGCATCGAAATCGCCAAAGTCCGACAATGAACAACGCAAAGCCATGCAAACGCAGGAACCACGACAGAAGCAGGAGCGTGAACGGGTAGAACGAGCGCAGGCAAGCCGTAATCAACAAGCAGCTCAACGCGAGGTCTTACAGCAACGTGTCGATCGCCAAGACGATAAGCGTCGTGATGAATATAAAAATGAGAAGGCAGCAAAAAAATCACCGTCACAAAATGTCGTGCAGCAGCGCCGTCTGCCAGAGCAGCAACAACGCGTTCTTATTCAGCAACAACAACAGCGTGTAACAAAATATCGTAAGAATGTTGCCCAACGCCAGACAAGCTCGCGTCAGCACGGCATGCAATTGCAACAGCAAAAACGCATGTCTCAATATCGTTATCAGCAAGAGTATTACGAACGCATGCGTCAGCAACAAATTCGCTATCAAAATGAGCGTTATGACTACAATAATGACCCTTACTTCTATACAGCATCAAGTTATCGCTATAATCGAGGTGGTCGCTATTATCAAACCAATCAATACGGTGCGAATATTCTTCGCCAAGCACTGAATTACGGCTATCAGGAAGGCATGTATGCCGGTCGTGCCGACAGACAAGACAGCTGGCGTTATTCATACCGCGATTCCTATATTTACCAGGACGCCAACTACGGTTACAACGGCTATTACGTGCAACAAGACGACTATAACTATTATTTCCGCCAAGGCTTTCAGCGCGGTTATGAAGATGGTTATTACGGTCGCCGTCAATACGGGCGGAACAATAACGGTTCTGATTCCTTATTGAGTGCAGTCTTGATTGCCGTGCTTGGTTTGCAATCCATTCGATAAACACCAGGCATCGAAAAATCAAAGAGCGCACTTCGGTGCGCTTTTTTTTGAATGGCTTTGTTGCCTATAAAAACTGTTCACGTTATAATGCATCGTAATTGCGATGCAAAAGGATATGTCATGAAAAATGCGACCTTACCACCCTTACGTGTTGATAGCGAATTGCGTGCAGCCGCCGAATCGGTTTTGCAAAAGGGTGAAACTTTGTCAGGTTTTGTGCTTGAAGCGGTGCGTTTGAACATCGAGCGCCGCGAGGTACAGCACGAATTCATCACGCGCGGATTGCAAGCACGTGAGCAATCTAAAAAATCTGGGCAATATGTGTCGTCAAAGCAAATGCTTAAGCGCTTGGATGAAAGCCTCAGCAAAGCTCGCACCAAACAGTCTGTTCGTAACCGGTGAGTTATCAAGTCCGCTTTGCGTCTGCGGCGGCTGACAATCTGCAACGGCTATTTGATTTTCTGGCTGAGCAGGATTTAAGTGCAGCGGAGCGAGCGCGTGAGGCCATTGGCCAAGCCATCAATATGTTGCAGAACTTTCCTTTCAGTTGCCGCAAAGCTGCGCCCGATAATCCGTTTCTGCGCGAGCTAGTTATTAGCTTCGGAAATGCGGGCTTTGTGGCTTTATTCGAAGTGGAGAATGCCGATACGGTGACAGTGCTAGCTGTTCGTCATCAGCGAGAAGATGATTTTTATTGATTAAGAAATTTGAAGCAGCGTTATTATTCAAGCACTAATGAGCTCCATCCTATTTTCTCAATCTACGCTGAAATCGAATGTTTGCTCAATAGACATTTCGATTGGAACAGTTCCTCTCAATGCCGGATTGTATCGCCATTCACGAATTGCAATAATGGCGTGATCTGCGAATTTTTTGTTATTAGTTTTTATAACTTCAAAGTTTTTTGGGATACCATCAATTCCAATAATAAAACTAATCGTAGCTTGGCCTTTAATACCGGTCAGCAACAATGAAATAGGGTAAATAGGACTATTGCCACTAATACGTACTGGTAGAGTTACTTCAGGATCAGGATTTTCTACAACAAAATTTGGAACAGGCATTGGCCTATCAGCACGAACTTTATGAGGTTTGTCGACTGCTAACAAGTTCGGAGGATAAATCAAGATTAATGCCAAGGTGCAACCTAACTTAAACATGCAATCACTCCGCCAACGTCAACAAGCTCGCATTGCCGCCGGCCGCTGTGGTGTTGATGGTGAGTGTGCGTTCGCTGGCGAATTTCAGCAGATAATGCGGGCCGCCAGCTTTCGGGCCGGTGCCGCTTAGGCCTTCGCCACCAAACGGTTGTACGCCAACAACTGCACCAATCTGATTACGGTTCACATAGCAATTGCCAACCCGAACCGTTTTTGCAATGTGGTTAATGGTTTCATTGATGCGCGAATGGATGCCAAGCGTCAGGCCGTAGCCGGTGTCGTTAATTTGTTTTAGGATGTCATCGAGTTGGTCGGCGTCATAGCGGATTACATGCAATACCGGTCCGAAGATTTCGCGGGTCAGTTGCGAGAGCCCACTAATTTCATAGGCGCGCGGCGCGAAGAAGCTACCGTGTTTGCAATCATCAGGAAGATTAACGGCTTTAATCAGCCTGGCTTCTTTATCTAAGCGTTCGGCATGCGCCACCAGAATCGCTTTGGCATCTTCATCAATCACTGGGCCAACATCAGTGGACAGCAAGCCTGGATCGCCAACGGTTAGTTCATCCATTTTGCCAGCTAACAATTCCAAGGTGCGTTCGGCAATATCACTTTGCACGAATAAAATTCGCGCCGCCGAGCAGCGTTGCCCGGCTGAATCGAAGGCCGCCATCACCGCATCATTCACCAATTGTTCTGGCAATGCCGATGAATCGGCAATCAGCGCATTTTGTCCGCCGGTTTCGGCAATTAAGGTAGCCAGTGGTGCGTTGCGTGCCGCCAGTGCGCGGTTAATCGCCCAGGCGGTTTCGGTTGAGCCGGTGAATACTACGCCGGTCACGCGCGAATCGCGGGTTAATGCGGCGCCCACGGTGGCGCCATCGCCGGGCAAGAATTGCAAGACGTTTTCTGGAATGCCGGCTTGGTGTAAAAGTTTGACAGCCAAATAAGCAACCAATGTGGTTTGTTCAGCCGGTTTGGCAATCACCGTGTTGCCAGCTGCTAAAGCAGCGGTGATTTGCCCTAAGAAGATAGCCAATGGGAAATTCCACGGGCTAATGCATACGAACACGCCGCGGCCATGCAATTGCAGTTCGTTTGATTCGCCGGTTGGGCCAGGCAGTTTTTCTGGTGCGCCAAAATGTTTACGCGCTTGAGTAGCATAGTAACGCGCAAAGTCTACTGCTTCACGCACTTCCGATACTGAGGCTGCAATTGATTTTCCGGCTTCTTTGACGCACAGAGCAATAATTTCCGGCATGTTCTGCTCTAACAAATCGGCGGCATGCTCAAGAATTTTGGCGCGCGCGGCGGCGGGTGTGTGGTCCCAGGAATCGTAAGCAGCGTGCGCAATATCGAGCGCGGCGGAAACTTGTTCGCTATCGGCGGCTTGCCAGCGTCCCACAATCTGCCTGCGGTCGGCGGGATTAGTGGCTTCATAAAATTGCCCCGTTGAACTAATGCCTGGCACCAATGGCGTGGCCTGCCACGGCTTGATGGCGGCTTGAATATCGGCCGCTAATTGGCTTAAGGTTTGATCATTTGATAATAAAACGCCCATGGAATTTTTCCTGTCGAGGCCAAAGATGGCAGTGGGAGAGGGAATATGCGGATGTGCTTTGCTGGCATAGCCGGCTACTGTTGCCACTGGGTCAGCAACTAATTCTGCTGGCGGCAAGCTGGCATCGGTAATGCGATTAACGAAGCTGGAGTTCGCGCCATTTTCTAACAGGCGGCGAACTAAATAAGGTAGTAAATCTTCATGCGAACCCACTGGCGCATACACGCGGCACGGCACAGCCAAATGCTGTTTGCCAATCACTTCGGCATATAAATGATCGCCCATGCCATGCAAGCGCTGGAACTCAAAATCGCGGCCTTCGCTCATTTGGTGAATGGCAGCAATGGTTTGTGCGTTGTGAGTAGCGAACATCGGGTAGAGTGCATCGTGGGCGTCAAACATTTTTTTAGCGCACACCAAATAACTTAAATCGGTGTTGGCTTTGCGGGTGAACACTGGATAGCCAGGCAGGCCATCGACCTGCGATTTCTTGATTTCTGAATCCCAATACGCGCCTTTCACTAAACGCATTGGCATGCGTCGACCAGTTTTACGCGCGGCATCAGCAAGAAAATCAATCACAAACGGAGCGCGTTTTTGATAGGCCTGAACCGCCAAGCCATAGCCCTGCCAGCCATCTAATGATGGATCTGCAAATACTGCGGCAATTAACTCCAGCGATAATTCCAAACGCTCAGATTCTTCCGCATCAATGGTAAAACCAATGCCTTGCGCCTTAGCAAGTTGCGCCAACTCTAAAACGGCAGGCAATAATTCCGACATCACCCGCGCGCGTTTATTAAATTCATAGCGCGGATGCAAGGCAGAAAGCTTGACCGAAATTGACGGCGCAGCAAACACATCCGGGTATGGGCCGCCCATGCCAATGGCTTTAATCGCATCGCGATAAGCTTGCTGGTAGCGGTCGGCATCTTTTTGGGTGAGTGCGCCTTCGCCGAGCATATCGAAGCTGTAGCGGTATGCAGCGTTATCGCCGGTGCGTGAGCGCTGCAGGGCTTCTTCAATGGTGCGGCCCATCACAAATTGATGGCCCATAATGCGCATGGCTTGCCGAACCGCTAAGCGAATGGCGGGTTCGCCCATCCGCCCTATCAAGCGTTTGAAGGCGCCGCTGGTGTTGCGTTCGGTTTCGCCCGCTAAATTCACCATGCGGCCAGTTAGCATTAAGCCCCAGGTTGAGGCATTTACTAACAACGAGCTTGATTTGCCAACATGCGAGTCCCAGTCGGCATCGCCAAGCTTGTCGCGAATTAGTTTGTTGGCGGTGGCTTGGTCGGGAATGCGCAGCAAGGCCTCAGCCACACACATCAGCAACACGCCTTCCTCGGAGGATAAATCGTATTCGCGCATAAAGGCTTCTACCATGGCCGGATCTGAGGCACGCAAGCGTGTGCGCTCTACCAAACCCACCGCCTGAACTTGAGCCAATTCGCTAGCGGTACTGGTTAATGGCGCGCTTTGCAAGAGTTCAGCAATATGCTCGCTTTCATCGCGCAGTGTGTTTGCGGTGATGCGTTGCATCAATTCCGAGCGGAGCAAAGGCAGTTCAGGGCTGATGATGGCAGTCACGGCAGAGTCCGAAATGATTGAAGAATGCCACTATAGTGGGCTTTCACCAAAAGTGTAAGCCCTAATTGGCTTTATCTTTTCACATCTTAAAGCTTGCTCAAGGTCTAGCTAAAGCGGTAAAATTGCACGTTGAGAAAAAACTGAGACTGGATAATGACATTTCCTCGAATTAAGCAAGCTGCGATTACATCTTTAGGACTTATGGCTTCATGTGCTGTTTTTGCACAAACAGAGCCAACAGATCCGGTTCGCTGGCAATTAAACATGACCCCAGGCGTAACCAGCACAGCGGCCAATGCCTATAATTCACATATGATGATGCTTTGGGTATGTATCATCATTGGTATTTTGGTGTTTGGTGCAATGGCCTATGCCATGATCAAATTCCGGCATTCCAAAGGCGCTACACCAGATGTTGATTTCACGCATAGCACTAAGTTGGAATTAATCTGGACCATTATCCCGATTTTAATTTTGATTGCCTCAGCCTGGCCAGCCACCAAAATGGTGATAGCGCAATATGGCGCCGATCATGGTGCTGAAAAAGATGAAATGGTAATTAAGGTTACTGGCTACCAATGGCTTTGGCGTTACGAATATGTTGGCGAAGGTGTTGATTTCACCTCGCGCTTAGATCGTAAATCGGATGAATTGCGTCAAAATAAAGCAACAACGCAGGCAGAATTGGCTACTCATCGCAATTATTTGCGTGATGTCGATAATCCGCTGGTGATTCCAGCCGATACCCGCATTCGTTTTGTGATTACCGCTGATGACGTGATTCACGCATGGTGGGTTCCTGCCTTGGGTTGGAAGCAAGATGCCATACCTGGAATCATCAATGATGCATGGACTAAGGTGTCTAAGCCAGGTACCTATCGCGGTGTTTGCGCCGAACTGTGCGGTAAAGATCATGGCTTTATGCCGATTGTGGTGAAAGTGTTGCCTAAAGCCGAATACCAAGCGTGGTTGGCAACGAAAAAACCGGCACCTGTGGCAGAGCCTGTACCTGTAATTGAAGTGGCACCCGTTGCAGAAGCGCCAGTCGTTGCTGCGCCTGCAACCACTCCTGAAGCCGCGCCTGCGGCTTAATGCATTCACATATTCATATTTAAGAGACAATCATGGCCGATCATAAACAAAGTTTCTTCGCGCGTTGGTTCAACTCGACCAATCACAAAGATATTGGCACTCTCTATCTGCTGTTCGCACTGTTGATGTTCTTCATCGGCGGCGCTATGGCGATGGTGATTCGCGCCGAGCTATTTCAGCCAGGCTTGCAATTAGTTTCCCCGGAATTCTTCAACCAGATGACCACCACGCATGCCTTGGTGATGATTTTCGGTGCGGTGATGCCGGCGTTTGTGGGCTTAGCAAACTGGATGATTCCACTGATGATTGGTGCGCCTGATATGGCGCTGCCACGCATGAATAACTGGTCGTTCTGGATTATGCCGTTTGCGTTCACGGTGCTACTCACGCCACTCATTTTGCAAGGCTTTGGTATTGGTTCTGGCGGCCCAGCGGGCGGCTGGACGCTGTATCCACCACTTTCCTTGCAAGGCGGCACCAGCACAGCGTTCACTATTTTTGCTATTCACATGATGGGTATTAGCTCAATCATGGGCGCCATCAATATTATTGCCACCGTGCTGAACATGCGCGCGCCGGGCATTGATTTATTGAAAATGCCGATTTTCGTCTGGACTTGGCTGATTACCGCATTCTTGTTGATTGCGGTTATGCCGGTTTTGGCGGGCTCAGTCACCATGCTACTCACCGATAAATTCTTCGGCACCAGCTTCTTTAATGTCGCAGGTGGCGGCGATCCAGTGATGTATCAGCATATTTTCTGGTTCTTCGGTCACCCCGAAGTGTACATCATGATTTTGCCAGCCTTTGGTATTGTTTCGGAAATCATTCCAACCTTCGCCCGTAAGCCTTTATTCGGCTATCAAGCGATGGTGTATGCCACCGCATCAATTGCATTCTTAAGCTTCATTGTGTGGGCGCATCATATGTTCACGGTCGGTATGCCCTTGGGCGGCGAGTTGTACTTTATGTTCGCCACCATGTTGATTGCTATTCCAACCGGTGTGAAAGTGTTCAATTGGGCCACCACTTTATGGCGCGGTTCAATCAGCTTTGAAACCCCCATGCTGTTTGCCTTGGGCTTTGTGGTGATGTTCACCATTGGTGGTTTCTCTGGCTTGATGCTGGCCATTGTGCCTGCCGATTTCCAATACCACGACACCTATTTCGTGGTCGCGCATTTCCATTATGTGTTGGTGACTGGCGCGATTTTCGCCATTATGGCCGGTGCGTATTATTGGCTGCCGAAATGGACTGGCCACATGTACAACGAAACCTTGGGCAAATGGCATTTCTGGCTCAGCACAATTTTCGTCAACCTGTTGTTCTTCCCGCAGCATTTCTTGGGCTTGGCCGGCATGCAACGCCGCGTACCAGATTACAACCCAGCCTTTGCTGACTTCAATATGTGGTCGTCGATTGGTGGTTTTGGCTTTGGTCTGGCGCAGTTGTTGTTCGTGTATATTGTGATCAGCTCAATTCGCGGTGGGGTTAAAGCCAATGCCCGCGTATGGCCAAGCGCTTTTGGTTTGGAATGGACCGTGCCTTCGCCAGCGCCGCACCATACCTTTGAAACACCGCCTGTTATTAAAGATGGCGATTTAGCGCACGGAGACATCACCCACTAATCCTGGGTGAACTACGCAAATGAGCACACAGAACACGTACACCAGTAAGAAAATGCTTTGGCTAGCCTTAGCATCGTTTGGTTTTGCATTTGCCATGGTGCCAATGTATAACATTGCGTGTGAAAAAATATTTGGTATTAAGCTCGATAAAACGGCTCGCACCGAGTCGTCATTAAAAGCGGCTGTGGTTGATGAGCAGCGCACTGTGCAAGTGTATTTTGATGGAACAGTGAACTCCAAGCTGGCCTGGAAATTTGCGCCAAACCAAGCCAGCATGACCGTCACACCTGGCAAACTGTATAACGCCAGCTACACCGCAAAAAATATCGCCGATTATCCAATCGTCGGTAATGCGGCACCATCGATTGCACCAAATCAATTTTCTAGCTACTTCAATAAAACCGAATGTTTTTGTTTTACCGAACAAGCACTGCAAGCCGGCGAAACAAAAATTATGCCGGTGCGCTTTATTGTTAGCGCAGATTTACCCAAAGAAATAACAACACTTACGCTTTCATACACTTTTTTTATTAATGATGTAGCCACCGCAAAACTCAAAACACCGATTGTTGCCAGCGCTGCATTAGTCGCACCATAACTTAGAAACACGGGGATCTCATGGCCACCACCCACGCACATAATTCTGACAATTACTTTATTCCACACCATAGCCGCTGGCCTTTTTTGGGCTCAATCGGCATGTTCATCATGATGGTTGGTGTGGCTAACTGGTTTAATGGCACATCGTGGGGGCAGGGGTTATTCTTTGTTGGCCTATTATCTATATTAGTGATATTGGCGTATTGGTTTGGCGATGTCATTTCCGAATCCTTGCAAGGCAATTACAACGAACAAGTGGATACCTCATTCCGCATGGGCATGATGTGGTTTATTTTTTCGGAAGTGATGTTCTTCGCAGCATTTTTCGGCGCCCTGTTTTATGCCCGCACGTTCGTGTTGCCTTGGTTATCGGGTGAAGGCGATGGCGCATTAACCAATCAATATTTATGGCAAGGCTTTGTTGCAGGCTGGCCAACCGGCGGCCCGGCATCACTTGGAGGTGCATTTGAAACCATTCCAGCTTGGGGCTTGCCACTGGCTAATACACTCATTTTGCTGACCTCGGGCGTTACCATCACCATGGCGCATCATGCCTTGAAAGCCAATGCTCGCAAACCCTTGTTGTGGTGGCTTGGCGCCACCGTGCTATTAGGTGCGTTGTTCTTGTTCTATCAAGCCGAAGAATATATTCACGCCTACCAAGAACTGAACTTGACGCTCGGCTCGGGAATCTACGGCTCAACTTTCTTTATGCTGACCGGCTTCCATGGCATGCACGTGATGCTCGGCACCATAATGTTGTCGGTGATGTGGCTGCGTTGCGCGAAAGGCCATTTCAGCAAAGATCACCATTTTGCGTTTGAAGCGGTGGCTTGGTATTGGCATTTCGTAGACGTGGTTTGGCTGTTGTTATTCTTATTCGTGTACATAGTGTAATCAAAGGCCGGCGTAAGCCGGCTTTTTAGTCATTAACCGTGAATGCCATGCGGTTTAATAACACCGGTGAAAATACCAACAATCACTAATGCAATCAGTAGCAGGGATAAACCAATCCGCCAAGTTAAGGATTTCACCGTGCGGTCGGTTTTGCCTTTATCCACCATCATGTAATATAGCCCGGCACCTAAGTTCCAAAGAATCACAATAATGAAGGCGATAATGAGTAGCTTTTCCATGAAATTCACCTCTATACAATTATGCTTATCATTATCTGCGAAAAAGGCTAAGTACGGGTGAACGGTAGGTATGTATTGATCGTATTGGCAATTGCCATAGAGTGCCTGTTGTTGCGATTGGGCTTTTGGCAGTTGGCGCGCGGCACTGAAAAGCAGGTGCAAATTGAAGCGCTGCAAACGGTGCTTCGCGAAAAAAAACCGATCGATCTAAGCGCGGCTTCAGCAAAATCCAAAGCCTATCAATGGGTGCGTGGCTCAATACGCTTTCAAGCCGATAGGCAGCTATTGCTTGATAACCAACGCCGTGGCAACAAGGTTGGTGTTGTGGTTTATCAGCTTGGTATTAGCGGTTCAGGGCAGGCATTTCTGGTTGAACTGGGCTGGTTGCCAGTGAATGCTGAGCGGCAGTTTCCTAAGCCTGTGCCAGTGCGCGGCGCGTTCAATCTTGAAGGCTTGCTGTTGCCACCGCCAGCGTCGGGTTTTGCGATGGGATCGGCGCTTTCAGCATTAGATGCCAACAGGCTATTATTGACGCGCGTAGATTTGCCAAATTTAGCAATGCGATTGAAGCAGCCTTTGGCCGCGCGAGTGCTGCGCCCAGACCCAGGATTGCGCATGGGCTTTGAACGCGATTTGAATGTGTTACAAAACACCCTGCCACCAGAAAAGCACCTTGGCTATGCGCTGCAATGGTTTGGTTTGGCAGTGGCTTGGTTACTATTATGTATCTATGTTGGACGAAGGAAAAAGCTATGAATGATGAAAGCGATTTTAAGCGCAAACAATGGCGCTCGCGGTTGGTACTGTTGCTAATTGTGGCTTTGTTTTTAGGCTCATTCGGCATTGCTGCGATTCTGCGTTTTTCTGGCTGGCAGCCCGCGCACAGCAAAAATTTTGGTGAACTGATTAACCCGCCGATGGATTTTAGCGCGCAGATGTTTACGCGCCTTGATGGGGGTAATTATCCGTGGCAACCTGAGCAAAACCGTTGGCGTATCGTGTTTGTATCGAATAAGCCCTGCGAGGCGCCCTGCCAAAAAATGCTGGATACTCTGCATCGTGTTTGGTTGTCGCAAGGCCGGCATACTGAGAGAATAGACATGCTGTGGTTTGCCGAAGTGCCAGCTACCGTGCCTGATTTCAAAGGCTTTGTGCCGATGCAAGCAAGCAGCTTATTAGCGGCATTGCCAGAGCAAGAAAGCGCAGAGGGTTTTCCGGTTTATATTATCGACTCCGGCGGCTTTGTGATGATGCATTACAAAGCCGGCTTCGATCCATCTGGATTAAGAAAAGATCTGGCAAAACTCGTAAAATAAAACTATGAATCAGTCCTATAAACATTTCCATCGTATTGCATGGGCGGCTACTTTATTAGCGCTGTGTGTCATTGTGTTCGGCGGCTTTGTGCGCCTTTCCAACGCCGGCCTGAGCTGCCCAGATTGGCCAACTTGCTACGGTCGTGCTACCTGGCCTGTACAGGAGCATGAGGTTGCAGCGGCCAATGCCGTGTATGAGCGGGTGGTTGAGGTGCATAAAGCTTGGCGTGAGCAGTTCCATCGGCATATCGCCGCGATACTCGGCTTGCTGGTGTTTGCATTGGCACTTATTGCCACGCGCAAGCGCCGGCTGGGTATTGCTAGTATTGTGAGTGCCGCAAGTTTGGTGGCGCTGTCGATTCCCGCTTATATGGGTATTGCAGGGGTATTCCCAACGAACCATGCGCTCGCTGTGGCACTGTTTTTAGCCGCGGAGCTTATCTTGCTGATACAAGCACTGCGTTGGTCGAACGAAGATGCCGCAAGGCTTAGCACCTTGCTATTGGCGATGATTATTTTCCAAGCGGTGTTAGGCATGTGGACGGTTATCTGGTTGGTTAAGCCAGTTATCGTGATGGCGCATTTGATGGGCGGCCTGCTAACATTCTCGATGCTGACCTGGCTTTCATGGCGCGCAACACCGAATGCTGAACTCATTAATGCTGATGCGCGGCGGCTCAAAAACTTGATATGGGTAGGCTTAGGCTTGCTAGCAATCCAAATCGCTTTGGGCGGCTGGACCAGCGCCAACTACGCGGCATTGGCCTGCGGCAACGAGTTCCCGAAGTGCTTGGGAAGTTGGCTGCCCGAGCATAATTTTGCAGAAGCGTTTGTACTTTGGCGCGGCATTGGTGTTGATTACGAAGGCGGCGTGCTTGACGGCCCCGCGCGTGTTGCGATTCAACTCGTGCATCGTGGCATGGCGATTGTGGTGGCGGCTTACTTGCTTAGCATTGCCTATAAACTGATACGAACTCCCGGTTTGGTGTATTGGGGTAGCGTGTTGACGGTGCTAGTATTGGCGCAAGTGGCTTTGGGTATTAGCAATGTGGTGTATTCTTTGCCGCTATGGGTTGCTGTGGCGCATAATGCGGGCGCGGCTTTGTTGCTGTTTGTTTTGGTTGGTTTGTTGTCACGTTTACGCGAGCCGGAACAATCGCCTGAGCTAAACAATAATGAAGGGTGAGTTTTAATGGCAATTGCGTTTAAACATTATTATGAATTGACCAAACCCCGCGTTGTGGCTTTGATTGTGTTCACCGCCATCATCGGTATGTTTTTAGCGGTGCCCGGCATGCCGCCTTGGAAGCCAGTCATTTTTGGCTGCTTAGGCATTTGGTTAGCTGCCTCATCTGCCGCGGCCATCAATCATTTGCTCGATCAACGTATTGACGCGATTATGGCACGCACGTCGCATCGGCCCTTGCCTAGTGGCGGCCTGAACTCACGGCAAGTTTTAGTATTTGCCATTGTGCTTGGTGTGTTGTCGATGGTGTTACTAATTTGGCAAGTGAATTGGCTAACTGCCGGATTAACCTTTGCCTCATTAATTGGCTACGCCATTGTCTATACCGGCTTCTTGAAGCGCGCAACACCACAGAATATCGTGATTGGTGGCGCCGCCGGCGCTGCACCGCCAGTACTTGGTTGGGCAGCGATTAGTAATACCGTTGATCCATACGCATTGCTACTATTCCTAATTATATTTGTATGGACACCGCCGCATTTCTGGGCACTGGCCATCTTCCGCCGCGAAGATTACGCAAAAGCCTTAATCCCGATGCTGCCAGTGATATACGGTGTAACCTACACGCGCTGGCAAATCCTGTTTTACACCGTGCTGTTGTTCCTAGTTACCTTGCTGCCGTGGCTAACTGGCATGAGTGGCCTGTTTTACTTAGGCGGTGCGGTGGTGCTTGGCGGCGTGTTCCTGTATTACGCGATCCGCTTATTGAACCCACCCGACGAAATGTTTGCCATGGAAGTGTTCAAATATTCAATTTGGTATTTAATGGCGCTGTTTGCTTTTCTGTTAATTGATCATTGGGTAATGGCGCCGACGTTTGCGGTTGGGTGAATGTTAGGGTTCGCAAGCTCGCCCCAACCTACCGTTTTACGTTGGCTTTAACAGCTCTCGCAATTCATGTGTTTCGGTATCGCTCAAGCCGCGTTGCGCCATTTGTTGGCGTAATTCGTTGAGCCGCTGTAGACGAGTTTGTTTGGCGAGTTGCTCGAGTGCATCGCTAAACTCTAATTTCCAGCTCGCGTCATCGCCAGGTATTTCAAGCATCGCTAGCTTTTGCAAGGCTGCGTAATCATCATGTTGCTCAAAACTTTCCAGCAGCGATGCAGTCGTGATTTCACGGCGCGCATGAATGGTATCCAGGAGCTCAACCAGCAAGCCAATGCCGGGTTGCTCAAGCGCTTCAAAACCATACGGCGCTGTAACGGTTAGGCCGAACTGCGGGTTTTGCATCAGTAGCGTAATGATAGCGCGCACCAAACTGCGTTTCGGTGAAATGCTGCGGCCTTTAGCAACCGATTTTTCAGGCTCGGCAACGCTGTGGTTCACGCCGCTGAGTTGATGCAAGCGTTCTTGCATTAAATCGCGGAATGCACCATCGGGAATTTTCGCTAAATACGGTTTAACGGTTTCAGCCAAACGCGCTCTGCCTTCCAGATTATTGAGATTGGCGTTTTTGCCAAGCTCGGTGAAAAAATAATCGCTAAGTGAGGTGGCTTGTTGCAGGCGCTGCTCAAAACCATTAGCGCCTTCGGTTTTAACAATCGAATCAGGGTCTTCACCATCAGGCAGAAACAGGAAGAATGCCTGCCGGCCATCGCGCATACGCGGAATAATCGATTCAACCGCTTTCCATGCCGCTGCGCGCCCGGCCTTATCGCCATCAAAGCAAAAATACACATCGGCGCTGTTGCGGAATAATAATTCAGCGTGATCAGGCGTAGTGGCGGTGCCAAGTGTGGCCACAGCCTCAAAAATACCATGCTGAAACAAGCTGACTACATCCATATAGCCTTCCACCACAATCAGGCGCGGAATTTTATTATGCGCTTGCTTCACTTGCCATAAGCCATATAACTCGCGGCCTTTGTGAAACAGCGGAGTTTCTGGTGAGTTGAGATATTTCGGGCCATCGTCTTTTTCCAACACCCGCCCGCCAAACGCAATCACTCGGCCGCGCCGGTCAGCAATCGGGAACATAATCCGCGCACGGAATTTATCGTACATCCGTCCGTTATCGGATTTCGACAACATACCGGTTTTTTCCAGCAAGCCTTTACGCCGATCATCGCTGCCGAGTGCGTCCATTAAGCCATTGAAGCCTTCTGGCGCCCAACCAATGCCAAATTGTGCGAGACTTTTTTCATCCACGCCGCGTTTATTTAAATACGCTTTCGCTTTGCTGGATTGCGTGAGTTGCTGTTGAAAAAATTGGCTGCTGGCTGTCAGCGCGGCATACATGTCTTTGCTGCCATCCACATCATGGCTTTGCTTGGCGTCTTTGGGAATTTCAATGCCGGCGCGTTTGGCTAAATCTTCAACCGCGTCCATAAAGGTCAGGCGGTCGTAGTTCATCAGAAAGCTTATGGCGGTGCCTTTTGCGCCGCAACCAAAGCAATAATAAAATTGCTTGCTGGGAGAAACGGTGAACGAAGGCGAGCGCTCGTCGTGGAACGGGCAACGCGCAGAGTAGTCTTTGCCCTGCTTTTTAAGCGGCACGCGCGAGCCAATGATTTCCACCACATCAACACGCGAAAGCAAGTTGTCGATGAACGATTCTGCTAATTTTGCCATCGGATTAGAATGCCACTAATCGATCAGAAAAGCGCGCTTATTTCTCCGCGAGGGCTTTCTTCACCAAACCAGACACCACGCCCATATCGGCGCGGCCGGCCAGCTGTGGTTTCAAGGCGGCAATTACTTTGCCCATTTCTTGTGGGCCAGTAGCGCCAGTATCGATAATCGCTTGAGCAACAAAGGCCTGCACTTCTTCGCTGCTGAATGGTTGTGGCATATAGGTTTGGATGATGCTTGATTCGAAAATTTCAATTTTCGACAAATCATCACGACCAGCCGCATTAAATTGCGTTATTGAATCTTTACGCTGCTTGAGCATTTTTTCCATTACGGCCAACACAACTTCATCGGTGATTTCGATGCGCTCGTCGATTTCGCGTTGTTTTAGCGCGGCAAGAATTAAACGGATAACCGCCAAGCGTTCTTTGTCGCCGGCTTTCATAGCGGTTTTCATATCGTCGGTGAGTTGTGCTTTCAGTAACATACAGATTCCATCAATACAGGTGGGAGAAACACAAAAAGCCGGAAACGCGAGGCGCAACCGGCTTTCGGGCGCGAGCGCAAGCGCTCAGCGAAAAATCAAAACAAGCGTTGGCGCTTGGTGATATCGCGCGAGCTACGGCGAACTTGACGCTTAACAGCGGCAGCGGCTTTACGCTTACGCTCTTGCGTCGGTTTTTCGTAGAATTCTTTTTTACGGGTATCAGCCAAAACACCGGCTTTTTCGCAGGTGCGTTTAAAGCGACGTAAAGCAAATTCAAACGGCTCGTTTTCGCGAGTTTTTACAGAAGGCATGTTAACTCCAAATACAACTGATATGACAACAAATAGTATGATTAATATCTGGCAAGTAAGTTTACTGCCAGAGAGCCGGTTATCATACACAGATTGCGCGATTTTGGCAATATTGACTGAACTAATTAAGGAATAAGCGTGCGAGTATTGGGCATTGAATCCAGCTGCGATGAGACCGGTGTGGCGCTGTATGACAGCGAACACGGCTTGTTGGCGCAGGCTTTGTATAGCCAAATTAGCCTGCATACTGAATATGGCGGTGTGGTGCCGGAATTGGCCAGCCGCGATCATGTGCGCAAGCTTTTGCCGCTCATCCGCCAAACCCTGAACGACTGCCAGCTGCCGCTTTCAGCCATTGATGGTGTGGCATACACCTCGGGCCCGGGCTTGGTGGGCGCATTGATGGTGGGCGCTGCCACAGGCCGCGCCTTGGCTTGGTCGCTAAATGTGCCTGCCATTGCCGTACACCACATGGAAGGGCATTTATTAGCGCCATTATTAGAAGAAAACCCGCCGAAGCCACCATTTGTGGCCTTGTTGGTGTCGGGCGGGCATACCCAGCTAATGAAAGTGAATGCCATTGGCGATTACGCCCTGCTTGGCGAAACGCTTGACGACGCCGCAGGCGAGGCTTTTGATAAAACCGCCAAACTGATGGGCTTGCCGTATCCGGGCGGGCCACAGCTGGCCAAATTGGCTTTAAAAGGCCGCAATGGCGCATTTAAGTTTTCACGCCCGATGGTTAACCGGCCGGGTTTGGATTTCAGTTTTTCTGGCCTAAAAACACAAGTGTTGCTGGCCTGGCAGAAATGCCCGCAAACCGAGCAAGACATGGCCGACATTGCCTTGGCATTCGAGCAAGCGGTGGTGGATACCTTGGCGATTAAATGCGAGCGTGCGCTGCAGCAGGAAAACTGTAAACGTTTAATCGTAGCTGGAGGAGTGGGTGCCAACCGCTATTTGCGCGAACAATTGCAAACCCGCGTGGCCAAATTGGGTGGCAAAGTATTTTTCCCACGCCCAGAACTGTGCACTGACAACGGCGCGATGATTGCCTACGCTGGCTATCTACGCTTGAACGCTGGGCAATCCGAGCCGCCGCATATTGCCTGCAAACCGCGCTGGGATTTAGCCAGTTTGCCGCCGCTTTCACAATTGAGCGGTTAAACTATCAATATGGATAAAGTATTTATTGAAGCACTGCAAATTGAATGCGTAATTGGCATTTACGATTGGGAACGCACCATTAAGCAGCCGATTGTGCTGGATATTGAAATGGCGTTCGATAACCGCATTCCGGCCGCCAGCGACAACATTGAACATACTCTTGATTACAAAGCGGTCAGTAAGCGCTTAATCGAATTCGTGTCAGCATCCAGTTTCGGTTTGGTGGAAACTTTGGCCGAGCGTTGCTGTGAAATCATTCTTAACGAGTTCAATGTCTCGCAAGTCAACTTCAAGCTCAGCAAGATTGGCGCGGTGCGCGGTGCAAAAGCAGTCGGCGTGATCTTACAGCGCACGCGCAACAATGGCTAAAGCCTATTTAAGCCTTGGCTCGAACGAGCAACCTGAACATTATCTGCAATTAGCCGTTAACGCATTGCGAGAAACATTCGGCGATATTATTTTGTCGGATTGGGTGCACACCAAAGCCGTCGGCTTTGATGGCCCGGATTTCATCAATGGTGCCGCTATTATCGAAACGGATATGGATGTGTATCAACTGAATGATTGGTTGCACGCACTGGAAGACGCCAATAGCCGCCGGCGCGATGTACCGCGTTTCTCGAATCGAACACTAGATATCGACATCATTTTTTTTGATGATTTAATTTTGCAAGGCCCCGGCAACCTGCAAATTCCACGGCCGGAACTGAAACACGCCTTCGTGCTTGGTCCGTTGGCGCAGATTGCGCCGGATTATGTGAATCCGGAGACGGGGAAGACGTTGGCTGAAACTTTGGGGATTAATGTTTGAATTAAACGGCCACGCAAAGCGTGCTGCGATTTATTTGCTCGTTTAGCGAGTTAAGCTATAAGCTCTAAGCTCTAAGCTCTAAGCGCTTCCGCTTAGATAATCCACTCAAGGCTTTTTGGTACGACCAGTTAATCAGACTTTTCAAATATTCTTCCGGCACAGTGCTCACATTCACTACTGTGACCCAATGAAAGCGGCCCATATAGCGCGCCGGTTTGAAGCCGGGTATGTCGGTAAGTTCTAGGAAGGTGCCCGGCGGTGTGCGGAAGCTGAAGCGCCACATTTCTGGATCACTGGTTTTGAAATATGCGAAGGACTTGCCGCCCACATGGTAGTTCAGGAAATTGCTGGGTGGGCCATACAGTTTCGATTCAGCGCCCGGCATTTGGCTGCAATAGGTTTTAACAAGGCTAACGTCCATGTGTTCAACAATATCATGCTCGGATTGAAACAAAATGCGATACTGGCAATAACCGCCCTGACAGAGTGATGCACGTGCCGCTAGTTAGCCTTAATGATGCCGTAAAAGTCATACTTGAACGCACCGGCGGCAAGATTGTATTGGCCGCGCCGCTGGGCTTAGGTAAACCGCATCGGGTGTTGAATGCGGTTTATGATGCGGCGCTGCAAGATAAAAACTGCCGTTTAGATATCTACACCGCACTCTCACTAACCCCGCCCAAAGCGCATGCCGATTTAGAGAAACGCTTTTTGCAGCCATTTTTAGATCGGCATTTCGGTACTGATTTTCCGAGCTTGAAATACGCCATAGCGCAACGCAGCAGCAACTTACCGGAAAATATTTCAGTGCATGAGTTTTATATGCAATCGGGCGCGTTACTCAATTCTTCGCAAGCACAACGCAATTATAATAGTTTGAATTACACACATGTGGCGCGCGCATTGGCAGCCAATAACATCAATGTGGTGGTGCAGAAAGTCGCGCGTGAACCCGGTGGCATGCGGCTTAGCTTAAGCTGCAATCCCGATATCAGTTTTGATTTGCTTGATGAAATAACGCGCTTAGGAAAACCAAAGCCTTTGCTGATTGCCGAAGTGGATCCGCACTTGCCTTGGATTGGCGGAACTGCAGTGGTTGCTAACGATTTTTTCGATATTGTACTCGAGCATCCAGAACCATCGCCAAAATTATTTGCACCACCACGGCAAGCGGTTAGCGATGCCGAATACGCGATTGGCCTGCGCGCCAGTGCTTTGATTAAAGACGGCGGCACCTTGCAAATTGGCATAGGTTCGCTCTCCGATGCTTTATGCCATGCCTTGGTGCTGCGCCATCAGCGCAACGCTGAGTACCGCGAAATATTGAATCAATTAGCACCGGGCTATCTGGATTCCGATTTAGTGAAACAAGTTGGCGGCGCTGAGCCGTTCTCGATTGGTTTGTATGGCGCCAGCGAAATGGTTAACGATGGCTTTATGTGTTTGTATAAAGCCGGTGTTTTGAAACGCCGTGTGCTTGATGATATGGCGCTTATGCAACGCGAATGCGATGACGCTTTAACTGAGAATGACAAACAACGTTTGCTGGATGAAGGCCATTGGCTGGACGGCGCGTTTTATCTGGGTTCGCAGGATTTATACCAATGGCTGCGCGAGCTGCCTGAGCCTGAAAAAAATGGCATTGGCATGACTCGCATTTCGCACATCAACGAATTGTATGGCGGCAATGAAAGTTTGGAACGACTGCAACGCCGTGATGCACGCTTCTGCAATACCTGCATGATGATGACGATGTTGGGTGCGATCACTTCCGATGCGCTAGAAGATGGCCGCGTAGTTTCGGGTGTGGGTGGCCAATACAATTTTGTGGCGATGGCGCATGCCTTGCGTGATGGCCGTTCAATATTGATGTTTCGCGCGTTGCGCGAACAAGGCCATAGCGCGCAATCGAATGTACTTTGGAATTATGGGCACACCACTATTCCGCGGCATTTGCGCGATATTGCGGTGAATGAATATGGCGTTGCCGATTTGCGCGCCGCTAATGATGAGCAGTGCGTTAAGTCGATGTTGTCGATTTGTGATGCCCGATTTATCCCGAAACTAATGAAAACTGCCAAGCGCGAATTGAAGCTTGATCGCGCTTTTGAGGCGCCGATTGCCTGGACCTTAAATCGCTCTGCTCAAATTAGCACTTCGCTGAAAACGTTCCGCGAAAAAGGGCTATTGCCTGACTACCCACTGGGTTGTGATTTCACTTTAGAAGAAATACGCTTGGTGAAAGCGCTCGGCTTTCTGAAAACCGAAACAGCATCGCTCACTGGAAAAATCAGCATCATTGCCCGCGCGCTATTAGCAAACACAACAGCAGATGCCGAAGCCATGCAGCGCATGAGTTTGCATGCACCCGCATCGCTCAAAGAAAAATTCAATTCGAAATTAGTTAGCTTCGCTTTGAAAAGTACCCGCATCTAGTTTCGTCTTAGGTGCAATCAAGTACCTGAATTGACTGTTGCCACAATTGTTCACTCGCCGCGGCAATCACTCGGCCATCGCAATGAAAACTTAAAGGCTGGCCTTGCCAATCAGTTATTTTTCCGCCAGCATTTTCAATAATCAGCACTAAAGCCAAATAATCAAATGGTTTTAAATCGGTTTCAATAATCAAATCGCAGTGCCCCGAAGCTAGTAAGCCATAACTATAGCAATCACCGCCAAAGCGCCGCATAGCCACAACTTTACTAATGGCATCAAAGCACTTTGCATCAAGCGAATTAAAATTATCCGGCGAAGTCGAATACAAGCGCGCTTTGCTAAGTTGTTGACAGTTGCTGGTTTTCGCCGCATGGCTATTGAATTGGGTTGCGGTGTTGCAGGTTGCTAGCCAGCGCTCATTCATCGCGGGAATATCGATGATGCCAAGCAACGGTTTTGAATTACGCATTAAAGCAATCAATGTGCCGAATAATGGCATACCAGTGATAAAGCTTTTGGTGCCGTCAATTGGGTCAAGCACCCAGGTATATTCAGCGCCAATGTCTTGCGAAAATTCTTCGCCATAAATACTGTGTTCTGGAAATCGCTGGCTAATCATGCGGCGCATTTCTGCTTCAATAGCACGGTCAGCAATGGTGACTGGGCTTAAATCAGATTTAGTTTCAATCTGCAACGCGCTTCGGAAATACTGCATGGCAATTGGCCGCGCGGCATCGGCGAGTTGTTCGGCGAAAGCCAGTAAATGCAAGGTTTCTGCGTGCTGCTGGTCAGGCATATTTGTTCCTTGTGGCATATGATTGACAGTCTACAATATTTGTAAGAGTATTAACAAATTACAACTATGTATAAAAACTGTAATTATTATTACGAATCTCGGAGTGGCAAATAAATCACCCAATCAACATAGTAGAGCAAATCGCGCAATTGCCGTATTGGCAAGGTGCGGTAGACATTGCGCCACTAGCCGGCGGCATGACCAATCGCAATTTCATGGTGAAAAATGCAAACGCTGAGAAGTTTGTAGTGCGGGTTGGCCAAGACTTGCCCGAGCACGGGGTAATGCGCTTCAATGAATTAGCCGCCTCGCGCGCTGCCTTTGCGGCCGGCATTTCGCCGGAAGTGGTGTTTGCTAGCCAAGGCATCTTGGTTTGTCGTTATATCGATAGCCATACTTTAACGCCAGAAGATATTCGCAATCCACTTTACTTGCCGGCCATCCTGAATTTAATTAAACGCTGTCATCGTGATATTCCACGCTATATTCGTGGCCCGGTGTTAGCGTTTTGGGTATTCCAAGTGATTCGAAATTATTTAGCTGAGCTTGTTAGCGTATCAAATTGTTTGCTAGCTCCTGAGCTTACGCGTTTAGCCAACATGGCTGATCAATTAGAACGCGCTGTTGGCCCAATCAACATTGTGTTTGGCCACAACGATTTATTAGCCGCTAATTTTTTAGATGATGGCAAACGGCTGTGGTTGATTGATTGGGATTACGCCGGTTTTAATAGTCCGTTATTTGATTTGGCCAATCTCTCTTCGAATAACGCCTTTAATAGCGAGCAAGACCAAGATTTATTAAAGGGCTATTTTGGAAACGAGCTAACGCCAACCTGTTGCCGAAGTTTTGACGCGATGAAATGCGCATCGCTATTGCGCGAAACATTATGGGGCGCGTATTCAGCCCAGCACTCAACGATTGATTTCGATTACCAAACCTACACACAGGATTATCTGGCGCGCCTTAATGAGGCATGGCGGAATTTTCAAAGCCGTAAAATTTTAGGAAGCATGAGTCATGGATAATTTTCCAAGCCAAGCGCGCGCGGTAATCATTGGCGGCGGTATTGTCGGTTGTTCCACTGCCTATCACTTAGGCAAACTAGGCTGGGCCGATACCCTATTGCTTGAGCGCCACAAACTTACTTCCGGCTCAACGTTTCATGCCGCCGGCTTAGTGGGGCAACTTCGAACCAGCGCCAACATTACCCAAATGCTCGGGCATTCGGTGCGTTTGTATCAAACATTGGAAGCAGAAACCGGCTTAGCCACCGGCTGGAAAATGAATGGTGGACTGCGTTTGGCCTGCAACGCCGAGCGTTGGATTGAACTAAAACGACAAGCCACCACCGCGCATTCGTTTGGCTTAGAAATGCATTTACTCAACCCGCGCGAAGCACAAGATTTATGGCCATTGATGGATATTTCCGATTTAGTTGGCGCGGCATTTTTACCGACCGATGGGCAAGCGAACCCGTCCGACATCACCCAATCCTTAGCCAAAGGTGCGCGCATGCAAGGCGTGCGCATCATTGAAGATTGCACAGTAACTGGCATTGAAATAAGCCGCGGCCGGGTGTCAGCGGTGCTCACTGAGCACGGCCGAATTGCTTGCGAAGTGGTGGTGAATTGCGCCGGGCAATGGGCACGTGAAGTGGGGCAGCTGGCTGGCGTGAATGTGCCTTTGGTGTCAGTGCAGCATCAGTATTTAATCACCGATGTGATTCCTGGCATTAGCAAAGATCTGCCCACTCTGCGCGACCCTGATCGCTTAACCTACTACAAAGAAGATGTGGGCGGATTAGTGATGGGCGGCTATGAGCCGAACCCGATTCCGTGGGCGGTGAATGGATTTCCGGCTGGCTTTAATTTTCAATTATTGCAACCCGATTGGGAGCATTTTCAGCCGACCATGGAGCTTGCTATGGCGCGCGTGCCTGCGCTTGAAACCGCAGGCGTTCGCGAATTACTCAATGGCCCAGAAAGTTTCACGCCAGATGGCAATTTTATTTTGGGCGCAGCACCAGAAGTGGCTGGCTTTTATGTGGGCGCGGGCTTTAATGCCTTTGGTATTGCCTCGGGCGGTGGTGCTGGCAAAGTGTTGGCCGAATGGATTGTGGGCGGCGAAGCGCCGTTTGATGTATGGCCAGTGGATATTCGCCGCTTTGGCCCACCACATGCCGATATTGATTGGGTACGAAAACGCACCTTAGAAATGTATGGCAAACATTACACCATAGCGTGGCCGAGTGAAGAGCATCAAAGCGGAAGACCTTTGCGCCGTTCGCCTTTGTATGATCGCTTAAAAAATCAGGGCGCGGTGTTTGGCGAAAAATTGGGTTGGGAGCGCCCCAATTGGTTCGCTGTAATCGGTGAGCCACAACACGATGTGTACGATATGGCGCGCGGCAATTGGTTTGCAGCGGTGAAGCGTGAACACATCGCCACACGCGAACAGGTGGCTTTGTTTGATCAAACTTCATTCGCAAAATTTCGGATGATTGGTCGCGATGCCTGCAAAGCCTTAGATTGGATTTGCGCTAACGACATCAATAAACCGGTCGGCAGTTTAATCTACACACAAATGCTTAACGCGCGCGGCGGCATTGAATGCGATTTAACCGTGGTGCGCATGGCCGAAGATGATTTTTATATTGTCACCGGCACAGGATTTGCCACACACGATTTTGATTGGATCTCGCGCCATATTCCCGAAGGCCTTGATGCACATTTGTTGAATGTCACTTCATCAAACGCGGTGCTGGCTTTGATGGGCCCGAATGCCCGAAGTGTGTTGCAAACATTAACCCGCGATGACATCAGCAATGCTGGATTCCCTTTCGGGCAAGCTCGGCAGATTTCTATTGCTGGCGTGCCGGTGCTCGCTATGCGGGTAACCTATGTGGGCGAGCTCGGTTGGGAACTGCATTTTCCGAGTGAATGTGCCGCCACCTTGTATGATGCGCTGATGCAAGCGGGCAAACCGTTTGGCATCGTAAACGCCGGCTATCGCGCCATTGAAACATTGCGCTTAGAAAAAGGCTATCGCGCCTGGGCCTCGGATATTGGTCCAGACCATACGCCACTGGAAGCTGGGCTTGCTTGGGCTGTGAAGCTAAAAACCAGCACCGCATTTCTTGGCCGCGAAGCACTTGAGCAACAAAAAACCGCGCCACTGAAAAAGTCTATGTGCACCTTTACGGTGGATGATCCAAACGTGGTGCTGATTGGCCGCGAAACCATTTATCGCAACAACCAGCGCGTGGGTTGGTTAAGCAGCGGCGGCTTTGGGCATAGCATTGGCAAGCCAATTGGCATGGGCTATGTGCGCTTTGCTGAAGGCGTGAATCGCGAGTATCTTTTGGCTGGCGAATATTCGCTTGAAGTAGCCAGCGAGCGCGTGCCATGCGAACTGCATTTAGCACCACTGTATGATGCGGGGATGGTAAGGGTTAAGAGTTAGTGTTTTCGGCGCAGAATTTTTTATGGAAATTTACTCTGGCCCCTTTGTTGCAGCGTAAATACATTGCTTATTGCTCCACATTCCACTGGAATCTAAGCATTTGTCTTGTGCAATAAAATTTGATGCGATTCGAAAGACATTTATTAAAATAACTAAGACAAGTAAAGTAACAAATAAAGCTTGAAATCCAACAAACGGATTTAAACATTCAAAGACGCTTTTGACAATATTCAATTGCTCCGTCTTCGCGCCATTTTTATGCGCAATGAAGTAACGGCTATTATCTCCGAATGGCTCTTCTACAATAAAATTTTCGCCTTCAAGCCTAAACTCACAAAATATTTCCGTACCGTCAAATAAACGCGGACGAAGCAAGATTTCTGAGCCAGTAATTGAAGCAATAGTTTTTACAACTTTGTTGCGACCAATAAATAAGTTTTGCACTTCGAACCCGATTAGGTCACCATTTTCATTTTTAATGTCAAATGTTCGCATAGTTGCGGCTCCCTATATTTAGACACCGAAAGCAGGTGCAACTAAGTTATTACCTGTATTTTCTTGTTACGTATTGATCCTTTCATTTTTCCAAATGTTTGCTCTAGCTTAAGAGCCAACGCTTCTCTGTTTGCATCGCCATTACGTATAATCATAGGCGCATATTCGAGATTATCTCTAAGATCCCGAAATGCTTCATCAGAAACTAATTTTTCGTCCAAAAAAAATTGGGACACTTCAATCATTCTTTTATAATTTATACTTCGTATATCTCCACTATTAACAGCATTAATGATTGCTCGACCAGCAACCTCATACTGAGAATTGTTTATTGACTCATCCCAGATGTCATCAACAACTTTAACACTAAAATTTTTAAACTCTTGCCATTTATCATTCTTTGATATCTTTATTAGAGTTGATAAGTGTTCATAGCAAGTAACAAGACAACGAATTTTATTCTCATAATTGCTAGTACTTTTCGCTTGTTTAAAATTTGCATACGCATTTCTTTCTATCCATTGAGTGTTAAATTTGCCAATGCTACGCAGAGCATTTATGCAAACATCTAAAATTGCACTAATACTTCCGTGATTAACTTCAGTTTGGTACCACATTTCAAAAAACACTGGTTTCCTTTGGCCCTTAATGAATGCTTCAGAAAATGATTTTCTAGCAATCTCGTCAGTGACACTAGGATCTTCATAGTCCGTCTTTGCAAGAATAAAATAAAGATCGCTATTTTCCTTGTACCGTGGTTTTTTTATAAGTGAACGAGCAGTATTCCTTGAATCGTCGTATCTTTTTTCTTTTAAAAGTGAGTTACATTGTCTAACGGCCGCACCTACCTCTGGAATATATGCGTGTGAATTTGCCTCTAATCCCTCACAAATTTCTCTGATTCTACTTATATATTCGTCAGAGTTTGGCACTATATCGCTTGCTATAGAAAGTACTAATTTGCTTATAGATGAGGTGCTTTCAAATCTTGGTTCTTCTTCAATAAACTCTAAAGTGCTGATGAGAAAAAGATTCCCAAGCTGCTCAATTGATGTGTTAATTTCAGAATTTTCAAAATTTGTGTATTGGTGCAACTCACTACGTGACAAGGACCCAACGTAACTAATGGTTAAAAGAATTTTTGTAGCTTCTGGCGACAATTCAGAAACTTCCTTTCTTAATGCAGCTTCCCGAACCGCATCCCCACTCTTTCCTGACCATTCCACAATAGCGTTCTCTACTGAAATTCCTAACTTGCATAACCTTAGTATTGACTCTGTGAACAGTGGTGAGCCTTCAGATGCTACATTTAACTTCTCAATTTTTTTATCATTAAGTTTTTGCAGTCCGATAGAATTACATATGGAGTTAACAAGTTCATTGTATTCTTCACCTTTTAAACCAGGAACAAGGATAGAAGAATCTTTTGAATAAATGTTGTTGGCTCGTGTAGTCATCAACACTCTAGATGAAGTATTTGAAATAGATCGTGCAATCTCCATAATGCGTTTTTGTTCTTCGGGAGAATTTGAGTCAATATCATCAATAACAACAAATGATGGGATCAAATTTAATCCATCTCTAGCGGCTCTCTGCAACTGCTGCAAAGTAAAATCTTTTACCTCATCTGGCAAATAACCAGTTCTTAAACATAACTCTTTAAGAAGTGACTCAAGGTCTTTATAGTGGGTCTCAGGAATTCCAACGTATTCATTATATACAGCTTTGAACTGTTGCTTTTTTGCAGTTAGCCAAATAACTTGTTCGAATAGTTCCGTTCCAGACTTAATTAGCAATTGAGAAAACTCATACGCAATTGATGTTTTACCCTTGCCGCCATCAGCTGCTAAAACATTTGTGTATTTAAAATCATCCGAGAGCCAAGACCATAACTCTTGGAGTATTTCAAATCTTCCAATAAATTCAGGGCATATGAAGTTTTTATCAGGTAGGTTATGTTCGATTATATTTTTTCTTGTTTTATTGGCTCCAAATTCTTCAAAATTATAATCCCTCTCGGATACAAGGAATTCG
The DNA here is from genome assembly GCA_031428155.1 of Arenimonas sp. Taxonomy (GTDB): domain Bacteria; phylum Pseudomonadota; class Gammaproteobacteria; order Xanthomonadales; family Xanthomonadaceae; genus Arenimonas. The sequence goes on along the minus strand of JANPOU010000040.1, from coordinate 17,135 downwards.
AAATCAGATTGTGCAACAACCTTTTTACATTCATCAACTTTTCTAATGTAGACAGCGTCCTTTTCTAAAATTATTTTTCCATTAGAGTTGGCTGCATCATTAATAGCTGCAATTGAATGAGTTCTTTTGTCTCTTTTGGGAATATGGAGCAAACCTATAAGAACATCATTTTCCCCAGAAGAAATGAGTATCTCTACATATGTAAGGTCTACTCGTTGGTTGAAATGTCGATCAAACTGCCCTCTAAGTTTCTGCTGATCAATAAGATTCTTTTCCACTCCACTTAGAACAAAAGAAGTATCTGTCACAACTTCGTCTACGCCAAAAATAATGTATCCTCCATAAGTATTATGGAAACTAATTATCGATTTTAATGTTTTTAGGTATGCATCATTAGAGCTTTCAAATGTCTTTTTATAATCCCAAAGCTCACATTCTTTCGAAAGGCATTTTCCATCACTCATAATAAGCTTATTAATGACTGATTTAGATACATCACCACTCAGAATTGACTCATAAATTCCCTGCTTAATTTTAATAATATCCATATGGTTCTCTCGTAGAATTTAGAACTTTATTTGACACGTAACTAAATATAAGCACCAGAATAGGTGCATAACTCATTAAAAGGTGCATGGCTGAATTAGTCAACCACTATAGTGTTTCATACTCACTACAGCAGCTCTTAATAACAAACGCGAATAAATTTTGTGAAAGCCGATTAGTGCATTGAACATAAAGCCCATTTTTGGTGCGTTCGGGCCAGCTTGATGATGCGGAACTACTGCTGAGCCAAAGTACAGTTTCGTGTACGCGCTTCCGTTTGCGTCTAGCACTGCTTCGGCCATTAGCCAAGATCGTGTGCGGCCAGTGAAGTCTGCCAAAAGTAGTTGCTCTTTATCTTGTGCTTCAACGCGCCATGCTGAAAATTGCGTTGCGCCGCCGCTTGCAAGGCATGCGACATCTTGGTCGCTAGCTGGGCGTTTTGCTAAATAGTGCAGCAACGTGCGCTCAATCTTGAATAGCGCGGAGGTATAAAACGCTTCAACAAATGCGGCTTGCGAAATGTGGCCAGATACTTGAATCACGTAACAATCGGTGAAGCTTTGGCTTTGTTTGTATGTTTGTAGGAAAGCCTTAAGCGGAAGTTCGGCGATTGCTACAGATGGCATGGCGGTTCCTACGAGTTCAACAAATCAGTGCTTGTGTTCATTGGCACTAGCCACTGGCGCATTCTTTAGCACGGTAAACACCACCTCGCGTTTGCCTGCTTTGGCAAAAACAAACGTCGCGCTAATTTTTTGGCCTACCACTAAGGCTTGCTTCGGTTTAATAAACATCAAATGCATGCCGCTGGGTTTTAAGGTGGTGATTTCTTTGCCAGGAATTTGCAGGCCATCTTTGAACTGTCGCATCTGCATCATATCGCCGTCCATTTTCATCTCATGAATTTCGACTGAGTTTGATACAGAGCTAGTAATCGATAGTAAGCGATCATCTTTGCCTTGGTTGTCAATTTCAACAAAACCGCCGGCTACTTGCGCATTGGGCGGAGTGGCGCGAATCCAAGCATTGCTGAATTGCAAATCGGATTTTGCCGTTGCATTGCCAAATGCCAGCAAAGATAGCAGCGCGAATGTTGTGAATGATTTGGGCTTCATTAGTATTGTGGTTACTTGCTCTTAACCATGTCGAGAATTTGGCTAACATTAATGGTTTGTGCCTTTTGCTCAATTTGCGAAGTATATTGCGTTTGCAATTGTTTGCCTTGCGAGAACATCTGGGCAAAAACCTGCTTAAGTTGCGAGGCATCAATTTTCCGACCGCCCGCGTAATACTGTTGTGCCACTTTACCCAATGCATAGGTGGTGGCAAATGAAAACGCTGCGCCTGTTGCTGCGCCACCTAAACCACCAAGCAGGCCACCGCCGATTTTGCCTAATAAGCCACCAAGCAATTTTCGACCCATTTGTTCAACATATTGGCCGGTCATGCCAACACCGAGTGTGGCCGCGAAATCTTTGATGTGTTCGCGGTCAAGTTCAAAGCCATGCGCCTTGCCGATGCTATAAACCATCTTCATTTGTAGCGGCAGAATAGCCATAGAGGCCAGCGATTGTGGTAATAATTCTAATGCGCCATTGAGTATAGAATAGTTCAATACTGATTTATCAAGTGCGGCATTATCAACAACAGAGCCAGATTCTAAAGGCAGAGCAACCAGTGGCATATCGGCTAAAGCGTCAGCATCTTTAGCAAATGCTTGAGCCTGCGTGGCATCTATATTCAGAAGCGCTTGTAAGCGTTGCAAAAAAGCGTTTTCGATATCACTGCGAACGCCATCGGCATCGCAAACACAAACTGCCATTTCATAAGCCAGTTGCTGCCCTTCATGGCTTTCCAGTTGCGCAACACTCTGCTCAAGCGTACGTCGTTTCAGTAAGACATCCTGATAAAGGCCAGACATATTAATATCGCCATTCGGCGCTAAGCCTTCGGTAATCTGCTTGATTTGCTCGCGTTCACGTTCGTCTTTATTACCGTCGGCGAAGGCGGCTAATAAGCTGATGGCAATAATGGCATGTTGCTCTGACGGTGTCATAAGATTCCTTTTTCTGATGGCTTTAATAAGTATTGCGCAAGGCAAGTTAACTTGGAGTGAATATGGCTATTGATAAAACGGATTCTAGATTAGTTTTAGCCAAAACTGAATCAACGCACTAAGCGCCCACCATCAACTGCAATCATTTGACCGGTAGTGAATTTTGCCTGTTCAATTAAATACAGCGCAGTTTGGCAGATGTCGTCAACATTGCCCATGCGCGCCAGTGGTGTGGCTTGAATAACCGCATGTTTGCTGGCTTCCGATGAGCCTGCTTCTGGCCATAAAATCGCGCCGGGCGCAATGGCATTCACCCGCACCTCGGGCGCTAGCTCCAACGCCAAGGATTTGGTCATCATAAGCAATGCCGCTTTGGCCATGCAATACACCGTGTGTTGCGGCTTCGGGCTAACACCAAAAATATCGGCAATATTCACAATACAGCCATGTTGTTCGCGCAAATGCGGTGCGGCCGCTTGGCTAAGGAAAAACGGTGCGCGCGCGTTGGAGTTGAATAAATCATCCCAGTGCGCATCGGTGGCATCGCCAATGGGAGTGGGCGAAAAACTGCTGGCATTGTTAATTAGTACATCTAGGCGCCCAAAATGGCCGATGATCTGCGGAATTAGCGCATCACGTTCAGCGTTGTTGTTCAAATCGGCTTGCAGTAGCAGGCAGCTATTAGCGCGTTGTGTGTTCATGCCGTCAGCAAGCAGCATCGCTTCCATGGCCGAGTGCCGGTAGTGCAGGGCGATGGCATAGCCCTTTTCATGCAACATACACGCTAATGCCGCACCCACACGTTTGCTGGCGCCAGTAATGAAAACCACAGCAGATTCTGAATGCATTGCGATCTCGGTTCAAATAAACACCTGAACAAGGTATCCTGATTGAGCAAAAATAACCAGTGAGACCTTGATGGATCTGCCATCCCCCTCGGCTGAGGCGATAAGCCATAGCCAACAATTGCAAGACATCATCAACCAAGCTATTGCGCAAGAAGGCGGCGCGGTATCGTTTGCCAGATACATGGAATTGGCTCTGTATTACCCAGGCTTGGGTTACTACAGCGCCGGTGCGCGCAAATTCGGCGCTGAGGGCGATTTCATCACCGCGCCAGAATTGGGCAATTGTTTTGCGTATGTGCTGGCTAATGCTTTGGCTTCGGTGCTAGCGCAGCTGGATGATTCGGCAGTTTGTTTTGAAATTGGCGCAGGCACCGGCGCGCTGGCCGAGAAAATGCTATTGCGTTTGCAGGAATTGAATCAATTACCGGCTCAGTATTGGATTTTGGAACCAAGCGCCGATTTGCGCGAGCGACAACATGAGCGTTTGCAGAAAAATTTAACGAGCGAGGTATTTGCTCGTTGCTTGTGGCTAGATTCCCCGCCCGAAGATAGTTGGCAAGGCGTGTTGGTGGCCAACGAAGTGATTGATGCGTTGCCGACCACGCGCTTTATTATTGAACAAGGCGAGATATTCGAAGAATGCGTGGCGCTGGATGCTAAACAGCAATTTAGCCGCGTGATGCGCCCGGCCGATGGTTTGGTAGCTGGCGCGGTGCGGCATGTGGAGCGCAATTTGAAGCGCGAATTCGAGGATGGCTATTGCTCGGAAATTTTACCGCAACTGCCGTATTGGATTCAGGCCATTGCTGGCACCATGCAGCGTGGCGCGATGTTGTACATAGATTATGGTTACCCTCGCGACGAATATTATCTGCCCGAGCGTGACGACGGTACCTTGATTTGCCATTATCGGCATCGCGTGCACGGTGATTATTTTATTTGGCCGGGTTTGCAAGATATTACCGCCTCAGTGGATTTCACCGCATTAGCAGAAGCGGGTGTGGGTGCGGGCTTTAAGCTGGCCGGCTATTGCACGCAAGCGAGTTTTTTGCTGAATAACGGCTTAGCCGATTACATTGCAGACACCGAACAAAATGAAAACGATGTGGCGCGCTATCGCGAAAATCAGCACATCAAGAAGTTAGTGATGCCCGGTGAAATGGGTGAGCGTTTTCAGTGTATGGGCTTTAGCATCGATGTCGATTTTTCAGCGGCGTTCGCCCAAAAAGATTTGAGCTATCGTTTGTGAATACACAATTGCGATTTAAGAAAATATGGCTTGGCCTGTGGATTTTCGGCATGTTGCTTGGCGTATATCTTTCGCTGAAACCGGGCATTATTAAAGAACAACTATTTCCGCATCTCGATAAAATCATTCACGGATTTTCATATGCTGTATTAGCAATTTTCGCCGCCTGTATTTTCGAGCAGAAAAATGCCAAATTGGCCGCGTTGTTGTGGTTAGTATTGCTAAGCGGGTTAATTGAATTAGCACAAGGCTATTTAACCAGCACGCGCAGCATGGAGCTTGCCGATTTTATGGCGAATTGTGTGGGTATCACAATGGGTGCGTATGTTGCCAAACGTTGGAACATATTGCGTATGTTTGAACGGGTTTTTTCGTAGGGGCAACCCTTGCGGTTGCCAGGAATATTCGTGCAAATCATCAGGGCAACCGCAAGGGTTGCCCCTACGGAATTTCGTTTTTTTATGTAATCGATTTTTTGATTTCCGCAATCGCTGCAATCCGTGCTTTGCGTAGGGCTTCGCCGAAAGCCGGGCCTTTTGCATCGGTGCTTAAATGCGCGGCTTTCACGGCATTGGCCGCATCAAAATATCTTTGCAGTAATGCGCCGCTTGGGTAGCTATTTTCAGTTAAGCCTAGCCGCCCGCGTTTGTCGGCCTCGCACACAATCGCAATTTGGCGAACACGTTCTGGGCGGCGAAAAGCATCAATGCGCTGCAGTAAATCGTGCACTTTTTCCGGGCGCAGCTCATGCAAGCGATGCACTAATAAATGCTCGCGACAAACATGCACAGCCAGCGCGCGGTGCTCGCTTGGCACTTTAAAGCGCTCGCATACCGCTTCAACCGCCGGCACGCCCAAATGCTCATGGGTAATATGTTTCGGCCATGCGGTTTTATCGGTTAAGGCTTTGCCAAGATCATGTACTAGCGCCGCAAAGCCAATCAGATCATCGCCCGGTGCTAAACGTGCGGCCATATCGCAAACCATTTCGGTGTGGATGCCAGCATCCACTTCTGGGTGGTATTCAATGCGCTGCGGCACACCATACAAAGCATTCACTTCCGGCAAAAGACTTTCTAGCGCGCGGGCTTGCCGCAATGTTTGTAGAAACGCTGACGGTGTTTTAGAGCGCAAGGCTTTAGAAAGTTCTTGCCATACGCGTTCGGCCACTAAATGCTTTAACTCGCCAGCTTGCACAATGCTCTGCATCAGCAAAATAGTTTCATCGGCAATGTGAAAACCGAACTGTGCAAAACGTGCCATAAAGCGCGCGCCGCGCAAGACCCTCAGTGGATCTTCGCTAAACGCAGCTGACACATGCCGAATGATGCGCAGTTCAAGATCGCGCTGGCCATGAAATGGATCAACAATATGTCCATGTTCATCTTGCGCCATGGCATTTATAGTGAAATCGCGGCGTGCTAAATCCTGCTCAAGTGTTACTGATGGATCAGCATGAAACACAAAACCTTTATAGCCTGGTGCGGTCTTGCGTTCGGTGCGGGCCAGTGCGTATTCTTCGCCTGTATGTGGGTGCAGAAAAACCGGAAAATCTGAACCGACTGGCCTAAAACCCGCCGCTAACATGCTTTCCGGCGACTCACCCACCACCACAAAATCGCGATCGCCAGCTGGCAAACTGAGCAAGCTATCACGCACTGCGCCACCAACTAAATAGCTTTTCATGGTTTTTTATTACTCAGTGCAGCAGGCATTAGGCAACTCATTTTAGGTTGGTACGCTTGCTCACTGAAATCGCCCAGCAAGCGTTGGCTAAGTGGCACAATCGCTTGTTTCAAGCGCCAATCATACAACACGCTAAATGCCAACACGCGCGCAATGTATTCGCGCGTTTCTTTGTATGGAATAGTTTCAATCCAGAACGCAGGCTCAAGCAAAGGCCGTGCATTTTGCCAGCGGCTCACTGGCGTTGGTCCAGCGTTATAAGCCGCAATGGCTTGATAGGCTTTATTGGGATAGCGCTCATTCACTTCTTGCAGCGCGCCAGCGCCTAGTGTGATATTGGTTTCGGGCTGATACAAAGACTGTTCGCCCAACCACGGCAATGAATTTTTTGTGGCTATAGCTTCGGCGGTGCTTGGCAATAGTTGCAATAGCCCACGCGCGTTGGCACTTGAAATAACGCCTGGCATAAAAATACTTTCAGCGCGTGCATGCGCTATTAGCCAACTTTGATTCAATCCGAATTGTGCGCTAGCGGCTTTGAATTGTGGCAAGTAAGGTGTTGCAAAACGCAGCGAATAATAGCGTTGATTGGTATCGTTACTTTCCAATGAAAATACCGCACGGTCATACCAACCTAGCTGCTGTGCCTGTTCAATGGCTTTGCGTTGCTGTTCAACAGAGAGTGTTTTATAGGCCGCATTCCATTCCCATATGGCGTAGTTAGCTTCGCCTAATTGCCACAGCCACAACGCGCGTTTCATCCTCGTATGTGCATTCAGTGCCGCAGCTTCTTTGGCGCTGGGCATTGGTTCTAAAGGGCAAAGTGCATAGGCGCTATTATTTTTTTCTGCAGCCAACCAACCATAGAACGTGGCTGAGCTGCTGGCTTTTCGATATAGCGGCGCAGCGGCCGCGTTTTGCTGCAAACGTTCAAGCACGCGTGCTTGAAAATATAGCCAACGCGCTTCTTGTTGCTGGGCGGGAAGTAATTGCTTGAACCCTGTCAAGGTTTTTACATCGTCATTTTGCGCAAATAAAAAACGCATATACCATTCGCGTAAGTTGGCGTTGCGCATGGTTTCTGGCACAGCAAAAAAACGCGTGTCAGCACCGGCTTCATAGTTCACCATGCTCCATAGCGCAATTTCCGATTGCACGGCGGTGTTTTGTTCTGTGCTAAATGCATAGGTATTGCGGACATTGGTAAACAGCGATTCAGCCTGTGTGGTATTTTTTCGTGCTAAAACTAGCAGCCCTTTGCTGAGTACTGCGGACGAGCGTACATTCACTGGCCACGGAGTTAGTACGGGCTGTGGATTATTTAAATAATCATGGTATTGCTTGGCAAGACTAGCATCTGGTTCTGCAAAACGGCTAATCAGTTCGGGTAAACGATCAACTGCTGCATCAGCCAGCAATAGATCAAAGCGTTGCCAGAGTTGTTGCGCGTTGAAGGGCTGAAGTTGATTCTGAGCATCAAAAACATTCTGACAATGAGCTGCAGGCTTGGCTTCATTTTGCCAAATTGCCAAGGCATTTTGCTGCCAAAGAATGTTGCGTTCAGCATCAGGCACGGAAAGCAAAACCGCACAACGATTGGCTATGGATGTGTCTGGGAAGCGCGCATCCAGCACGGCCAAACTTACCCAGTCTTGGCGACGAATTAACTCCATGCGCCATTGGCCAAGCAGCCAAACACTTGATGGATCATTTGGATTGGCATTAATCACGCTAAGTATTTGTGTTGGGCTCGCGGCGCTGATGTTTTGTTTGCTGTTAATAGCCTGCAGCCAAGGCAATAGCGGATGTTTGAGCAATGCAGATTGCGTGTTGTTTTCGAGGGTGCCGGTTTTGGCTTGGGCAAAAGCGCTACGTATAATCAGTTCTTGTGGCACAGCAGTGTTGGCACGCACGCCAATGCTAAGTAGACTCGATACTATAATGACTAGTGCGGCGCGCTTAAGATTTGGCAAGCGATATTCCCGAATAAATACAATGGATACAGTAAGCATATGGTGACATGGTGGATTTATCCAGTTTTAGGCATTGGTGCCGGTATTTTGTCGGGCTTATTAGGCGTGGGTGGCGGGTTGCTGCTGGTCGGTGCGCTCATTTTAATATTGCCGATGCAAGGCGTGCCCGCTGAGATTGTTGTGCAGGTGGCATTGGCCAGCTCGCTCGGCAGCATTGTGTTAACCGGGCTGTCATCGGCATGGGCCCATCAAAAACGTGGCGCTGTGCTGTGGCCAAGCGTTGCATGGCTGGTGCCTGGCTTAATACTGGGCGCGGTGTTGGCCAGCTTGGGTGTGGCGAAATGGGCTGGCCCGGGCTTGCATTGGGCCGTGGTGGCGTATTGCGTGTTGGTGGCGTTGCAATTGCTTAGTCATTGGCCAAAACCGGTTGCAGATAATCATCAGGCAGTAATCGGCTGGCCTTGGACGGCGCTTGGTGTGCTGATTGGCGCGGTGTCGTCGGTGGTGGGTATTGGCGGCGGCAGTATGACGGTTCCGGCTCTGATACTGCGCGGTGTTCCTGCAGTAAAAGCTGTGGCCACATCGGCGGTTTGTGGTGTGTTCATCGCATTGGCAAGCGCCATCACTTATAGCCAGCTCAGCACACCGTTGATCATGCCGGACTATTCGCGTGGTTTTGTGTATTTGCCAGCCGCGCTCGGCGTCGCCTCAGCATCGGTGCTGTTTGCGCCGCTTGGCGCACGTTGGGCACATCAGTTGCCTGCGCAAAGTTTGAAGCGAATATTTGCGGTTTTTTTATTGCTGATGGCGGTTTTGCTGGCATGGAAAGGCTGATGTGCTGCACGCCGCTTGCTAGAATAACGGACTCGATACTGCGGAATAGCGATGGATAATGTGCAACGATTAACTGATTCGGCCATCCTAGCCTACCGACAAGGCCGACAGGATGAGGCTATCGAGCTGTTTGAGCGTGCCGCTGAGCAAGCCAATAATGCGGAATCTTGGTGCAATCTCGGCAGTGCCTTGTGTGACTATGGGCAATTCATTCCAGCCTACGTTGCCCTTATCAAGGCGAAAGCATTGGCGCCAAATCATGCCTTGATCGAGTTCAGCCTAGCGCGCGCGTGTAAAGGCTTGGGCCGTTTGAGTGAAAGTTTTACTCATATTCAACAAGCAATAGCTATTGATGGATATGATTTAGACGTGCGTTTTTTTCGCGCTACATTGGCCGTTGACTATGATCAATGGGATGTGACACTGGGCGACTTGGCTTTTCTGTCGAGACAAAACTTATCTCCACCACAAAAATTAATGCTGGCCAATTTGTATCTACAAACTGGGCAATTTTCTGTCGCAATTCCGCATTATCAAACTTTGGTAATGCAGTTCCCAGGCTATTTCGAAGCGTGGATGGGCTTAGCAACGGCCTTTGAGCGTGCAAATGATTTACCCAATTTTGAAAGCGCACTGCAAAGCGCTGCTGGCTCAGTAAAAAATCCTGAACACAGCATAGCCTTAAAGCAATTGCAGGCAAAATTAGCCTACCGAAACAAACAGTTTGATGTGTCAACTAAATTGCTTCATGACGTATGGGAGCTACCGAGTAGTAATGGTATGTGGAAGAGTCAAGTTGGTTTTGATTATGCGCAAAGTCTAGATAAATCCAAGCAATATCAAACTGCGTGGCAAGTATTTAATGATGCACATGTGTTGCGGAACCAGTTAAATCAAGATTCAGCCGGCGATCAGCAAGCGCTAAATTTCTTCGATTTATTGGCTAAACCCCTGAGTGGCAAATGGCCCATTGCGAATCAAGATAACGAACAAGTCGATCCTGTGTTTGTGGTTGGATTCCCACGTTCCGGAACAACCTTGCTTGAGCAGATATTGGATGCTCAGCTTGGCTTGGTGTCGTTTGACGAGCAACCATTTCTGGCCAAAACATTACTGCAGTTGCAAAAAATGGATTTAGAGTATCCGACGCAATTGCATCATCTTAACCAGCAGCAGCTTGAACAATTACGGCACTATTATTTTCAACAAGCGCAAGCTAAAGTCGGCGCTTTAAATGGTCGTCGTTTGGTGGATAAAAACCCTTTAAATTGGTCGCGCTTGCCGTTAATACGCACACTGTTCCCGAATGCCTCAGTAATTCTGGCGCTACGCCATCCGTGTGATGTTATTTTAAGCTGCTACATGCAGAATCTGCGCTCAACCGTGCTCTCCGGTGCTTTTTCGCACTTTGATCGTATTGCAGATTTGTATATTGCTTTAGCCGATTATTGGCAACGCATTGCGCCGCAGCTAGATATGCCGGTGATGATTTCGCGCTATGAAAATTTAGTGCAGATGCCAGAACAAAGTACCCGGCAGTTAGCAGAATTTCTTGGCTTGCCGTGGTCGGAAAGTTGGTTGAATAGCGCTAGTTACGCTAAGGACAAAGCTATTATTCACACACCGAGCTATGCGCAGGTTTTGGAGCCGCTCAATACCCGCGCGCTGAATCGTTGGCAGCATTATCGCGAGTATTTTGATACGGATGTGATGGCGCGTTTAAAACCATCGGTTTATGCAATGGGCTATTCACTGGATGAGTGATTATTAGATGTCAACCTCAAGCGCAATCGCTAAGTGATCTGAGCCCGCGGCAACATGTGTTTGGTAGTTTCGGCAATTCATGCCGCCTACTAAAATATGATCAATTGGTCTCTTGGCATCCCAGCTTGGAAAGGTTGGCGGTGTTATTTTCGGCATTTGCAGACAGGTGAATTGAAATAAACGGCTCATTTCAGGTGCAACTAAATCACAGTTAAAATCACCCATCAATACCAAGCGTTTTTTATCGGAAAGTAGTTCGGTTAAGAACGCAATTTGAATGCGGCGCGCATTCGCACTGAGCGATAAATGGGTAATGGCAACATGCCATGTGGCATCGCCTTCGCCGAATTCCGCAAGCAATACACCACGGCCCGGAATACGACTGGGCAACAGGAAGTGGTCAATTTTTTTCGGTTCTAAACGTGAAAGCAGTGCGTTGCCAGAGCTGGCAAAACGGCTAATACGGCGCGTGGCTTGATGCGAACTATACGGAAAATTGGCTTTATTGGCCAAGTAGTCAGATTGATTTGAAAAGCCAGAGCGCATGCTGCCTGGGTCGCATTCTTGCAAACCAACAACATCAAAATCTTGATAGGTTTGCGCCAGCGCATCAAGATTACCTTGTTTGCCATTAGGCAGAATATGCGACCACGATCGTGTCACATATTCGCTATAGGCGCGCGTTATAGAGCCCGCCTGAATATTGCTGCTAATGATTTTGAGTGTGGTTTCGCTCATACAAATAAACCCCGCCGAAGCGGGGTTCTATTATTTGGCTTTTTTAGCGGCACGTTCTTTTTGAACAAGAAAGTCGGCAACCTGTAATGAGCTTTCAAGGCTTTTTGCAGTCACGCGATATTTGCCATTGACGATAAGGCTAGGTGTTGAATTAACACCTGCGCGCACGGCGAATTGCCGAGCTCGGTTGAGTTTCGAGCTCACCGTAAAGCCGTTCATGGTATCCAGCATTTTTTTGCGGTTAACGCCTAAACCGGCATAAATACCTGCCAGTTCTTCAACGCTGCCGGTTTTGATTTTACGATCAATGAAAAATGCTTTAAAAATTGCGTCATGTGTTTTCGCTTGCACGCCAAGTGCTTCAGCTGCGAAATAAGCGCGCGCGGTGTTATCCCAAACGCCGCCAAAAACAGCTGGCACGTAAGTAAAGCGTACATCAGCCGGCAGTTTTTTCTTCCAAGCATTTACCAGCGGCTGAAATTCAGCGCAATGCACGCAGGAATAGCTAAACACTTCGGCCACTTCAATGCCGCCCGTGCCCCAAGTGGGTTGTGGGGCAGACAGCACAACATAATCCTTGCCTGCTACTGGCACGCCTGGTTTGAGCTGTGCGCTGAGGGTGAGTGGTGCTAATAGTAGGGTTGCTAAAAAAATACGGCGTAACATAATTACTCCTTGATGAAAAAACAAAACCGACAACACATCATGCTATCGGCTTGCTGAACTGTTGCTGTCATAAAGCAAATACTTACTTTTTCGCAGGTTGGGCGGCTTTATGCAAACCTTGCAGATAAGTAGCCAAACCTTGAATTTCTTCGTCGCTTAAGTTTTTTGCCACTTGCGACATCACCACATTAGCGTTTTTATCTTTGCCCCATACCATGCCATCACGGAATGCCGTTAGGCGAGCTGCTGTATAACTGGCGTGTTGTCCGCCAAGAGCTGGATAGGTTGGGCCAGGAACACCGGCACCCGCAGGGCCATGACAGGCAGCGCAGGCTTGCACTTTGGCTGTGCCACCGCGATAAATTTTTTCACCGACTTGGTAGAATTTCTTGCCGGCATTAGCACCATCAGCAATAAGACTTTCATCGGCCACGCCAGCAATCACTTTCTGGGTACCGAAATACGAGCCGATATCGCGCATATCTTGTTCGGTGAGCGCGGCAGACATACCCATCATAATGGCGTTGTCGCGTTCGCCGGATTTATACAATTTTAATTGGCGCCAGATATATTGCTCATGTTGGCCGGCCAGTTTTGGGTATTGCGGATCGCTTGAATTGCCATCGAGACTATGACACGCAGCGCAAGAGCCTGCTTTGGTTTGCCCGGCTTTTGGGTCGCCCGCTTTAGCTGGGCCGGTTTCAGCAACAACGGCAACAGCTACTGGGCTTGCCAGCGCAGGTGTTGTGGCCGGAGCGCTTGCTTGCTGCGCAATGGCGGTGGTAACCGCAAAAGCGGCAGTCAAAAGTGCTAGGTGGGAGAGCTTCATACAACTCCGAACTCAAAATTAGGGATTAAGGCCGAGGGTGTCCTCGGCATAGCTTAATTATCCCAGTGTTTACAGGCTTCGGTCAATCAGTACCGCCGTTTTTGCACAATAAACAAGGGTAGAATAGAGAAAATCTATTTAAAGTGAGCGCCATGGCGAATTTTTTAGCTCAGGCCCAATTTGTACTTTCAGCGCCAACCTTAGCGGCACTCCCTAAAGACAGTTTGCGTGAAGTGGCCTTTGCTGGCCGCTCAAATGCCGGTAAATCAACGGCATTAAATGCTTTGTGCCATCAAGTTGGCTTGGCACGAACATCAAAAACCCCGGGCCGCACACAACAATTGGTGTATTTCAAGATTATTGAAGGCTTGTATTTGGTCGATTTGCCAGGCTATGGCTACGCCAAAGTGCCATTAGCTATTCGCACGCAATGGAAGCTGTTTATTAATCGCTATTTCCAAGTGCGCGAGCCTCTGGCTGGCTTGGTGATTGTAATGGACATTCGGCACCCGTTGCGTGAATACGATACGCAAATGCTTGATTATGCCAATTCACGTAATTTGCCGGTACATTGTTTGCTCACCAAGGCCGATAAATTAGGCCGCAGCGAGCAGGCTCGAACCATCACGCAAGTTAAAAAAGAATTGGCTGGCCGCGCTAGCGTGCAAGTGTTTTCTGGCTCCTCGAAAATTGGTGTGGATGAAGCGCGGGCGGTGGTCACCACTTGGTTGCAAACGCCTTTAACGCCGCAGGAAGAAGCGCATGGCTGAAAATTCTTCGCCACTAATCACCAGCAAAGACCAGCTGATTGAATTTCATGCCAGTGGCGCTCGCCCCAAAGCTGAGTGGACGATTGGCACAGAACACGAGAAATTTGGTTTTCGCCTTGATAATCTAAGGCCACCAAGCTTTGACGGCGAACAAGGCATTGAAGCTCTACTAAAAGGTTTGATGCGCTTTGGCTGGCAGGCTGTGGAAGAAAATGGCCGAGTGATTGCCTTGCTACGCGATGGCGCCTCAATCACTTTGGAGCCTGCTGGCCAGTTTGAGTTGTCGGGTGCCATGCTGGAAAATGTCCATCAAACCTGCAAGGAAACCAATCAGCATTTATCGGAAGTTAAAGCCGTTGCTGATGAATTAGGCTTGGGCTTCTTAGGCATGGGCTTTCAGCCTAAATGGGCGCGCGCCGATATGCCGTGGATGCCGAAAGGCCGCTATAAAATTATGCGCGATTACATGCCGAAAGTGGGCGACCTTGGCTTAGACATGATGACCCGTACCTGCACGGTGCAAGTGAATTTGGATTTTGAATCCGAAGCCGACATGATCAAGAAGTTTCGAGTGTCATTAGCCTTGCAGCCGATTGCCACCGCATTATTCGCCGACTCACCGTTTACCGAAGGCAAGCCGAATGGCTTTCTCAGCTATCGCTCGCACATCTGGACTGACACCGACAAAGACCGCACTGGCATGCTCGATTTCGTGTTCGAAGACGGCTTCGGCTATGAGCGTTATGTGGATTATTTGCTTGATGTGCCAATGTATTTTTCCTATCGCAACAAACAATACATTGATTGTGCCGGTTTGAGCTTCAAAGATTTTATGCAAGGCAAGTTGGCTGCTGTGCCGGGCGAGTTACCAACTATCAACGATTGGTCGGACCATATGACCACCGCTTTTCCCGAAGTGCGCTTAAAGAAATATTTGGAAATGCGCGGCGCTGATGGCGGACCGTGGCGTCGTTTATGTGCTTTGCCGGCATTCTGGGTTGGCTTGCTGTATGACCAGCAAGCATTGGATGCGGCCTGGGATTTAGTGAAAGATTTTTCAATGCAAGAGCGCAATGCATTGCGTGATGGCGTGCCGAAATACGGCTTAAAACTGCCTTTTCGCCAACACAGTGTGTGCGAGCTAGCTATTGAAACCTTGAAAATTTCCGCGCTCGGTTTAAAAAATCGTGCACGTTTGAACAAGCACGGCGATGACGAAACCGTTTTCTTGCATCCGCTGATGGAAATTGCGTTGGCCAATGAAACGCCTGCAGAACGCAAGCTGGCCTTGTTTCATGGTGCCTGGCAGGGCGACATTGATAAAGTATTCAAGCAATTCGCATACTAGTTTCGCTGTAAAACCGCTTTAGTAACTTGCTGAGCCCAAATCGTATAGCTTGTGGCGCTGGGGTGAAAGCCGTCGCTGGCCATGAAATGCGCTTGCATGGGGATGTCGTTTTGCACTAATTGGCAGTTTGAATGCTGTTCAATGAGTTGTTGTAGCGCTGTATTAAACTGTTTGGCGCGCTCTCCTAAAACCCAACGCAAAGGCTGCGGCAAAGCCGGAAAGTAATGCATCGGTGGCAATGCGCTATATATGATGAGTTGCGCAGAGAATTTCCGTGTAAGTTTTTCGATCAGTTCATTCTGTTTTATAAGCCACGCTGCCTGAGATAATCCGCTGGTGATGTCATTCACGCCGATTGAAATTAGCACAACATCAAACGGTTCTGCCGATTGAGTGTTTAGTACGTTGAGAATATTTTGGCTGGTGTAGCCATTTTTTGCCCAAAGTTGCCAATCGGTATGGAAATGCGCAGCAAGCTGCTCGCTAAGTTGGCCAGATAATGCATCCGCTTGGATGCTTGCACCAACACCTGCAGCGGCCGAGTCTCCTAAAATGAGTAAGCGTAGAGTTGGCCCAGCGCCGATTTTACCGTTACGTTCGCCGGATGGTTCGGGCAATCGTGGTGTGGTTTTGCGCACATACATGCCTTGTGCCAGTAGCAATGGCGATAGTGCAAGGTTAAGTAATGGATACTGCATTGGATTCGCTACCTTACTGAGTTATTTTTGCTCAACCAGTATAATTTTACTTCTATCAAAACCAAGCGAAACTGCTTTGTCGATTAGTTTGGCTTGTAATTCTGGAGCAATGGTTGGCGTGCGCGATAAAAGCCAAAAATACGAGGTGTCTGGCCCGCTAATGAGTGCGTATTGATAGTTTTCTTGCTCTAATTCAAACACGATGTATGAGCCATAAAACGGCCCGAAGAAGGAAACTTTCAAATAGCCTTTATCTTTTTCATTTACAAAATAGGCTTTGCCGATAGATTCTTTCCACACATTTTTTTCTGCGGAATAACCGCGGTTCACGACTTTAATGCCGCCATCGCTACGCAGGCTGTATTCGGCAGTGACTTTCGTCAGGCCGCGCTCGAACCGATGATCAAGCCTGGCAATTTCATACCATTTGCCTAAGTATTTCTGTGCTTGAAAGTTTTCTACGGGTTTGATGTTATCCGGTTTGCCGGTGCAAGCGGATAATGCCAGTAGAGCAAATAGCGCAATGATCGGTAAGCGTGTCATACATCATTCCTTTGAGCAGTAGCTAATTTTACACCTCATCAGTTAAGTTGAAGCGTGCGTTTGCCAACATAAGCAGCTAAGGTTGTGGTGTCGCAAAGTTGCAACAAGTTGTTATCAAGGTATCAGGCTTTTTTGACGAATTCCGATTTCAGTTGCATCGCGCCAATACCCTCAATTTTGCAGTCGATGTCGTGGTCGCCATCTACCAGGCGGATAATCTTTACCTTAGTGCCCACCTTTACTACCGATGACGAGCCTTTCACTTTCAGATCTTTGATGACCGTTATCATGTCGCCGTCTTGCAGGATATTACCCACCGAATCCTTGACGACTTTAGCGCTATCGACGTCTTCATCAGCTACAGCGATCTTGCTCCATTCATGCGCACACTCCGGGCACACAAACTGACCACCGTCTTCGTAGGTGTATTCGGACGCGCATTTCGGGCAGGGCGGCAGTGCATGCATGGTTAATTCAGGCCAATTTGATTACGAAGTTTCGTGTATTATTTTGCAATGCCAAGCTGCTTAGCTTGCAGGTATGCAGCAACATCTGGAAAAACCTTTCCTGGGCATTTCGTAGGCAGA
>JANPOU010000039.1:0-10261 GCA_031428155.1 Arenimonas sp. | reverse complement strand
CCTCAAAAATAATGTGCTCATACACTTCATCGGAAAGCACAAAAATATCTTTGCCGCGAACCAGCTCAATCAGCTTTTGCATATCCTCAGCCGACCATAATGCGCCAGATGGATTATGCGGTGAATTGATGAAGATCATCCGCGTTTTTGATGTTACCGCAGCACTGAGTAGATTCCAATCCACCGAAAAATCTACCGGATTAAGTGGCACATGCACACATACGCCGCCGGCTAAATCAATCGCGGGTTCGTAGCAATCGTAGCAAGGGTCAAGCACAATCACTTCATCACCTAAGCGCACCACCGCTAGCACCGCATCAAAAATGGCTTCTGATGCACCGCTAGTCACGGTAATTTCTGAATCTGGGCAAGCTTTATAGCCGTAACAGGCTTCGGTTTTTGCGGCAATGGCGTCGCGCAGTGGCTGAATACCCATCATCGGCGCATATTGATTTTTACCGTCACGCATGGCTTTGGCTAGGCTATCAACCAAGGCTTCTGGCACGGGAAAATCGGGGAATCCCTGCCCTAAATTCACCGCTTGGTGCTGCATTGCCATCTGCGACATCACCGTGAAAATGGTGGTGCCAACTTTTGGCAGCTTGGTTTGAATGCTCATCTACAGACCTTAGATTGATTTATATCAATATTATGCAACAGCTTATGCATTTTCACAGTAACTAAGCGCCTAATTGCAGCTAAAAACGTTAAAATAGGCAGGTAAATTCTTTATGCCCCAAGGCACGTATGCCCTATGCGTCACCGCCGCTGATTCACGCCACAGACTTGTGTTTTTCGCGCAATGAAGAACGTATCTTTGGGCCGTTGAATTTTAAAGTGATGGCAGGCGAAGCTTTGTTGATTAAGGGCGATAACGGCGCTGGAAAAACCACCTTACTGCGCGTCTTGGCTGGCTTGCTGATGGCGGAATCGGGCAGTATTCAGCTCAATGGCCTTGCTTTTAGCGCAGAAGCATTCGTTACACAGGCGGCGTACCTTGGCCATAAACACGGCCATAAAGCCGAATTAACGGTTCTGCAAAACCTACGTTTTTCAGCACAACTACGCGGCCAATATCAACTGCCCGCGCTTGAACTACTCATTGCTGAATGTGGCTTGGCGGGCTATGAAGACACGCCTGCTGGAAAGTTATCGGCCGGGCAAAATAAACGTTTAAGCTTAGCGCGACTCAACGCGCAAGGCAGTCAATTGTGGCTGATGGACGAACCCTACGCTAATTTAGATTTAGCCGGCATTGCCTGGGTTAACCGATTGGTGCAAGCGCATGTAGCCAATGGTGGTGGCGTGTTAATGAGCAGCCATGGTGCATACGCGGCGCCCGAAGTGCCAGTTCGTACGCTAGATATTTTCCGGAGCACGGCACATGCATAAAGTGCGCGCCCTACTACAACGCGATTTCAGCCTCATGTGGCAAAAACGCTCCGATGCTATGCAACCGATGTTGTTCGCGGTGATGGTGTGCATGATGTTTCCTTTGGCACAAGGCACTGAACCATTTCGTTTGGCGCAAAACGCCAGCTCAATAATCTGGATCGCACATTTATTAGCCAGCTTGTTGGTGCTTGATAATCTGTATCGTAGCGATTTAGAAGACGGCAGCTTAGAGCAGCTGCTGCTTGCACCTGTGCCATTGCCTATGGTGATTGCCAGTAAAGTGGCGGTGCATTGGCTAAGCACAGCCTTGCCAGTATTATTGATTACACCGCTGTTGGCGCAATTAGTATTTTTACCGAACGGCTTATTGCCAGTACTAATGCTAAGCCTAACGATTGGCTCGTTGCTGATGAGTTTAATCGGTGCAATGGTAGCGGCACTCACATTAGGAATCCGTCGCTCTGGTATGTTATTGGCATTGATGGCATTGCCTATGTATGTGCCGATTTTGGTGTTTGGTGCAGGCAGCGTGTGGTCGGCCAGCCAAGGTTTGCCATGGCTTGGCGCTATTTGGCTAATGTGCGCTGCTTTGGTTTTATTATTGGTGCTTGCGCCTTGGGCTGCAGCCACCGCTTTACGATTGGCATTGAATTAACGATGAACAAATTACTTTTATGGTTTAACCAAACAGGTTCACCGGCACGTTTTGATGCCTTTGCTACGCGTTGGGCAATGCCGAGCTTTCTACTCGCTATTATTTTGCTAGCCATCGGCATTTACGGTGCTTTATATATTGTGCCAGCCGATTACAAACAAGGCGAAGTGTTCCGCATATTATTTATTCATGTGCCAGCGGCATGGATGAGCTTAATGATTTTCGTGATTATGGCCGTGCAAAGTGCCATCGCGTTAATCTGGCGCATCAAGATTTGTGAACTGATTGCCATGGCCTCAGCGCCGATTGGCGCAATGTTTACAGCGATAACACTTATCAGTGGCGCAGTATGGGGCAAGCCCACCTGGGGCACATGGTGGACATGGGATCCGCGCCTGACATCCGAATTGGTTCTGCTGTTTTTATATTTAGGTGTCATCGGTTTGTATCACGCTATTGATGATCGCCGTGCTGCCGCACGCGCTGCGGGTTTCTTAGCGATTATTGGTGTGGTGAATGTGCCCATCGTGCATTTTGCAGTCACTTGGTGGAACACCTTGCATCAAGGCGAAACTATTCGCTTAATAGGGCCGTCAAAAATGGATAGCAGTATGCTTTGGCCATTATTACTCATTGTTGTAGCCACTAAGCTTTGGTATATCGGTTCGGTGTTGGTTCGTGCTCGCGTGCTCAATCTGCAACAGGAATCGCAAAAACAGTGGGCTATTGAACGCTACGGAGACACCCCATGACACACACCGAATATCTGGCTATTGCCTATGCCAGCTTCGCACTTTTTTTATGCTGGGATTATATTGCGCCGCGCTTGGTGTTGAAAAAATCCTCCCGCGCAATAGCGCTTCGTATTCGCCGAAATAAAAAACTATGAATCCTGTCAGAAAACGTCGTTTACTATTCGTGGCCTTGCTATTGCTTGCCGCTGGCGCGGCCGCAGTGTTTATCAGCTTGGCTTTGCAAGAAAATATCAACTATATGTATAGCCCAAGCGAAGTGCGAACTGGCAAAGCATCCGATACCAAACGCTTCCGCCTTGGTGGCGTGGTTTGTCAAGGAAGCATTGCTCGAACCAATGGCACACTGGATGTGGGCTTCAAAGTCACCGACGGTGTTCGCTTTGTTCCTGTAAAGTTCACTGGCATTTTGCCGGATATGTTTAAAGAAGGTACCAGTGTGATTACCACCGGGAAAATGCAAAATGGTGTATTCAGCGCCACCGAAGTATTAGCCAAACACGATGAAACTTATATGCCAGCAGAGGTAGCTAAAACCATGAGCCCAGAAATGTTAGCTAAAATGAGTAAAGGCCCTGCCATGCATACGCTCAGCTGCGGAGTTCCCTGATGTTACCTGAACTCGGCCAGCTCAGTTTATTGATGGCATTGCTGTTAGCGTTTTTGCTTAGCGCATTGCCGCAATGGGGCGCATATAAAAATCAGCATGCCTTAGTGGCTACTGCAAAACCGCTTGCCCTCACTTTGCTATTGGCGGTAGCAATTAGTTATGCATTGCTCACCACTGCCTTTCTGCAACACGATTTTTCAGTGAGCTATGTAGCTAAAAACTCCAACAGTTTATTACCAGTTTTATATCAATTTTCTGCGGTGTGGGGAGCACATGAAGGCTCTTTGTTGTTATGGATATTGGTGCTATGTGTTTGGATAGCCGCGGTTGCCATGTTTTCCAAAAATATTCCGGAACGCGTGAGTGCCAGAGTCCTTTCAATTATGGGCATGGTGGCATTGGGCTTTTTAGCCTTTACGGTATTTACCTCGAATCCTTTTGAGCGGCTTTTGCCTGCTGCCATTGAAGGCCATGATCTCAATCCCTTGCTGCAAGATCCTGGTCTAATTTTCCATCCGCCGCTGCTGTACATCGGCTACGTCGGATTTTCGGTAGCGTTTGCATTCGCCATTGCTGCACTCATTGAAGGCCGCATCGATGCACAATGGATTCGTTGGGCAAGGCCGTGGACCAACATCGCTTGGGCATTTCTTACTGTGGGTATTGCATTGGGAAGCTTCTGGGCGTATTACGAACTAGGTTGGGGCGGCTGGTGGTTTTGGGATCCTGTTGAAAACGCCAGCTTTATGCCTTGGTTAGTGGGTTTGGCATTAATTCATTCGCAGGCCACCACCGAAAAACGCGGTAGCTTCTCCAGCTGGACACTGCTGCTCGCTATAGCGGCATTTTCATTATCGCTACTCGGCACATTTTTAGTGCGCTCAGGTGTTCTCACCTCGGTGCATGCCTTCGCATCCGATCCAGAACGCGGCATGTTTATTCTGGCGTTCTTAACCATTGTGGTGGGTGGCTCTTTGGTGCTTTTTGCTTTGCGTGCTCCCAGAGAGCAAGGCAAACCATTTCATTGGCAATCACGTGAAAGTTTATTGCTTCTCAATAATCTTTTCCTAACCGCTGCCTGCGCCATGGTTTTGATTGGCACTTTGTATCCATTGTTAGCAGACGCATTGGGCCTTGGCAAAATTTCAGTTGGGCCACCGTATTTCGGCAAGCTATTTATTATTTTAATGGCGCCAATTGTATTGTTAATTCCATTTGGGCCATTATCACGCTGGCAAAATGAACAACTAGGTACAGTCGCAAAATGGCTATTACCTTGGTTTATATTAGCGCTGGCTATTGCAACATGGAAATATTTTCAGGCCCCGCAGCATCCCATTAAAACTGCCATTGCCTACTTCGCTGGTCTATGGATTTTCCTTGGCACCATGCGTTTTGTCTGGCAACGCATGAAACTTGCACAAGGTCGCTTCACCCCTGAAATGAGCGGCATGATTTTAGCGCATACCGGCGTGGCAGTATTTTGTTTTGGCGTGATGATGACTGAAGGCCTAAGCGTTGAAAAAGATGTTGCTGCAAAACCCGGCCAGCAATTTGAGATTGGCGAATACCAGTTCAAATTTGAAAGCGTACAACAAGTTCAAGGCCCAAACTATGTTGCACAAAAAGGTTTCATTGTAGTTAGCAAGGCGAATCAGTTCATTGCTCGTCTGCATCCAGAAAAACGCCAGTACGCCTCTGGCGGCAGCGTCCTCACCGAAGCCGATATGCACGGCAATATTAGCCGCGATTTGTATGTGGCACTTGGCGAACCCATTGATGACCAAGGTGGCTGGGCTTTGCGCTTGCATGTGAAACCATTCATTCGCTGGATTTGGTTTGGTGCATTGATGATGGCGCTTGGCGCACTGTTAGTTAGTTTCGATAAACGCTTCAAACGCAAAGCAAGCACGCCATGAGCCGCCTTCTGCCCTTGTTGGCATTTATCGGCTTAGCTGTGTTGCTCTTTGTTGGCGTGCGCATGAATTCCGGCAAAGATAATTCCGCTATCGCATCGCCATTGATAGGCAAGCCTGCACCGGCATTAAATCTTCCCGAACTAACCATGCCTGAACAGCGCATTTCCGTTGCGCAGTTGCAAGGTAAAGCTTATGTGTTGAATGTTTGGGGCAGCTGGTGCGTCAGTTGTCGTGTTGAACATCCGGTGATCACCGAGCTAGCAAAATCCGGCGCATTGGTGGTTGGCTACAACTACAAAGACAGCGCAGAAGATGCAACGCGTTGGCTTGGCGAATACGGCAATCCGTTTGCACTGATAGTGCAAGATGAAGACGGCAGTGCCGCGCTTGACTGGGGGATTTACGGCGCGCCAGAAACCTTTGTTATTGATACCAAAGGCATTGTGCGTTTCAAACATATCGGCCCGCTTACATCGGAAATTATTGAAAAATCTATTCGTCCAATTCTAGGTGAATCGCCATGAATAAATACTGGATTGCATTATGCCTGATGCTAACTTTATTCATTGCAGGAATGGCAAGCGCACTTGAACCGATTGACTACCAAAGCCCAGCTGAAGAACAGCGCTTCAAAAGCTTAACCGCCGAACTGCGTTGCGTGATGTGCCAGAACCAAAGTATTGCCGACTCAAACGCGCCAATTGCGCACGACTTGCGTGTGGAAGTATTGAAGTTGATGCGCGAAGGGAAAACTAACGCACAAATTAAACAATATTTAGTTGATCGCTATACTGATTTTGTGTTGTATGAGCCGCCGATGAAAAAAAGCACCTGGCTGTTATGGCTTGGGCCATTCTTAATTTTACTTTTGGGTGCTGGTGCAATTTTTGTCATTATCCGCCGAAAAAATACCGCGCCAAGTGCACCAATTGACAGCAGTGAGGAGTGGTAATGACTGTATTTATTGCAATTGCCGCTGTTTTTGTCTTCGCCATGCTATTTCTTGCCTTGCGTCCGCTTTGGCATGCCTCTCGGGCTTTTACCTTGGGTCTGGCAGGACTATGTATTGTTCTGCTTGCTGGCATGTATTACCAATTCGGCAGTCCACAAGCCATCAACTACCAAGCGCCTAGCCAAGAACAAGACATCAATAGTGCATTAACCGAGCTTGAAGCGCTGGTAATACAACAACCGCAAAACAGTGAAGCGCGCATTTTATTAGCGCAAAGTTTAATGCAGTTAGGCCGCTTTGAATCAGCACAGATTTACTTCGCGCAAGCACAAAAACTGCAACCTACAAATGCTAACTTGATGGTTGATTATGCGGAATCGCTGTTTCGTGCAACAAAGCCTGAGCAAATAAACCCAGATGCCAAGCAATGGATTGAGAAGGCTTTAAGCCTTGAACCTGCGAACCAACGAGCACTCTTTTTCAAAGGCATCTTATTACTGCAAGCCAAAAAACCTGCTGATGCGGCTGCTGTTTGGGAACAGTTGCTGCCGAGTTTAGATGAAGGTACAGCGCAAGCTCTGTTGCCGCAAATCAATCAGGCGAGGCAACAAGCTGGCATGCCAGAACTGATTGTTGCTGCGGAAAAATCTCTGCAAGTTATTATTGATCTTGAGCCAAGCCTAAAAGCACAAACGCCGCCCGGTAGTATTTTATTCGTAAGCGCAAAAGACCCAAACCAAGCTGGGCCACCATTGGCCGCCAAGCGTATTGAACTATCGCAATTTCCGTTGCGCGTATCGCTCAGTGCCAGCGATTCCATTATGCCAAGTGCTAAATTATTTAGCCAAAAAACCTTCCTTGTTTCAGCCCGCATTTCAGCCAGTGGCAGCGTGCAAGCTAGCAGCTTAGATTGGGTAAGTGAGCCAGTATTGGTGCAATCAGATAAACTGGATTCCATCACCTTGATACTCCGCCGACAACCATGACCGAATTTATTTCCACAGGCACACAATTTGCTGAGTTGCCCTCGCCGTTCCAATTCAAACGCGGCGGCAGTTTGCAAAACGGCAGAATGGCTTTTGAAACCTGGGGCAAGCTCAATAAAAATCGTGATAATGCGGTTTTGATCATGACTGGCCTTTCACCCAGCGCGCATGCTGCAAGCAACGCCAGCAATGCAGAAAAAGGCTGGTGGGAAGCGATGCTTGGCCCGGACAAAGCCATCAATAGCGATGAGTGGTTTGTGGTCTGCGTGAACACCTTAGGTAGTTGCAAAGGCTCGTCTGGCCCTGCTTCAATAAACGCTGAAAACCAAAAGCCGTACGCCTTGGCATTTCCTGATTTAAGTATTGAGGATTGCGCCATGGCTGCCAAGTCAGTGCTGAATCATTTGCAGATTGAGTCGCTCGCCTGCCTCATTGGTAACTCAATGGGCGGCATGATGGCTTTATCGTTTTTGCAGCAATTTCCGCTGTTCACCAAAAGCCATATCAATGTGTCTGGCAGCGCTCAAGCTTTGCCGTTTTCCATTGCCATCCGCTCACTGCAACGCGAAGCCATCCGCTTAGACCCGCAATGGAATAATGGCCTATATGAAGGCCAAAGCTATCCTCGCAATGGCATGCGCATTGCACGCAAATTAGGCGTTGTCACCTACCGCTCCGCCATTGAATGGGACGGACGTTTTGGCCGGGTTCGATTAGATAATGAAATGCAGCCCAAAGAGCGCTTTGGTTTGGAATTTGAAGTGGAAAGCTATTTGGAAGCGCACGCCGAACGCTTTGTTGATCAGTTTGATCCGAACTGTTATTTATATTTAAGCCGCGCCATGGATTGGTTTGATTTCTGCCAATACTGCACACAAAAATCCGATGACGTGGTGCAAGCACTTTCCAACATCAATATACAAAAAGCCTTGGTGCTAGGCGCAAGCACCGATATTTTATTTCCCTTGCACCAACAAGAACAAATCGCGCAGGGCCTTTCGCGTGGCGGTGCGCAAACACAATTTATGCCGCTCGATTCACCGCAAGGCCATGATGCATTTTTAGTTGATATTGAAAAATTTGCACCGCCTATCCAAACATTCCTAAACGGACTGAAACCATCATGACTGAACTCACATTTACCGGTAAAGATTTGTTGATTGATCTGGTTAACCATGCCTGCAAACAAAAAACCATTTCACAAACCACTGATATACTTCGCGATGGTTTGTCAGCGCTTATTGCTAACAAATCGGTGTACCTGCCTGAATGTGTTTTTGAACCGGTTGAAGGGCATTATGCGCGGCGTGAATTGTACAAATGCCCAGAACTTGGCGTTACGATTGTGGCAATGACTTGGGGGCCTGGGCAAGGTACGCCAATTCATGATCATTGCGGGCTGTGGTGTGTTGAAGGTGTTTGGCAGGGCAGAATCGAAATCACCAGCTATGAGCTGAAAGAAGACTTTGATGATAAGTGTCGGTTTATCAAGCATGAAACCATTCTGGCTGAAGCGGGCTCTTCAGGCAGTTTAATACCGCCACACGAGTACCACACCATTCGTAACCATAATGAACGCCAAGCCGCTATCTCCTTGCATATCTACCAAGACAGCATGGGCAATTGCTCGGTTTTTGAACCTATCGGCGATGACTGGTATGCCAAAGGCAAAAAAATGCTGTGTTTAGACCCGATTGACTGTGAATAATCGGAAAACTTGGTTATAATACTTGTTCACATGCCGATGTGGCGGAATGGTAGACGCGGTGGACTCAAAATCCACTTATGGTGACATAGTGTAGGTTCAAGTCCTATCATCGGTACCAACTAAAAACCTCGCTTCGGCGAGGTTTTTATGTATAAGGCCACCAACCTTTGCCCGTCTGCGCATAGCAATCAGCAGCCTTCTCAAAGCTGTTTTTGTGGCTAATGCCGCCATGCAGAAAATACAGCGGTAAAAAGAAAATACCGAGTGCCATGTATTGAAAGACATGCGCTTGTTCATGTGTGCCGATACGCACACAGTCATCGCCGCCGAACGCCGAACAGTGATAGGTCAATACCGGTTCGTTCAAACTATGCCCAGTATGCAGAATCACTTGCCCTAGCGTTAATGCGCCACTACTGAAAAACCGGAAGCGCGAAAAGACCACGGCAGAATCGGAAAACGATACGCGCGCGCCCAATGCCAAAGCGCCACAACCGAGCACCATGCCAATGGCTGTCATCGGTAGGGCCCAAATTGTGCCGAGCAACCATAACAAATTACGTTTAAAGTCATTCAAATTCATTTTCTGATTGTATCGCATGTATGGTGGGGCTTGACCCACCACATACTATGCATATTTTGGCTAAGCAAGCAGCACCCCTACATCGAACCTGTGTTTTTCGCCCAACATATCGATAAATTCTGACATGCGAATCAGAAAACAGCCAATTCTCAAAATTTGCAAATCGGTTGATGATTGTGCATGCGTTTCAATCCTGACATACACCACCGCCAAAGCACGCGCATTCGTGCTTACGACTACAGCCGACACGGCGCGTATTTCTTCACGATTACCACCGCCAATCGGGAATCCATGTTCGGTGAGGTGTGTAACGGTAATATGTCACTGAACATCTCAGGTGATAAAGTGGCTGGTGAGTGGCACGCGCTTCCGAGCCGCTTTTGTAATGTCATTCTTGATGAATTCATCGTCATGCCAAATCACATTCACGGAATCCTGATTATTGATTGCGCCGATGGCAACAACGAAAACCAGGGCGCAGCAAGCGGCGCCCCTACGCTCGGTGCAATCATTCGATGCTTGAAATCGCGTTCAGCCATCGCTGTAAATAAAATGCACAATAGTAGCGGTGTTCCGGTTTGGCAGCGGAATTATTGGGATCGGATTATTCGTAATGAATCCGAATTACAAGCGTTTCGTACCTACATCCAGAATAACCCGCAACAATGGCATTTAGACCTATTATTTCCGTAGGGGCGCCG
>JANPOU010000038.1:0-70151 GCA_031428155.1 Arenimonas sp. | reverse complement strand
GGAGGAAAGCAATTTCCGCGATGACCAATACGGCGGCAGCTTAGAAAACCGTGCACGTTTGTGTTTGGAAGTGGTTGATGCAGTGATTGGTGAGTGGAGTGCAGCGCATGTGGGCATCCGCATTTCACCGCTCGGCATTTTTAATGGCTTAGACGACCAAGCAGGGCAAGACATGGGCTTGTATTTAGCCGAGCAATTCGCCATACGCGGCCTGGGCTATTTGCATTTGTCGGAACCGGATTGGGCTGGCGGCCCAGCTTTAACACTAGAATTCCGTGAACAGCTACGTGCCAAATTCCCCGGCGTTATTGTTGCTGCTGGTGGTTATACATTGGAAAAAGCGCAACCACTTTTGGATGCAAAACTCATTGATGCGGTAGCAATGGGTCGACCATTTATTGCAAACCCCGATTTACCAGCGCGCTTGGCGGAAAACTATCCGCTAAATCCTGGCCGTATGGAGTTGTATTACGGCGGTGGGGCGGAGGGCTATACGGATTATGCGGTGATGGTTGAGCTTGCGTAAGTAAGCGAATATTTAGGGAATATTTAGGGACGGAGGTACCTCCGTCCCCTAGGCACAAAACTGCCTGAATTAACGATACTATTTTTTCTTGATGCCTTTTATTTCGGCCATATCTTCATGGCGGTATGCTCGATTGGCGCATTTGGCATTGTATTCGGAAGATGTTTGGTTTTGCTCAACACCAATCTGGGTCATTCGGGTTTGGTGGGGTTCTAGTTTGGTCGCTTCAAGGTTGTATTCTTCAATCTTGGCATTGTAGTCGCCTATGTTTGAATTATCGCCGGCATCGAGCACAGCGCGCATTTCATCGAGCACTTTGCGGCGTTCTTGTTGCTTTGCAATGATCGCGTTGTTCAATTTCACTTCAGTGTTGTACTGCTTTGTGAAGTTACTTAGTTGGTCGTCCATCGCCACACAGCGCCTTAATTCATCCTTGTTCATCGGTGGGCCAGCCGGTTTTTTTTGGTTTGCACAGTTGCCAACAATTGGCATGGCAAATATTAGAGCAGTGAGGGTGAGATATTTGAAGTTCATGTAGTAGTCGGGTTGGGTGCTGGCCAGCGAACACGGGGATATCCCAATTATTAGCGGATATTGGTGCGCTGTAAAGGTTTGTGCCAAAGTAATTCAAGTGGTTTTGTGTGGCACATGGCGGGATTTAGGGACGGAGGTACCTCCGTCCCTAATGGTTGTAGAATGCCAATATGTTCAATTCCGCGCTTAGTCTGAGGTTGGGGATGGCAAGTCTGCAAAAAATCTGGCGGTATGTTTGTATCATGGCGATTGCGCTGGTATTCGGTTGCGCTCCAATACCTATTAAACAACAGACTACTGAAACACACATATTTCACGACAAACTTTTTAAGGCACGCAGCATCGATTTTGAACCGAAATCTGTGTTCAAACTCAGCCCAGCCATGCGTGATTATATAAACAAAGAAGTTTTGCTAGATAGGCGAACCCATAACGCAACGGAAACCCTATTCAGTGCGCTTTATGATAAAGCGCAATTGAAATTGGAATACGATTCCACCTATACGCGAAACGCTATTGAGGCCTTTGATGCTAAAAGCGGGAACTGCCTTTCATTGGTGTTGATGACCGCCGCATTCGCTAAAGAGCTCGGCTTGATGATTCGTTATCAAAACGTCTATACCCCAGATAATATCAGCCGAGATGAAAGCACAATCTACTATAGTACGCACATAAATCTAGTCCTTGGAAAGGCAGGCATATACGATTCGGCCAAAGGTTCTGCAATGGTCATTGATTTTCTAACGCCAAAAGATGCGGGCAAGCAACGTGCCACCGTTGTTACCGAACAAACGGTATTGTCCATGTACATGAATAATCGGGCGGTGGAAGAACTGCAAATGCAGAGGCTGGATAGCGCTTATTGGTGGGCAAAGCAGGCCATTGTCAACGACCCAACATTCTTGGCTTCATACAATACACTCGGCGTGATCTACGAACGGCACCGCAATCTACCCGAATCCGAGCAGGTGTTGCGTTATGTGCTAGCGTTGGATCCCGCAAACCATGCGGTTTTAAACAATCTTTCGCACGTTGTGCTGAAACTGGGTGATACCAAGGAATACGAGCGTTTACAGCAGATGCTAAGGCAAATAACACCCACGCCGCCATTTTTCTATTTTGACCAAGGTATGGCCGCCATGAAATCCAAAGACTATCGTTCGGCACGCGATTATTTTACTCAGGAAATTCGGCGAGCCGCGTACAATGCCGAGTTCCATTTCTGGCTAGCCACTGCACACATTGGCCTGAATGATGTTAGCAATGCAAGAAAGCACCTCATCATTGCTAAGGAAAATGCGATGACCACTAAGGAGCAAGCGCTTTATTCTGCAAAGCTGAGGGATTTGCACGCGTCGCATTAATATTCGAAAATCGGGGGTGGTTCACTCCGACACTAATAGCTGCGTCCCTAGTAACTGGCGAGCTATACTGATTATGCCGCTATGCCATAAATGTCAGGGGATTAAATGACGATACTGCCAAGCAAAACCGATTACCTCGCTTACTTGCACGGTTTCCGTGGTGTTGCCATTTTATGCATTATTGCCGCACATGCGTGGTCGGTGTTGGGTTTCGTATCGGGAGCGCAGGAGAACAACCCCGATTATATTTGGCTATATGCGTCCAGCGAAACGTTATTCCATGGTTCAACACTATTTTTCGCACTGATTTCCGGAATTTTGTTCACCCGAATACTGCGTGAAAAATCGTGGAAAACATTTTATGTGGGTAAGTTCAAAAATGTGATCTCGCCGTATCTGTTTATCTGCCTATTGCTAACGGCAATCTCTTGGCCGGAATATCTGGCGTATGGCAAAGCCAATGGCATCAATTTTTTCTTCCCCGAAGAACTGGCTAAAAATATCGTAAGCGGGCAGGCGCAAACGCATCTTTGGTATATCCCGGTGTTGTTTGTGCTGTTCTTGCTAACGCCACTAGTGAATGCACTGTTAAAACCTGGCAAAGGTCTTGCTGTGATTCTGTTGGCGTTAATGCCGCTGGTTGTTTCGCGTAGCACATACCCAGATTTATTGAGTATTAAAACCATTTTGTTTTTCTTGGGAGCTTACAGTTTCGGCATGTATCTTGGCGAGCGGCTGGAGTCCACTCTGGCTTTAATTAAACGCCATCTTGGAGCGTTGCTGGTGTTGTTTGTTCTCAGCACGGCAGCTAACTTCTTGCTATTTTTCTGGGAGTATGTGCCCACAGGATTCACCTCATTGCATCAGTCGGTGGTGTATGCACAGAAAATGTTGATGGCGTTGTTGCTGTTGTACGGCTTGCATGCCTACGAAGCGCGCTTGCCAAGGATGCTGAATATGCTTGGCACCTATGCGTTTAGTTTGTACTTCTTGCATTTCAGTTTTATTTGGGCATTTAGCGAAGTGTTTGTAAAGCAATTCCCAAATACAGGCATCCTCGGGCTATTTGCTGCAGGCTTGCTTATTTATGTGCTGAGTATCGCGCTCAGTTTGTTATTAAGCATGGGACTTCGCAAGCTGCTCGGAAAATACTCGCGGATGCTTATTGGCACGTAAATCCCCCTTAATCCCCCATTTCGATAAACTCAATGCATCGCTTTCACGAAAGGGGGAAAGCGCGCAGCGCAGGGGGATTTAAAATTAAAGCCCTTGGTGCAGGGGGATTACACGTTTTTCCTGTCTAAAAACCAGCGTTTGCGGTAATCTATAGAGCTTATAAACACACGTATTAGTCGCATGTCCGAGTCTGTAGAAAAGGGTGTCTACCACCCACAATTGATTGAATCCGCGGCACAGAAGCACTGGCAAAACAGCCGCGCCTTCGAGGTTAACGAACAATCCGATTTGCCGAAATATTACTGCTTATCCATGTTGCCGTATCCATCCGGCGCGCTGCACATGGGTCATGTCCGTAATTACACCATCGGCGATGTGATTTCGCGCTTTAAGCGCATGCAGGGCTTCAATGTCTTGCAGCCGATGGGCTGGGATGCGTTTGGTTTGCCGGCAGAAAATGCCGCCATCAAGAACAAAACCGCGCCAGCCAAGTGGACGTATGCCAACATCGACCATATGCGCACCCAGCTGAAAAGCTTGGGCTACGCCATTGATTGGACCCGTGAGCTGACCACTTGCACGCCCGAGTATTACCGCTGGGAGCAGTTGATGTTCACGCGCCTATTCAATAAAGGCATCGTTTATCGTAAAAATTCGGTGGTGAACTGGGATCCTATCGACCAAACCGTGTTGGCCAACGAACAAGTGATCGACGGCCGCGGTTGGCGTTCTGGCGCCTTGGTTGAAAAACGCGAAATACCGCAGTGGTTTTTAAAAATCACCGATTACGCCCAAGAGCTGCTGGATGGCTTAGATGATTTAAGCGGTTGGCCGGATTCGGTGAAAACCATGCAGCGCAACTGGATCGGCCGCAGCGAAGGTTTAGAAATTACTTTTGCCGTTCAATCCCATCTCCCCTCGGGAGAGGGTGGTTCGCGACGCGAATCGGGTGTGGGCGCTCTTACGGTGTTCACCACAAGACCCGACACACTAATGGGTGTGACGTATTTAGCTGTAGCTGCCGAGCATCCTTTGGCTTTAGAAGCCGCTGAACATAATGCTGAGTTGCAGGCGTTTATCGACACTTGTAAGCAAGGTGGTGTTTCTGAAGCAGAATTGGAAACTCAGGAAAAGAAAGGCATGTTCACCGGTGTATATGCCACGCATCCACTTTCGGGCGAAAACGTGCCGGTTTGGGTCGCGAATTTTGTATTGATGGGCTACGGCACCGGCGCGGTGATGGCGGTTCCTGGCCATGACCAACGCGATTTTGAATTTGCACATAAATATGCATTACCGATCAAACAAGTCATCGCCATTTCTCCTCTCCCTCTGGGAGAGGGTGGTTCGCGTAGCGAATCGGGTGTGGGCAATGCCTTTGACCCAAATCAATGGCAAGATTGGTACGCTGATAAAACGGCTGTCGGTTTATCGGTGGTGAATTCAGGTGTTTTGGATGGTAAAAATTTCAAGCAAGCCTTCGAGTATTTGAAAACAGATTTGGTCAGTAACGGGCAGGGCGCACATCGGGTTAATTTCCGCCTGCGCGATTGGGGCGTATCCCGTCAGCGCTATTGGGGTTGCCCAATCCCGATGATTTATTGCGAAACCTGCGGTGCCGTGCCAGTGCCTGAAAATCAGTTGCCGGTGCTATTGCCAGAAGATGTGGCGTTCTCGGGCACAGGCTCGCCGATTAAAACCAATCTGGACTGGCGCAAAACCACTTGCCCAACATGTGGCGGTGCTGCCGAACGTGAAACGGATACCTTCGATACCTTTATGGAATCCAGTTGGTATTACGCACGTTATACATCCCCGGGTGCGCAAGATTTAGTGGATGAGCGCGCCAATTATTGGCTGCCGGTGGATTACTACATTGGTGGCATCGAACACGCGATTATGCATTTGATGTATTTCCGTTTTTATCACAAGCTGATGCGTGATGCAGGCTTAGTACAGAGTGATGAGCCGGCCACCAATCTGCTTTGCCAAGGCATGGTGATTGCCGATACGTTTTATCGCACAGAAAGCGATGGTTCAAAAACATGGTTTAACCCAGCCGATGTGGCCATTGACTGCGATGAACGCGGTAAAATTATTGGAGCCACATTAATTTCGGATGGCATGCCGGTTGAAATTGGCGGCACCGAGAAAATGTCAAAGTCGAAAAATAACGGCGTTGATCCGCAAACCATGGTCAATAAATTCGGCGCCGATACCGTGCGTTTGTTCTCTATGTTTGCCGCGCCGCCCGAGCAAAGTTTGGATTGGAGCGAAACTGGTGTTGAAGGTATGTATCGCTTTTTGCGGCGTTTATGGGTGCAGGTTAGCAAGCATGCTGATCTTGGCGCTTGCGAGGCATTGGATGTGGCAGCGCTCAGCGCAGAAGCAAAAACTTTGCGCCGCCAGTTGCATGAAACCATTCATAAAGTGGGCGATGATTACGGTCGTCGTTTAACCTTTAATACGGCGATTGCCGCAGTGATGGAGCTATTGAACGCTACTGCAAAATTCGAGCTAAAGTCGGGCAACGACCGCGCTTTGCTGCAAGAAGCCTTTGAGGCGGTGACGCTGTTGATTAACCCGATTACGCCGCACATGGCGCATGCCCTGTGGCAATTGCTCGGCAAACCGGAAACCACGCTAGAAACCGTAGCGTTCCCGAAAGCGGATGCCGCGGCATTGGTTCGCGACAGTATTGCCTTGGCGGTTCAGGTTAATGGCAAGCTGCGTGCTACTATTGACGCACCGGTGAATGCGCCGAAAGAACAGGTTGAAGCCATGGCTTTAGCAGAACCCAATGTCGCAAAATTCTTACTTGGTTTTAGCATCAAGAAAATTATTGTTGTGCCAAATAAAATCGTTAATATTGTGGTGGCCGTATAATGCGAATACTTTTTTTCTTGCTAACACTTTTGCTAAGCGCATGCGGATTCAAACCCAGTAATGTCATTAAACTCAGCCAAGTGCAAACGCCATTCAGCGTTTCTGCAAAAGATCCATACAGCAACTTGGCGAACAATATCGAACGCACACTAAGCAGTGGCGGCGCACAAATAGCCCGCGCTGGCGAGGCCTCGAATGTGATTAGTATTTCGAAAGAATTGCTAGAAACCGAAGCGCTTTCATTAGACCAAAACGCGCAAGTGCGTGAGTACGTTATGCGCTATCGCGTGGTGTATTCCTTGTTGGATGTGTCGGGTAATACCTTAATTGATAATCAGGTAGTGGAATTGCGCCGCGATTTCAGTTACGACGTCAATACCTCAGCAGGTAGCCCGGCTGAGCAAGAATTGTTGAAGCGTGAGATGCAAACGGAAATGATTCAATCCATCTTGCGCCGCTCTAGCATTGTGTTGCAAGCTCAGGCTAAATGAGCCAAAGCAACGAACAATTTCTTAAAACCTTAGCCAGTGCCGCTGTTAAGCCGGTGTATTTATTGTGTGGCCAAGAACCACTACTGATTCAAGAATGCGCCGATGCATTGCGTAGCAAACTCAAAACGCAAGGCTTTAGTGAACGCATTGTGCTAGAGACTGATAGCAGCAGCTTTGACTGGAGTGATTTGTATCAGCACAGCACTGCAATGAGTTTGTTTGCTAGCCAGCGCTTAATCGATATGCGTTTACCGACCGGAAAGCCGGGCAAAGACGGCAGCCAAGCGCTGATTGATTATTGCGCCAATCCACCGCCCGATACCGTATTACTAATCAGTACCCAGGAATGGAGTGCTAAGCATGGCGGCAAGTGGTCTGAGGCGATTGAACAATGTGGCCAAATGGTGTTGTCTTGGCAGGTTAAACCAAATGAAATGTCAAGATGGTTAAATCAGCGCTTAGCATCTAAAGGCATTTCGGCATCAAAGGATGCTTTGCAGATTTTATTGGCGTGTGTGGAAGGTAATTTGATGGCGGCCAATCAAGAAGTGAATAAGCTTGCCATGCAAGGGGTTGCGGGTTCAATTTCTGCAACACAAATGCAAGCGTGGGTGGCCGATAGTAGCCGTTTTGATGTGTTTAAACTAATTGATGCATGCTATGGCCAAGATGTGCCACGGATGAGCAAAATACTGCATGGCCTTAAATTAGAAGGCGAGCAAGTGCCAGGCTTAGTGCCGCTGATTGGCAAAGAACTGCTGAATTTAGCCTATTACGCGCATGTTCAAGAAAAGTCTCGGCGTGCACAAGCACAGATGCAAACCGATAAGCACTGGCAAAGTAAGCAAGCGCAAATGCTCCGCGCAATTGACACCGCCAATAGCGCACATTTTGAGAGCTTGAATCAGCAATTGGCGCAGGTCGATAAAATCTCAAAAGGCCGCTTAAGTGGTGATGCTTGGGTGTCTTTGGAACGGGTATTAACACAATGGGCCTTGCCTAAAGCCAAAGGGCGGTTACGCGTTTGCGCCTGAATATGTATTACGGCGGTACCTTCGATCCTATCCATAGGGGGCATTTAGCTGTGGCAAGGGCCGCGCAAAAGGCCCTGCATTCCGAGGTTGTATTTTTGCCTAGTGCCGATCCACCGCATCGCGCGCCAACTTCAGCCAGTGCTTGGCAACGCGCTGAGATGGTTGAACTGGCAATTGCAGGGCATAAGGGCTTTAGCTGTGATCGCCGCGAGCTGCAACGCGCTGGAAAATCGTACAGCATCGACACCCTGCGCAGTATTCGTGCTGAGCTAGGCACCGAGCAACCGATTGTGTGGTTGATTGGCATGGATGCATTTCTTGGCCTAGACACATGGCACGATTGGCTTGATTTGTTCACACTTTGCCATTTCGTTATTGCGCAACGCCCAGAGCAATCTTTGGATTCAATGCGGGTGAGTTTGCTGCAGGCATGTGAATCGCGTTGGCTAGATAAGCCTAGCGCATTGCAGGCAAAACCAGCTGGCTGCTTATATGTTCTGCCTTTGGCCTTGCGCTATGAGTCCTCTACGGCCATTCGTGAAGGCCTAGCGCATAGCGGTGAGGTAAATGATTTCTTACCCAAATCGGTAGCTGAATACATCAAAATCCATCAACTGTATGCTTCAAGGGTATAATACCCCTCCAAGCGCAACCCGAGACCTTACTCTTGACTCAAGCTCATATCATTAAAACCCAAATGCCGAATCCATTGCCAGCACCTGAAGACTTGCTCAAGCAAGTGCATTTGGCTTTGGAAGAAATGAAAGCCAAAGACGCTGTCGAAATCGATGTGCGCGGCAAAACCAGTATCGCTGACTACATGGTGGTGGCCTCAGGCACATCCAGTAGGCACGTTAAATCGGTGGCCGATGAAGTGGTTCGTTTCGCCAAAAATTGCGGCGTCATGCCGCTTGGCGTGGAAGGCGACAACGAAGCGGAGTGGGTGTTAGTCGATCTTGGCGATGTGATTGTGCATGTAATGTTGCCGCGTATCCGCGAATACTATGCCATTGAACGTTTATGGACGGTGGGCGATCAGCCGCCGGAACTAGACGAACTTAATTAATGCATGAAAGCGCGTTTAATCGCCGTTGGTGAGCGCGCGCCCAGTTGGGTTGCAGAAGGTTTTAGCGAATACCAAAAACGTCTGTCGCATTGGTTACCCTTCGAACTTATTGAAATAACACCGGGCATTCGCGGCAAAGGTCGTGATGCAGCGCGTGCGCAATTCGATGAAGGTCAGCGAGTATTGGCCGCTATCCCTAAAAATGCTTATGTGGTTTTGCTAGAAGGCAGCGGCAAGAATTATTCCTCTGAACACTTAGCCGAACGCTTAGAATTTTGGCGCCAGCAGGGTAGGGATATCGCATTTTTAATTGGTGGCCCAGAAGGGCATAGCTCAGAAGTTTTGGCAAAAGCCGATGAGCAATGGTCAATTGGTGCGCTCACATTGCCGCATATGTTGGTGCGTTTAATCGTTGCCGAGCAAGTGTATCGAGCCGCTAGCTTGTTGGCTAATCACCCGTATCATCGGGCATAAAAAACGGACCGTCGAAACGGCCCGTTTGATATAAAAAAGTCTTTCTTTAATTACACAAGATCGTAACGGTCCAGGTTCATTACCTTGACCCAGGCCTTCACGAAATCGCGCACGAATATCTTGTCAGAATCGCTGGACGCATAGACCTCAGCCAGAGCCCGCAACTGTGAGTTCGAACCAAACACCAAGTCCACTACCGTACCGGTACGCCTGAGCTGGCGGCTCGTGCGGTCAAGGCCGTGAAGGATGCCGTCGGCTTCTGATTTTTCCCAAATGATCGCCATGTCGAGCAGATTGACGAAGAAATCGTTTGTCAGCTCGTCGCTGCGGTCACTGAAGATGCCGTGTTTGGCTTGGCCAACATTGGTTCCAAGAGCACGCAGACCACCGATCAGCACGGTCATTTCCGGTCCGGACAAGGTCAGCAGGTTTGCACGGTCGATCAGCAATTCGGCAACCGCGTTTTCGTGGCCTTTGCCTACGTAGTTGCGGAAACCATCGGCCTTCGGCTCCAGCGGAGCGAAGGAATCGGCATCGGTTTGCTCCTGCGTGGCATCGGTACGACCCGGCGAGAAAGAAACTTTCACATCGTGGCCGGCTTTCTTAGCCGCCGCTTCAACCGCCGCGCTGCCACCGAGTACGATCAGGTCAGCCATCGACACTTTTTTGCCATCCGTTTGCGCGTCGTTGAATTCCTTCTGGATCGATTCAAGCTTCGACAATACTTGGGCCAGTTCGGCCGGTTGGTTCACTTCCCAATCTTTCTGCGGGGCTAGACGGATGCGCGCACCGTTCGCACCACCGCGTTTATCACTGCCACGGAAGGTTGAGGCCGAAGCCCACGCGGTCGTGACCAGTTGCGATGTCGTCAGGCCGGAGGAAAGCAGTTTGGTTTTCAGCGCTGCAATATCGGCATCATTGATAATTGCGTGATCGAGGGCTGGAACGCGGTCCTGCCACAGCAATTCCTCTTTCGGTACTAGCGGGCCGAGGTAACGATCAATCGGGCCCATGTCGCGATGGGTCAACTTGAACCAAGCGCGTGCAAACGCGTCGGCGAATTCCTGCGGGTTCTGATGGTAGTGGCGTGAAATCTTTTCGTAGGCCGGGTCCATACGCAGCGACAAATCGGCCGTGGTCATCATCGGCGGATGTTTTATGGAGGGATCATGCGCGTCCGGAATCATGTGTTCGGGCTTGGTGTTTATCGGTTTCCATTGATGCGCACCGGCCGGGCTCTTGGTCAGCTCCCATTCGTAACCGAACAGCATGTCGAAGTAACCCATGTCCCAAGTCGTTGGGTTGGGCTTCCAGGCGCCCTCGATACCACTGGTGATGGTATGCGCACCGATGCCAGATTCGTATTGGTTTACCCAACCGAGCCCTTGAAGTTCGATGCCAGCGCCTTCGGGTTCGGCACCCACCAACCCTGCATCACCTGCACCATGAGACTTTCCGAAGGTATGGCCACCGGCAACGAGTGCCACGGTTTCATAATCGTTCATGGCCATGCGCGCAAAGGTCTCGCGCACATCGCGACCCGAGCCAAGCGGATCGGGATTACCGTCGGGACCTTGCGGATTGACGTAAATCAAACCCATCTGCACCGCGCCCAACGGATCGGCTAGTTCGCGCTCGCCGGAATAACGGCTGTTGGGTTTGTCGCTGGTGGCGAGCCATTCGCTTTCCGGACCCCAGAAAATATCATCCGCCGGTTCCCACACATCCGGGCGACCGCCGCCGAAGCCGAAGGTTTTGAAGCCCATCGATTCCAGTGCGACATTACCGGTCAGAATGAATAAGTCAGCCCAAGATAATTTACGGCCATACTTGGATTTGATTGGCCACAGCAAACGACGCGCCTTGTCGAGGTTGCCGTTATCGGGCCAGCTGTTAAGTGGTGCGAAACGCTGTTCGCCGCTGCCGCTGCCGCCACGACCATCGGTCGTGCGATAGGTGCCGGCAGCATGCCAAGCCATGCGGATAAAGAATGGGCCGTAATGGCCGTAGTCGGCTGGCCACCAAGGCTGGGAATCGGTCATCAGTCCGTGCAGATCCTTGATCACCGCGTCCAGGTCGAGCGTTTTGAACTCTTCAGCGTACTTGAACTCGTCGCCCATCGGATTGGACTTCGCGGACTGCTGGTGCAGGATCTTCAGATTCAGCTGCTCGGGCCACCAGCCAGCATTTGACGGCGCGTTGGCTCGGGCGTGCGGGAAGGGGCATTTGGTTTCAGCGATCATGGTTGTTCTCCTTTGGATGAAAAAACGTTACATAGATTATAGTGCGCGTCTATTAACTATTTATCCAATCAATTATTTAAATGATATTGATTGATAGAAACTATTGATAATAAACCTGGATATAAACATGCTGAGGGCGAATAATCATTCGCCCATATGTGTTATTGCGTTACTGGTTTGCTGTTGGCAAGGCCACAGCCATGGCAAAAATGTGCGAAGGCATTTTTTCGTGTATCGCAGGATTGGCAATGATTGAACAGCGAAATGCCACAATGCGTGCAGAAATTGCGGGTTGGATCTTTTAAATCCACGCCGCGTTCGCAGCTTGGGCAGATGCCTTTGCTTAAGCGGCTAAGCGCGAGCTCATAGCTTAAATCTTTGCGGCGATCTGCATCTGGCAGTTGTTCAACAAGTTTCTGCTTTTCTAAATAAGCGCGCATATTTTTAATGGCGTAGTGGCCAATAATCAAGGTTATTACAATGCCCACGCCATAGCGCACATAGCCGCCATAGCTCGGCAAATAAGGTACTAATTCAACGAAAAATGCGAACAACGCAAATAAAATAAAGCCCCACACAAACGGCCAATGGCTGGATTGGCGCTTACGCATAAACAGCCAAACCGCAATGATTAAAAGTGGCAGAGTGAGTAGCAAGCGATATAGGAATATCTTGGTGTCAGTTTTCCGTTGTTGCGCATCCATGCGTTGCATTGCATCGGCACTAAGCTGGCTGGATGTGATGCTGTTTTTGTTTAGCGCTTGGCTAAATGCCAGGTTGTTTTGCTCAAGCTGCTCAATTTTCTTTTGGAACTGGCGTTCTTGTTGTTTCAGGTCGTCTAGCTCTTTGGTGCGTGTTAGTAATTCGGTATCTTGGCTGGCAAGTGAAGTAACTTGCCGTGTGGCAAGCCAATTATTAAAGGTCTCGCGAGCAGCACCACTGCGCTGAATAGCGGCATTGTGTAAAAGTCGCGTTTGATCAATCACATCGTTATTGTTTTGTGTTTTATCTTGCAGTTGTTTGCTTTCTGCATCCAAGGCTTTTTTCTGGGCAAGATTGCTATAAAACTCTTCCAGTTGCAATGCTTGCTCAACTTTAGGCAAGTCATCAACAATCTGGCTACCAATGCCAATCAAGAAAAACGCAAACACAATAGCCACAATCCAGAGCGCACGCTGAAACCATTTCTCAGAAAAACGCAGTGCTTTGCTCATGGCTCGCTCTTTTTGTATAGGGTTAAACTGGTTGCATCTGCTGTCAAGTAGCCAACAGCGGCTCCAAATCGGTCTTTATAATTAGCTCGAATTAACGGTTCTAATGTATTTTGTATATTTTCATCTAAGCTTACTCTCCAGTCGCCGGGATGCTGAAAATTACTCATGATATAGGTCCAGCCATTGAGGTCATCAACCGCATGCAATCCGGTTGATTCAGCACCGGCAGGTACTGACATCAGTCGTGACAATTTCTTGGTATCAACGTTGTAAGCCCACAAGCAATTGTTGATGTGACCAGTTCCATCTTCACCAATGAACAGCGTCCGCATTTTCTCCGAAAACTTCAAGTTGTCGGGGCCCGCAATTTTTTCAGAATTGGCTAGATTTCCCTGATTATCTGCAGTAATATCTTCACCCACCAATAAGGCTTTGGTTTGTACTGGAACCCAATCACTGTTGATTGCTGAGCGCTTAGTATCTAGCTGGCCGCCTGCTAAGTTGTGAGCAAGTATGGCGCCGGCTGTGACTTCTTTTTCCAATCCGATGCCACTCTCTTGATTCCAGCCATTGGCGTTATTTTTTACCATAGAGTCAACACAATTTTGTACTGCCGAATAGGCTACTTTGTCTTTAATGTTGACTGTTACGCCTTCAAGCTTAGTAAAGCCCATGCTTCCTCCAACCATATAGGCATAGCGATGTGTTTCAAGGAAAGCCGCTGCTTTCTCCATGCCGGGTTTAATTTTTACCCAGTTGGCTTTACCGCTGATAAATATTTTTTGAAAACTAGGGTCAGACGGATCAGATTTGTAGGCAGTTAAAATATCGGATGGCTTGAGAGTGTTGCTCAAATGCTCAATTTCATCGCTGCTGGCATGACCAAGATGGATCCAGCTCAGTTTTGCTCCTTCGGACTCAGGATCAAGAGAAAAGCCCGCTCCAAAGCTAGCAACATAAAGTGATCCTGATGACAGGTCTTTTTCTTTATCGGCGATAAACATGAATAGACCACCATTGGTTGCATCATCTCCCATCAATACCGTGCGTTTATCCGGCATTACCTGCACCAATTCATGTGATATGCGTCCCATACAGTAATGCTTTTTAATGCTACCGCTACCATCTGGGTTGACTGTTACCTCGGGTAGATGGCCGTAGTGATAAGGATTAGCCTTATTTTCGTCGCCGTAAAGGTTTTTACTGAATTTTTTGAAGCCGGTATTGATCATGGCGAACTGCGCGTCAGGCTCATACTCTTCACTTGATAAATGCGTGCCCCAAGGTGATAGGCTTGCTCCGCAGGTGATCCATAGTCCATGTACTTTTGAAGTGTCTACATTATGGTATTTCACCAAGCTGAGCTTGCCCGTTGCTTGGTTCTGATCGAGAGTCAGTATGGCAATGGGCGACGGCAGCAGCCCGTATACGGATGCACCAGCCAAATTACTTGTGGTGTATTCAAATTGGACTACTGCAAATACTACCTTACCCTTTACACCAGATACTTGAGGATTGGCTAAGGCCAATAACGATGTGCCATCAGGGCAGTCTGAGAAGAAATGTCGTTCCTTGCCTGGTACGGTGGAATCCATAATTGGAGAATTGTGGATATCGTAATATCCTCCAGCAAGAATAGTCCCTCCCTTGCCATCTGGTACTTCATCGCCAGTTAGGAAGAACGGCTGGTAGGCCAGCTTAAAATCAATAGTGCTACCGTCGCTCATTTCAATACTTACACTGGAGCCCACAGTAGTGGTTGCCATGGCAGCGGCCTGCGCAAGTGTTGGGGCGGGCATTGAAGTGAATGTAGCCGACATAAAATCGGCTATGCCATTCTTTATTTGCCGGTTCACACTGCAACCTGTTGCCGACAATAACGAGCTTACTGTTAATGATCCAAGCGGCAGAAAGGGTGCGTAAGCAAGTGCTTGTAGTAAATTGCGGCGTCCATATTCTGGTGTTTCGGACATTTTGAATTTTCCTATATTGACAGCAAAAAAAGCCAAACCGATGGTTACAGTATTAAGGTTATTAACCTTGGCTAAACAATCTTGTAAATACGATGCGCTTTTCAAGCAAAAGCATAGTCGATAGTTAAGGTAAAGTATAATACGTCAAGGCCAGATAATGTGTTGCTGCGAGAGTGAAGGCTTTGTAGGGTAAAGTTCTACTGTTGTTATCACAAGGCAATTTGATGATTTACTTAGCTTCACAATCCCCGCGACGGCAAGAACTTCTGGCTCAATTGGCTGTCGAATTTGATGTCATTGAGGTGAATGTGCATGAACAACAGCTTGCCGGCGAATTGCCCTGGGATTATGTCAATCGTGTGGCTAAGGAAAAGGCTGGTACGGGCTTGTTGCAATTGGCAGGCCAGTCTGAAGCAATTGTGCTTGGCGCTGA
The DNA here is from genome assembly GCA_031428155.1 of Arenimonas sp. Taxonomy (GTDB): domain Bacteria; phylum Pseudomonadota; class Gammaproteobacteria; order Xanthomonadales; family Xanthomonadaceae; genus Arenimonas. Next base: position 54,737 of record JANPOU010000038.1, on the reverse strand, counting down.
TACCGATGTGGTTTTAGCGGGCTTGGTTTTAGGCAAGCCGGAAAATGTCGAACAGGCCTTTGCTATGTTGAAAAGTCTGTCTGGCAAAAGCCATGAAGTAATAACCGCGGTGTGGTTAATGTCGGCAGGGCAGGAGCAGCATTGTGTGTTGAGTAGCACAGTACAATTTGCCGATTTACATGATAATGAGATACACGAATATATTGCCAGTGGCGAACCGTTTGGCAAAGCCGGCGGCTATGCCATTCAAGGCCGTGCTGCAGCTTTTATTGCATCAATTCAAGGCAGTTATTCAGGCATTATGGGTTTGCCTCTGTTTGAGACCTATCAGTTATTAAAACGATTTCATGTGCCAGTGTGGCGAAGGTAAAAAATGGCACTGAGTGAAGAGCTACTGATTAATATTACGCCGCGAGAAACGCGCGTGGCTGTGGTTGAAAACGGCCTATTGCAAGAACTGCACATTGAGCGCACTTCAAACCGCGGTGTGTTCGGCAATATTTATAAAGGCCGAGTGCAGCGTGTTATGCCTGGCATGCAGGCCGCATTTGTGGATATTGGCCTTGAGCGCACGGCCTTTTTGCATGCCTCAGATATCGCGTTGGCCAACGCCCAACAACTTGCTTCTGAATCGGTGGAATCGGAAACCAAGCCACAGCCGTTAATCACTTCGCTAGTGCATGAAGGGCAATCAATCATCGTGCAAGTGATTAAAGACCCAATTGGCAGTAAAGGCGCACGTTTAACCACTGAAATATCTATTCCATCGCGTTATTTGGTGCTTCTGCCAGATTCAAGCATGATTGGCGTTTCCAGCCGTATTGAAGACGAAACGGAACGACAACGCTTAAAGCATATGCTGCAAAAACACGCAGAACAATTTGGTGTTGGGTATATTGTGCGCACCAATGCTGAAGGAGTTGATGCTTCGTTTATTGAGCAAGACATTGCCTATCTCAATCGTGCTATCGCTATATTAAAACAACGCCAGCAAAGTGCCAAAGTGGGCGAGTGCATTTATGAGGATTTACCTTTGCCAATGCGCGCCATTCGCGATTTATTGCACACCCAAGTGGCTAATGTACAAATAGACTCACGCGAATATTTTGAAAAAATTCAAGATTTCGCACAAAAGTTGATTCCTGAATTAGCAGCACGGATACAGCTTTATTCAGGAGATCGGCCAATCTTTGATTTATACAGTGTTGAAGACGAAATAAGCCGAGCTCTAAATAAAGAAGTACCATTAAAATCTGGCGGCTATTTAGTGTTTGATCAAACCGAAGCAATGACCTCGGTTGATATCAATACCGGCTCGTTTTTAGGCCAGAAAAATTTGGAAGAAACCGCGTATCGAACCAATTTAGAAGCCGCGCAAGCAGTGGCACGGCAACTGCGCTTGCGTAATCTTGGCGGTATTATCATCATCGATTTTATTGATATGCATGATGAAGAACATAAACGCCAAGTATTAAGGACCTTGGAAAAAGGCTTAGCAAACGATCATGTAAAAACCACTACCTATGATTTTTCACCGCTGGGCTTGGTTGAAATGACTCGTAAAAGAACTATGGAAAGCTTGCAACGACAATTGTGCGAACCATGCCCGAGTTGCAGTGGGCGTGGCTATATTAAAACGGCGGAAACAGTGATTTATGAAATTTTCCGCGAAGTGACCCGCGCTGTTCGACAATTTGAGTCCATTCGAGTAATGGTGATGGCGTCTCCGAAAGTGGTTGCAAAAATAACTGAAGAAGAATCAGCTGCTGTGGCTGAACTGGAAGAGTTTATTGGCAAACAAATACGTTTTCAGCCGGATGAGCAATATGCGCAAGATCAATTCGATGTAGTGCTATCGTAAATCATGCATAATCCTTGGCGCCGTTCTTTACGTATAACCCGCCGAACTCTCGGCTACGGGGCATTGCTGATTTTGATACTGGCTGCATTGTTGGTAAGCATGGCCAATCTGTTTCTGCCGTTTATTGAGAACAATCCACAGCGGGTTAAGCAATGGTTGTCGGAGCAAGTGGGGCAGCCAGTCAATTTTCAAAGTAGCCAAACTGAATGGACACGCCGCGGCCCAAAAATCGCCTTAAGTGGCTTGCAAGTGGGCGTTGGCAGCCATAGTGTGAATATTGGTCGTGCCGAGCTATTGGTTGCAATTTATTCCGGCTTACTACCTAATCATCCATTGACTGAGCTTAAAGTGAAAGGACTTTCCCTGCGCTTTGAACAACAACCGGATGACAGCTGGCAATTGCTTGGTGTTCCTCGGCAAGCTAATTCTAAAGTGGATGCATTGGATGTGCTATCAGGGTTTGGTGAATTGCAGCTAGAAAATTCGGCATTGCAATTCACAGCTAAAAATAAAGCACCAATCCGTATACCGCGCGTGGATATGCGATTGCGTGTGCAAGGCTCAAAACTCACCGTTGGTTTACGCGCCGAAGCAAAGTCGGGCGATTTGCCAGTATTTGCTGTGGCGAATTTTGATAGGGAAAGCTATTCGGGCAAAATTTGGCTTGGCGCACCAAAACTTAACATGATGAACTGGATAGAATTAGCACCGCAATGGAACATACCAAAACTACATGCTAAAACCCGCGCTGATGTGTGGGTTGATGTGCGGAAACGCAAAATTATGCGTATGCATAGCAAGTTGGATATACAGCACGTGTCATTCGAAAAACCAGCTGAGGAAAAGATTTTTTCATTCCGAAATTCACCCTCGCTGTTTGATGCTATTTCATTTGAATCGCATTGGCAACGCAGCCTAACTGGTTGGCATTTCACCATCCCCAAGATTTACTTCAGCGCTGAAAATACCCAGCAATACATAACTGATATCCGTGTGCAAGCAAATCAGCAGCAATGGCAAGCTAGTGCAGCCAGCATCGATATGCAGCCGATTGCAGCATTAAACCCAGCAACTATTAGCTATTCGCCTGAGCTGCAACGCTTTCTACAAGATGCCAAGCTCAAGGGAACATTAAGCAAGCTAAAAGCGCGTGGTATTTTCGATCAGAAACAGTGGTCGCTTAGTGGTTATGCAGACGGAATTGGCATAGCGGCGATTGGTAAGAGTCCGGGCGTGCAGAATATTTCCGGCACATTTTCTGCTGACCAGCTTGGTGGCAGTTTTATTTTTCGACCATCCGATGCACATTTAGATTGGCCAGTGTCTTTCGGTCGAGTCATTCCAAGCAAGTTTGACGGCAACCTCTTGTGGTGGAAATCGTCAAAAGATTGGGTTGTTGCTGCCAAAGATGTTCAATGGCAAGGCGACGGTATGCATGCAGATGTGGATATGCAATTACAGTTGTATGCTGATAAACGCAAACCGATGCTTAATCTTGCCGCGCGTTTAGCTGACTTTAATTTTGATACCGCGAAACGATTTTGGCCTCAGCACATCATTTCAGAAAAGACGATTGCGTGGTTAAATATGGCTTTGCAAAAAGGCCATGTACGAGATGCATCCATAGTGATTGCCGGTGATCTTGAGCATTGGCCATATTCTGATAAAGCAGGCCGTTTTAGTGCCACCACTAGCATTGATGCCGAGCAATTTAAATTTGCTCATGATTGGCCGGCGGCAGAAAATGCAGTGCTGCATGCAGATTTCAACGGCTCTGGTTTTAGTGTGATGGGCACAGCAAATTATATGGGTAACCCATTAACCCTGATACCCAGTGGCATAGAATCCTTTAAAGAAGGCCTATTAGCGGTAAATATTTTGTCTGCGTCCAATATGCAAGCTTTAGTGCCCGTGATAAACGGCACACCGCTAAAACAAAAACTGGGTGAAGCGGTATATAGCTTGCGTGGTGAAGGTACTGCGGATGTGAGAGTTGGTTTGCTAATGCCCATCAACAAAAGCCCTGAATACAACACGATTAATGGCAGTATTGATTTCAAAAACACAAACATACGAGCGCCGTTATGGAAGCTTGCATTGCAGAAAGCCACAGGGCACACCACATTCACAGAAAAAGGTTTTTACAGCGAGAGCCTTTCAGGCTTGATTGATGCAAATCCAGTGATGTTGGAATTACGGGTTGGGCAGAGTTATACGCTAATCAAAAGTAATTATTTTGAAGCTTTGTTGCGTGGAAATTTCAGTACTGATTATTTATTGAATTTCGAGCCAAGTCTAAAAGATCTGAAAGGTACATTGCAAGGCAAGAGCCCGTGGTTATTCACTGTTAGCTCGCCTGTTTTTAAAAATCAATCCTTAGCGCCGGTTTTTTTACGCGCGCAATCCGATTTAATGGGCACCCAAATAAACCTGCCTGAGCCTTTACAAAAATCAAGCAATACAGCGCAGAGCTTGAATCTATTAACGCAACTGCCCGTTGATAAAGGCAGTGTTGAGGTGAAATTGGGCAATCAATTTCGTTTGTTGCTTAAAAAACCACTGAACAAACCGATGTCTGGCATCGCATTGTTTGGCAATCAAATACAAGGCAGCATTCCAGCAAATGGATTTACGGTGCGCGGCCTAACCGAGCGTTTTGATGTGGCTTCATGGCTCGCTCTGGCTAACAAAGCAGAAGATGGCGCAGGTTTGCAATCGTTTGATTTAAGTGTCAATCGTTTGAGTTTAATTGGTCAAGAATTTGGCAGCACACGTTTGCTAATGGAGCCAACAGCAAATGGCATGAACATTCGTGCACAAGGCGAAAATCTGGATGGTTTAGTCAATTTGCCGAAAGCGAAAAATGCACGGATCACCGCCAATTTCACTACCGTGCATATGTTGCCGGCAGAGAAGAAAATTACAAGTTCAGAACTGCCAGTTAGTACGCCAATTGATTTTGGTGACCCAGCTGAATTGCCGGCTATTTCGTTGCAGATACAAAGCCTGAAAATAGCTGATGCCGTTTTGGGCCAGGCTGAAATTGTTGTGGTTCCAAACTCGCAAGGCTTGCTGATTCAAAAGCTCAGTACGCAATCGGCATTAATGTCTTTAAATGCCACGGGTCTTTGGCAGGGGCAAAAAAGCCAAGCACGTACATCCTTGCAGGCTACGCTTACCAGCAAAGATTTAGGTAAGTTGCTGACGGTTTTTCATTATCAAGATGTGATTAAAAGCGGTGACACCAAAGCACAACTCACTGGCGCATGGCCAGGTTCGCCACTGACTTTCTCATTGCAAAGTTTCAACGGCAATCTAAACGTAGATGTCGGCAAGGGCCAGCTACTTGGTGTTGAGCCTGGCGGTGGGCGTGTGCTTGGCTTGATTAGTTTGGCGGAAATTCCGCGCCGTTTAAGCTTCAACTTCAGCGATTTCTTCGACAAAGGTTTCGGTTTTAATCAAATTAAAGGCCAATTTTCTTTTTCGCAAGGCAAAGCAACAACGCAAGACTTAATTATATTAGCGCCTGCTGCAGATATAAAAATCACCGGCAGCACTGATTTGATTAAGCAGGAATTCAATCAACGCGTTGACGTTAACGCCAAAGCCGGCGGTTTGCTGCCTGTAATCGGCGCGGTGGCTGGCGGCCCAATTGGCGCGGCAGCAGGTGTTTTGGCACAGGCTGTGCTTAGTAAGCCTTTAAAAGACAGTGCGGCTATCCATTATGAAATCACTGGGCCGTGGGCAAAGCCAGATGTGAAAAAAGTGGATGCAAAGCCAAAGCCAAAGCCGTAATGCGCAGAAAATTCTGACTCAAATATCCGAAAATCATGACAGATCAAGCATGATTTACCAGTTAAACTGATTTTATTGACCCAGTATGACTACGGTGATACCATGCAAAGTATGAAAATCGCAATATCAATTCCAGATAATTTGTTTGCTGATGCTGAAGCGTTAGCCATGCAATTACGTGTGCCACGCAGCCAGCTGTACGCCCTAGCTTTGAGTGAATTTATTGCAAACCGTGATGAGGATGTAATGGTTCGCCAATTGAATGCAGTATATGCAGAGCAACAATCCAGCATCGAACCTGCATTATTACATGCACAACTTTCCAGTTTAAATCATGAAACGTGGTGAGTTGTGGTGGGCTGCATTAGCTGATCCAATTGGCTCTGCACCAGGCTATCGTCGTCCGGTGTTAGTGCTTCAGTGCAATGCATTTAATCAAAGCCGCATAGCCACTGTTGTTGTTGCAAGCATCACTTCTAATTTAGCCTTGGCTGATGCGCCAGGCAATGTGCGTTTGCCGAAATCTGATTCTGGATTACCGCAAGCCTCGGTTTTAAATGTTTCGCAAATTATGACACTCGACAAACGCTTGTTGGTTAAATCCATAAAGTCTTTATCGCCAAAAATATTAGACAAAGCAGAGCAGGGTATTCGCTTAGTGCTTGGGCTATAGTGCCATGCTAAATAGAATGGCTACCTCTATATTTATTCAATGACTAAATAAACTTTACGTTCTAAACGGTCATTCTTCATGTAAAGTTGGCAAATATAGCCATCAAACGGTGGCAGGCCAGCGAATAACAAATCGAGCTTGAGGGTTTTATCTTCGGGCTGATAAACCCAGCGTGGCTCAAGTGCCTGCGCGCCCAAAGCCAATGCTTCTTGTTCTATCCAATCAACATTTTCGCCTTCTTGATATTGATAGCAAAACTGTGCGGCTTTCTGCCTAATACGGCTATCGGCATATACAGCGCTGGCCATATAGCCAGCAAACAGCAAGCCGCCATAAATTGTGAGGCGTAGCCCCCACTTGGTCGGTTCGTTTACCTGTTTCATTGGTCTGGCTTTGCTTCGCCGCCAGTTTGCGCTTCAATCTGATTATTTAAATCGACAGTGCGTTGGTCGTTTTGATTGAGTGCGCTATCCAGTTTTTTCTGAATTCCGGTACCGTCATAGCCAATGTTATCGGCGTTTTGTAGGGCTTTGGTTTCTTCGCGGCCTTGGTATTTTTCAGCATCCTGTGCATTCTGTAATGGTGGATTGGGGTTTACGCATCCAGCGAGTATAAACGCCGTGGTAAGTATTGCAATATGTGATGTAATTTTCATGTGGAATCCAAAAAATTTTTGCCGATAATAAACGCAGTATACGAATTCACTCAAAATTATGAAAACCTAGCGCGAACGCGAATCACGCCACAATAATTTCTGTTCTGTGCGTGTCTTAAAAAAATCCGAGCACTTGCCATCGCCATCGCCAGCCATTCCGCCATCTGGCGAACAAACGCGGTTCTGCTTTGCATCCAACAGTGTGCTGGGAATATCGCAGCATTGCGGTGGAAAATAGTACACGATTTGGCCTTTGTAGCGGTATTGCCAAATGCTGAGTGGCGGGTTGCCTGGGTGTTCTTTTTGCATTTGTGCAATACGCGCATTAATCCAAGCTGGGTGTGCTGGTGGCGAGGTGGCGCAGCCAAGCACGCTGATAAATAGCAAGAACAGTAAGGCAACTACTTTATTCATGTTTATTTACTCGCATCAAAGTTTTGACCTACCGGATAACCAAGGTGCATCCAGCCAAAAATACCTTCGTACAACACAGCAGTTCTGCTATAGCCGCGCTTGCGTAATTCTTCTATCACGCTGTCGGCGGCGGCGCGTGGGCACGAACAATACGCCACAATCATCACATCTTTCGGCAAGTGCGTAGTCATTGCATCAAAATCGGAATAATACGGCAGTGGAAACGAACCTTCTATATGCGCTGTTTGCCATACGGACGTGACACGTGTATCTAACACAACCATTTTTTTCTTGGCGAGAAGTGCTTTTTGCAAATCAACAGCTGAAACATACATGCCGTCGGTCAGTTTAAAGTCTGGATGTTGGCCGGTAGGATTAATGACGAATTTCTCAGGTGTTGGTAATGGCTGCAAAACAGGTTTTTCCATGGCCCAGCCACCGGCACGGCTTCGCAAAAATGCCGTGAGATTATTGATATCGACTGTCGACAGTGTTTTTTTAAATGCTGGCATGGGTGTATCTTGCCGGCCATTTTGAATGGCATGCCGAATAAATTCATCGCTATTATGCGCAAGCGCTGATGGGTTGCCAAGCGCCGGTGCATTCACGCCTTCACCTTTCACGCCATGGCAGGTGCTGCAGTTTTTTTGGTACAAATTTTGGCCGAGCATACTATCGCCCTGCACGGGGTTGGTGCTCAAGGCAACGCGCTTAACACCCGATTGCTCAAATAGCCAAAACGTTAAATCCCAAGTTTCATCGAGTGTCATTGGGCCGCCCACTTCATCCAGATAGCCGCCCATGGCGGTGCCTTGTCGTCCATATTGAATTGGACGCAAAATGGCATGTGGCACGCCAGATTCAAACAAACTTTTACTGCGCAGCGAAGGTGCGTGATCGTTGACATGGCCTTGCCGGTCGGCGCCGTGGCACAAAGAACAATATTTCTGGTAATTGCCAGCCGCCACTTTGCTTTGCTCTGCCGTTAATTTTCTAACCGGCGGCAAATGGTGTTTAGAAGAGCTAGCTGCATGGCACTGCACTGAACCACACAGCATGAGCAAGAGTAGGATGAGCAATGAATATAAGCGAGGTCGGTCTGCTGTCACGTCATATTTCCGGATAGGCCTTAGGCACTTCAATTATTTAGATAGATTACACCGTATCGTGCGACCTGACATGCGTTCCCGCCCATAATGATTTATCGTGCGGCAGTTTTTGGCAGCCAACCCAAGCTGTGTGCATGCAGGCTTTGGATGTATAACCGGCTGTCAGTTTCAGTGACGCCGGTGGTTTCTGGATAGGCGCCGCTCGGGTCTTGCAAGTCGGCTACGATACGGCCGTCTTCGGTGAACGCGAACACATGCCCATACGGCTCGGGAATTGGCCACAGCGTGCGTGGCAAACGCAGGGTGACTTTACGCAGAAACGGTTTGTTGGCCAAGGCGTCAAGGCTGGCATTGCGAGGTTTGGCAAAGCCCAACCATATTTTTCCATCCAGACCGCGCATCAGGTTGTCCGGATAACCGGGTAGGTTGTCGAACAGTATGATTGCCAAAGAGCTATTGGTGTTCACATCAAGATTGTTCGCATGCACCGCGATTTTCCAGACCCGGCTTCGCCCGGTTTCAGTGACAAACAGGGTTCTTTCATCGGCACTAAGGGCCACGCCATTGGCAAAGCTCAGGCCTTTGGCAACGGTGCGCGTTTGTTTGCTTAGCGGGTCATAGGCGAGAATCCGCCCGCTGGCAGACTGTTCAATAATATCGAGTACGCTGGCTTCAAAAGTCCCGCCCCAATCTGCCGGTGCGAAGCGGCGCGAGGCGTCACTGAAATACAGCATGCCGTCAGTCGCAACCACTACAGCATCGGCATAGCGGATTGGATCACCGTCTACGTGGTCGGTCAGCACACTCACCTTTCCTGCCGGATTGATACTGAGTAGCCCCTTCAGGGCATCGGCAGCAATCAGATTGCCAGATCCGTCAAAGTCGAAGCCGAGCACACGGCCACCGGTTCGCGCGAATACCACCTGTGCGCTTCCATCAGGATTCATACGCAGTATGTTTCCGCTGGCCACCGCGGCATACAGTTTGCCATCTGGGCCAATGGCGATATGTTCTGGGCCTTGCTCGCTGCCTAGTGGAATGTGTTGCAGATTGGCCAGTCGAGTATTCTGCACATGTGCTCCGGTATATCCCTTTGAGGCAGGCGATGTCCAACTCTGCGGTTCAGCAGGTACTGGCCATAAGCATAAGTAGAGAACGATTACCGCCATGAAAGTGAGCAGGGCGAATACGGTTTTCTTCATGGTGCAGTATCCAATTCGCACATATGCTGTTGCTGTTGCCAAACGCGGACTTTGTAGATATGGTGCCGGGTGGCGAGTGCTGTGGCTATCATGTTTGGTTTTCCTTACTCCCTGTCGAGGGCTGCCCCAACGGTTCGAATCCATTATGCCTTTTGTTCGATTTTTCGGCCCGGTCGCTCGAACGGTCAAGTCCTGACAGTTAAGAGGTTTGTAGTATTGCGGTCGGGATGGATTCAGCGTCTTTGATAATCTGGCGCTGTGGCAGGTAGTGAAGCAGTAGGTCAGTTTCCTTCTTGACCACTTCATAGCACTCGCAGCTCAGCGTTTCGAGTTTTGGTCGGTCTACCACCCTGATTAAACCCCGCGCGTAGGAAATTACGCCAAGTTCTTGCAGCTTAAATGCCGCATGGCTGACTCCCTCACGGCGCACACCGAGCATGTTGCTGATGAATTCTTGGGTCATGGTTAGGTGGTTGTGCGACAGGCGATCCATGGATAGCAGCAGCCAGCGGCAGAGCTGTTGGTCGATTGAATGGTGCCGGTTGCAGACAGCGGTTTGGCCTATTTGCGTTAGCAGGGCTTGTGTGTAGCGCAACATCAGCACCAGCAATTGTCCGTGGCGGTTGAACTCCTCCTTGACCCTTATCCTTGGCAGGCGGTAGGCGTAACCGGCGCTTTGTACCAGGGAGCGGTTCGGCGTACTCTCGCCGCCCATAAATAGGCTGATGCCCAGCAAACCCTCGTTGCCTACCACCGAGATGGCGGTGGACGCGCCGTTTTCCATCATGTACTGCAACGACACAATCGAGTCGGTGGGGAAATACACATGCCGCATGGGTCGCCCAGATTCGTACAGCACCGACCGCAAGGGAAGCTTGACGAGTTGCAGGTGCGGAAATAAACGGCTTTGAACTTCCGGCGATAAAGCTGCCAGCAGATGATTCTGTTGCGGCGATGGCGATGTCGGTGACTCGCTTTTAGGCTTAGCCGGCGGTTTTGGGCATTCTGCGTTTGTATTCATCGTATTTCGATTTCCTTATATTGCCGTGTTACCGCAACTAAAAATCATTCTACGCGCTAACTGACTTTGACGTCACCAGAAAAACCTCAGTGCCAGCCGGAATATGTGCTTTAGCGAGGTTTGCAGGCAAAGAAATGGGCATGCAAATTTTGTCACGCGCTTGCTTGCGGCCATAACTAATTTTCTCGAAGCCCGCTATCTGGGTTTCAACTGCTGCTCCATCGGGCGCTACAAGGCGTATTTGCGCACCCACGCGTATGGTGGGCAAGTCGGGGTTTTGCGGAAGGCCAGGAACCAGTGTCAGTTTGCCTGCCAAAGCAAATGCATCCACAACAGTAAAAAGATAAATATTAGACATGGCGTTTTTAATTTAGATCAGCAGCAAATTTTTTAAGCAGCTCTAGTGGCACAATTTCTAAAGCTTTTATATGCGTTCTTTTTAAATGAACTCGTGGAGCGCAATTGTTTTCTGCCGCTTCAAGCCATCTGGAAGCACACAAACACCAGCTATCTCCACTCTTTAAGCCCGGAAAATTATATTCAGGCATTGGCGTTGATAAATCATTGCCACGAAATCTGGAAAATTCTAAAAAAGCTGTTGAAACTTCAACGCAAACGGTGTGTGAACCCGCATCTTCTTTGCAGGTATTGCATTTGCCATCGCGAAAAAAGCCAGTAACAGGATTTTGGCCACAAACTTCTAGTGGCTCGCCGAATACATTGGTTGATTCGTCTGTTTTCATAATTTGTTCCTTAATAAATCTTGCGGTGACCACACTTAGCCATACACATTTGGTTAGTATAAGGCGTCACTTGATGTGAGTGAGGATTCCGAGTTCTATATGATTCTTCCTTGGGCACTCACTACACAACAAGGAGCCGACAAAAAGTATGTTGAATATGTTCACTGCACTCACTTGCTTGCCTACTTAGGCAGTGGGACTTAGGCGTCGGCCGGTAGCCTTCTCGTAGGTGCGTAGCAATCGTATGAACTCTGGCTGCTTCAAGACCAGACGTTTTGTTAAGCCCCAAGGACTACGGCCCCTTTGGTACTTGAAGTCAATCCACCCGGTCTTGGGCGTGGCATGGCGGAAGGTTTTCCAGAGCATTGGTATGTAGCCATCTTCCAAGCATAAGCCGACAATGTGCTTGATGCTGACTCTTTCCGGATCACCGCGCTTCAGGCGGTAGGTGATGTACAACGAGCGACGCCTACATTTGCAGGTGCGGCGTAAAAGGCTCTGATCCCAATTACTGGGCGCCAACTCATCGTGGATGAATGCGGCAATGCTCTTCGACCCGCAGGCCGCCAACCACGCTGTCCGTTCACCGCAAGCGGTGCATTGCCACCAATAGCTAGATGCCATAAAAGTTCACCGCGTAATGGTTGATTAGAGAAATTTAAGCAGAGTAAATATGCGTTTGAAACAGAAATTTACTCTGCCCCCTTATTGCTCTTATTACTTATTGGTCAAATTTTAGTAATAAATGAATGTTGTCTTTAAACGGATAAAGTGTTCAAAAATGTGTTGAATGATGACTTGTCTTTATTTTTTTCTATTAATTTACTGAGCTGACTTATGTTTTCTCTGCGTAGAAATTTTTTGGCAAGATAAAATGCTTGTTCAATCATCTCAAGTTTTGAATCAATTCCTGTTGTTTCTTTATTTAAGTGTTGAAGCTGTTTGTAGGTCAAATTGTCGATTGACGATCCATCAAGCATATTTAGTGCTTCTTCCAAGGGTCTTAAAAGAGTTCGAATGTTATTTTTATCGCTTAGAGCGCCGATTGAGTCTAGTTTGCCAATTTCATACTGAATGTAATGTTGTTGACCAGGCTTTATTAGACCAGTTTCTATTGCAATCGCCTGTTCTTGCTTATTAGCTTTTCGATAATCAGATAATACTGCATCGCCAGTTCGCCTTGCCTGTTTAACTTTATCTGTTACTTCTCGTGGAAAATTACCTATATTTCCAATTAATTTTGAAATCGCCGCATGTAACGGCGATGCAAATTTTTTTACTTCAGCTAATTTTGCATTAAATTCAGGAAGTCTGAATTTTAGACTTTCAAGTCTTTCTCTCCATTCTTTTTCTGCAAGATCACGGTTAAATGTTTTACGTAGGGATTTAAATTCTACGGAGAAATTACTTATTCCACATATATTTCCAATATTAGTAACGGCACCTTTGTCTGTGGTTACTAAATATCCTTTTTGGTGTGGTTGCCTGCAGTTTTTTAAGCCACATTTATTTTTTGAATTCAAGGCATACACGCCAATGATTGATTTAAGCTTTATTTTTTTTGGGTCTAACTTTTCTACAAAACCTGGATGCTCTTTAACTTCTTCCCATGTTTTGAGCCGAACTAACCCTTGGTCGTAATTTAGAGTAATCATATATGTGCTTAACCATAAACAGAGCCAATAATAGGCGTTGTCAGCATTATTGGCTGTTATCCGAGTGAAGTAAACTCATATTCAGGCCCTTCACGCCATAGCCTGATAAAATACCCCATGACTGACATACTCTCCCGCGTACAGACGCAACTCCTTACTCCCCAAAACCTCGATTTAGACGGCATCGACCGCGCCATGGGCGAATTGATGAGCCCCGGCATCGACTTTGGCGATTTCTATTTCCAACACAGCAAACGCGAAAACTGGACGTTTGAGGATGGCATTGTTAAAGACGGTGCGCATTCCATTGAACAAGGCGTGGGTGTTCGTGCCATTAGTGGCGAGAAAACCGGCTTCGCCTATTCCGATGCCATGGATTTTGCCGCCTTGCTCGATTCGGCGCAGGCCGCGCGGTCAATTTCCGGCGGTGGTGAGTCTTATTCGCGCGGTAAACGCCAAGCGGTGCAGCCCTCGGCTTTATACGATGGCATAGACCCAATCGCGCAAATGCCGGCCGAAGATAAAGTGGCATTGCTGCGCAAAGTGGACGCCTTTGTGCGCGCCGCCGATCCGCGTGTGCTGAAAGCGACGGTTAGTTTAGCTGGCGCGTTAGATACCATTATGGTGGTGCGTTCAGATGGTGTGTTGGCGGCAGATATTCGCCCGTTGGTGCGTATTAATGTGCAGGTGATTGTTGAGCAAAATGGTCGTCGCGAATCGGGCTATGCAGGCGGTGGTGGGCGTTTTGATTATCTGGAATTATTCAGCGGCAATCGCCCATATGAAATTGCCCAAGAAGCATTGCGGCAAGCGCTGGTGAATTTAGAAGCGATTGATGCGCCAGCCGGTGTGATGCCGGTGGTGCTGGGTTCTGGTTGGCCGGGTGTGTTGTTGCACGAAGCGGTTGGGCACGGTTTGGAAGGCGATTTCAACCGCAAAGGCACATCGGTTTATTCCGGACGCATTGGTGAGCGTGTTGCCTCTAAAGGTGTAACGATTGTTGATGATGGGACACTGGCTAAACGCCGTGGTTCGCTGAGCGTGGATGATGAAGGCACACCAACTCAATACAACGTGTTGATTGAAGACGGCATTCTGCGCGGCTATATGCAAGACACGCTAAACGCGCGATTAATGGGCGTTGCGCCAACCGGCAATGGCCGTCGCGAGAGCTTCGCCCATCTGCCCATGCCACGTATGACCAACACCTATATGCTGGCTGGCAGCCACGCGCCTGAAGAAATTATTGCTAGTGTAAAAAAAGGCTTGTATGCCCCGAATTTCGGCGGCGGGCAAGTGGATATTACCTCCGGCAAATTCGTGTTCACCGCCAGCGAGGCGTATTTGATTGAAGACGGCAAAATCACACGGCCGGTGAAGGGCGCAACACTTATTGGCAACGGTCCAGAAACCATGAATCAAGTCAGTATGATTGGCAACAATTTAGCACTGGATGCAGGTGTGGGTATTTGTGGTAAAGACGGGCAGAGTGTGCCAGTGGGTGTTGGGCAGCCAAGTTTAAAAATTGATCGTATGACCGTAGGAGGAACTAACACGTAAACAGCCGTACTTAAGCAGTCGTATCGCGATGCAGTTCGCGCAACACTTTGAACAATTCGCGGTAAGCAGCGGGTGGTTTATTTTTCTGTTGTTCAAACTGCGCATTGCGAATCAATTGCCGAAGGCGCTGAATATCAGCCTGCGGAAATTGCGCCACAATTTTTGTTAGCAGCGCGGCATCGCCAGCAATCAGTTGATCACGCAAAGCTTCAATACGGTGCGCTTCAGCAATTTCACGACGCACATCGGCTTTGTCGAAATCAATTAAAGCGCGCCATGCTTCCAAGGTTTCAGGTTCTTCGCGGCGCATTTGCTTAGCCACAAACTGCAGCTGGCGTTTACGGGCAATTTGTTGGGTAATACGCTGTGCTGTTTGAAAATGATGCAGCATGTCTTCGGAAATTGGCATTTGCTGCAAACGCGCATACGGTATTTCCACCATGCGTGTTGCCAAAGCCAACACCACCAAAGCAGCACGGCGATCATCACCACGGCTTGGCCCTAAAAATTCACCGGTTTCTTCATCCACTCCACGCATAACAGCCACTTCTCCATAATTTTAATAGTAGTCATCATGAAATCCAATCATTCCAATCAGCTCTACGCCCGCCCATTGTACACCCTGGCCGAACAGGTTCTCGATTTGTGTCAACGCAGCGGCGCCGATCAAGCCGAAGTGTCGTTGTCGCAAGACACCGGTTTTTCCGCCAATGTCCGTTTGGGCGAAGTGGAAACTGTTGAGCGCACTAACGATCAAGGCGTTGCGGTCACCGTGTATGTCAATAAACAAAAAGGCACAGCCAGCACCGCAGATTTGCGCCCAGTGTCTTTAGCTGAAACCGTGGCGCAGGCCTGCGCCATTGCGCGCTTCACTGAAGCTGATGCGGCCTCTGGCTTGGCAGATAAAGAATTACTCGCCACAGACATCATGGATTTTGATTTGTGGCACCCCAATGAATTGCCGCCGGAGCAGGGTATTGCCTTGGCGCTGGAATGCGAAGCCGCTGGTTTGCAACAGAAAAACATCAGTAATTCCGATGGCGCCTCGTATAGCAGTGGCCGCAGCACCGCCGTGTACGCCAATTCGCATGGCTTTATGGGCGCTGAGCGCAGCACCAATTTTTCGATCAGTTGCTCCTTGATTGCCGGTAAAGACAACGCCATGCAACGCGATTATTGGTATTCGGTGGCCTTAATGCTGGATGGCTTAGACGCTGCCAAAGAAGTTGGCGCAAAAGCCGCTGAACGCACGCTGGCACGTTTGAATCCGCGTTCCATTAAGACCGGGCAATATCCGGTGTTATTTGTACCGGAATTAGCGCGTGGCTTGATTGGCAGTTTTCTGGGCGCAATTTCTGGCGGAAGCTTGTATCGGCAGGCCAGCTTTTTGCAGAATAGCATTGGCCGCAAAATTTTCCCTGAGTGGCTAAGTATTGTTGAAGAACCGCATATTGTGCGCGGCTTGCGCTCAGCTTATTTCGATGCCGAAGGCGTGGCCACCAGCAAAAAACCTTTGTTGGTAAACGGTGTTATTGAGCGTTATATTCTTGGTAGTTATTCGGCGCGCAAACTCGACATGGCCAGCACCGGCAACGCCGGCGGCGTGCACAATCTTTTCGTTACCGCCAATGCGGTCGATATGAAATCGATGCTGGCGCAAATGGGCACGGGATTTTTGGTCACCGAATTGATGGGCCAAGGCGTGAACACCTTAACCGGTGATTATTCGCGCGGTGCAGCGGGATTTTGGGTTGAGAACGGCGAAATCCAATTCCCGGTTGATGAATTGACCATCGCTGGCAATCTAGCCAGCATGTATCCGGCCATTGAAGCCATCGGCGCCGATGTTGATAAACGTTCTCACATTCAGGTTGGTTCAATGTTAATCGGCCAAATGACCGTGGCGGGCAATGATTAAATATTGTTGCTCCCTTCGACAGGCTCAGGGAGCAGTGCTGGCTGAGCTTGTCGTAGCCGCTAAAAGGGCGATTCGTGAATCGCCCCTACGGTGCGGATTGCCATTGAAACACCTCTCCAGGGGATTGTCCCCGTTTTTAGGTGTCCGGTAAACTAGGGGTGGCTCACTCCGTCCCCTTTGTTAAACTGTATCATGTATGTACTGCAACTTGCTGATATTTATTATGTTCGTCTGCTATTTCGTGGGGATAGCTCAGACTCTGGCCCCTTTGATTACCCTTTGATTAGATAACGTCTAAAGTTATGCGTCACTCGACTCAGCGCCTTTCCACTGAAGCTAGGAAGTCGGCGAGCGCTTCGTTGAAGGCACGGGTTTGATCGGTTGGCGCGCTATGTCCAGCATTCGGTATTACCTTCACGACCGAGCCCGGCACAAGTGTTTGGAACTTCAGCATCGTTTCAGGTCGAGCCGTGTCGAACTCACCGACAAGAAACAAAGTTGGAAGCTGTAAGTCGCGCAGGCGATCGACACGATCATAGTTACGAAGCGTGCCAGTCGAAATGAATTCGGCCGGCCCCCACATGTGCTCGTAGAGTTCCTTGTTGAATCGTTTCGGCGTCGATGCACAGACAGGGAAGCGCTTTTTCCGTTCCTCATCAGTCATCGCTATCCGTTCGCCAAAGTTCTGAGTGAAGACCTCGTCCGCAGCTTCAAACTCCGGCGTTTTGAAGTTGCCGCTGGCGAGCGCCTTGTGAATCGCGTCTTGTGTGCCTGCAGGGAGCTGTTTGACCAAGGCCTTGGTGTCTTCAATCCAGACAGGTGTAGAAATCAGCGGGCCAACGAAGGATACGGACCGCACTCCGGCAGGCTTGGCTGTCAGAAGATACTCAAGCGCGACGGTCGCGCCCCATGAGTGCCCGACGATATGCACCTCTGTAAGGCCAAGCTTCGCTCGCACCGCGGCAACTTCTGCCACGAAACGGGACAGGACCGCGTCGCGAGGAAGATTGGTCAACACATCAGAATTGCCTGAACCCAACTGGTCGTACATGACCACAGGTCTTGATTCTGCGAGGGTGTTCAATGTGTTGGCATACGAGCAGCTGGTTCCACCTGGGCCACCATGGATCACGAGAACGGGAATTCCAGTCCCCTTTCCGATGACGCGGAATGCGACTCGCCCACCCGGAACCTGCACGAATCCGTATTCCGGGAGTGGTGGAATAGTGCTGCAGCCTACAACCGACAGAACCGTTATCAGCAGCGCGGCCAAGAGCTTCTTTGTATGTCGCATTGCACTCTCCTCTTCGTGTTGTTCGTGGTTTGGAATTTAACGATTGAGCTAAGCGGCAGCTACCGCGAACAACAGCAGTTTACGCATATTTCTAATTTATGGTGACGGAGGGTTTTATTCAAGCGCTAATGCATTCTGCTTTTGTTGCATAACGCGGCGAAGCCTCATGGTGTTTTCGCCTTTTCAAAATTAGCATCCAAGATTGGAAATTCTTGTGGCTGATAGCATTCGCCGTAGATCTTTCTTACCCGTTCAAAATGGCTGTCTAGAAATTTCAATGCGCCTTGCCTATCTTTTTCGGAAAGTGGGATGTCGAGCTCGTCAAAGCTCACGATGAGTTGCTGGGCGTTTATTTCAAGAGAACCGCTCTTGACATCCAATTCAGCAAGCACGTCGTAATAGCGTAGGCGGTCGTTACGGCCGATGGGGGTGTTGACGGCCAATACATTTAACCGACCTTGCAGCTCGAATATATCAGTTTGTAATAGCTGAATTTCGTCAGCTTGCGTAAATATACTGTCCAATTCCGCTCGTCGCTTATCGGTCATTAGATTAAAGGTGCCGCGCCCCAGTTCGGCCTTCCAGATGCTTGAGCCCCAAGTGCGTTGGGGTGAACGAAACACAACCGGGAGTACGGCCCCATAGTCTTTGTTATCCAATCTGGCAATCCCGGTCCAGTTTTCGCCCGGTGCTAGCAATTTCGCCGCTATGGCTTTATAGGATTGAGCGCGGCAATGAGCAACCGCCAGACGTTCCTTGGCATTTCCGTAATTATAGAAGAGCTCAGCCTGTATTGCTTTTTCTGCCACGGCCATATCGGCGCGTTGTTGGCGATCGCTGAGCCATTGCTGGCCATACATCGCAACCCCCACACCGATGACCACAATGACGAAATCGAGTGCAACAGCAAACCAGTTCTGGGTTTTCATGTGTTCCATAATGCGGCGAAGTCTCATGGTGTAAGTTCCTTGTTGGTCATCTTTACTGAACTTCCTAAGAAGTTAACCATCACCCAAAAAGCTTTAGCTATTCTCATCACATGTATCGCCATGATGCTTTTTCCATTAGTTGGCTACGTCCCCATTACATCGCGTGTTACACGCCCCGTCAATCAGACTAATTCTTGGTTTTAGTTTTTTCGCTGCACCGCAAATTCCGCCAAAGCCAGTAAGGGTTCGGCATCGGTGCCGAAATGTTTGAGATGTGCGCGCATGTTTTGCATCAAATCATCCCGCATTTTTTTTGATTCATTCAAGCCCAACAGTGCAGGGTAGGTTGATTTTTCCTGCGCGGCATCTTTGCCGGCCGATTTTCCGAGTGTTTCGGTATCGCTCTCCACATCGAGGATGTCATCTTGAATCTGAAACGCCAAACCTAAATCTTGCGCAAATGCTGTCAATGCCTCAAACGCATCACTATCAGCATCACCGATAATGGCAGCCATTTGCACGCTGGCTACAATCAATGCGCCGGTTTTCATGGCGTGCAAAACTTGTAATTCTTGTAAGGCAAGCTGTTGATGGCTGGCATCAATATCCAATTGTTGCCCGCCGCACATGCCTTCCGAACCCGAGGCATTTATTAATATCTCAAGCAATGATAATTTTTTTTGCGCGGCGCACTCAACTTTCAGCAAAGTGTTGTATGCGCAGGCCTGCAAGGCATCTCCAGTTAGTATGGCGGTTGCTTCATCAAAGGCTTTATGCACCGTGGCTTTGCCACGTCGTAAGTCATCGTTATCCATGGCTGGTAAATCATCGTGCACTAGTGAATACGCGTGCATCATTTCAACGGCTGCTGCTGCGTTATCCAAATGCGTGAGTGGGCAATCCAGCAAGGTGCCGGTCGTATACACCAATTGCGCGCGCAGTCGTTTGCCTCCGTCTAAGCAGGCATAGCGCATGGCCTGATGCAAACGTACAGGGCTTTGCTCGGCAGACGGCAACAGGGCGTCGAGAGTTTGTTCGCAGCGCGCCCGCCATATACTTGCGTTATCAGTCATTACTGGCTTCAGTGAACGGTGTTTGCTCATCGGGTTTGGTGCTGTTGTTCACCATCGTCACTCGCTGTTCGGCATGCTCTAAAGCCGTTTGACACTGCCGATACAAGGCAATGCCGCGTTCGTAGGCAGCCAGCGAATCATCCAAGCTTTGCTCGCCGCGCTCCATGCCAGCGACCACTTGTTCCAATTCGTCCAAGGCTTTTTCAAAAGCTGCAACGGGCGAAGGTTCTGGGATTTTTGCAGTTTTAGTCATGATGCGTACTCCGATTCGTTTTGCCAAATGAGTGTGCAGGAATTGTGTTGTTGAAGTTGTTGTAATGTTTCGGATAGCAAACAATCAGCAACCGCTAACAACTGGCCTTGCTCATTATAAACAAAGGGCAAGGCATTGCGTTGCCAAGGTGGAACCAGCGTTGATAAACATTTCTTGACGCAATGATGGTGAGCACGCCCGGGCAATTGGATTTTTTCAGCGCCACGCCTGTAGCACACGCGTGTGATGCACGGCGGCGTGCCACTCCAACTGAGCGAACCACCGCGTGGTAAGGCAAGTGCTTGCTTACCATCCCAAACGTAATCAAAATCTGAATCGGGTTCAGCCGATTTTTTTTCACAGATAAAGATGCGACTATTCCACACGCGTAGCGCATAGTCAGTCGTAACCAATTGTGCATCACTATCGGGGCGTTGCTTACCGAGTTGCTGGATGAATTCATTCAATGCCGCAGAGCCTGGCATGCTTTGGCCCTGCTGAGCCAACCAATAGCGCACAACATGTGTGGTTAAACCGTGTTCAAGCATCAGCAATTGGCTAACAAGCAGTTGTTTGCCATCAATGCATTGTTCGGCGTGTGAAGCAATCATTGGTGCCAGCAGTTCGGCATCGGCGTGTAATAAGTTGGCGCTATGTGCAAGCCGTTGTGCGGCGTTCGGGAAACGCTGCTCGAGTAATGGCAATACCAAATGCCGAATAAAATTGCGATCAAAGCGTTGATCAACATTGCTGCTGTCGTCAATCCAGCGCAGATTATTTTCATTAGCATAGCTTTCAAGCTCAGCGCGCGAGCATTGCAATAGCGGTCGCCATATGCGGTATGCATCGCGCTCTTGATGACATTGCATATTAGCCAAAGCCTTTGTGCCCGAGCCGCGCATTAAGCGCAGTAGCAAGGTTTCCGCCACATCATTCTGATGATGCGCCAAAGCCAGTGTATCGCCGGGCTGCAGAATGTTTGCAAAGGCCGAATAGCGGGCATCGCGAAGTCGCTGTTCGATATTGCGTAATGGTTCATCGATGCTGATGCGAACTGTTTGCAAATTAATTGATAAGATGCCACATTGTTGTTGGCAATGCATGTCCCATGCATCGGCTTGCGGGTGCAAGCCGTGATGGATGTGAATAGCATTTAGGGTGTAGCCAAGTTGCTTTTGCTGTTGTGCTAATTGATGCAGCAACACAGTTGAATCTAAGCCGCCGCTTAATCCAATAAAAACGGTTTGCGATAAAGGCGCTGAATCAAGCAAGTTGTTACTCATCATATTGCTTAGCTAACAGCGTAAGCCCCATAACCACGCAGTCGTTGGTAACGGCGCTCGAGTAAGTCTGGCATGGCGAATGCATCCAATGTGCTGAGTTCTTGCAGTAAGTGTGTTTTTAAGGTGTCAGCCATTTCAGCGGGGTTTCTATGTGCGCCGCCAAGTGGTTCGGGAATGATTTTATCGACTAATTTATGCTCGAACAAGCGCTCTGCCGTTAAGCCAAGTGCTTGCGCGGCTTCTTCGGCTTTGCCAGCGCTTTTCCAAAGAATGGAGGCGCAGCCTTCTGGCGAAATCACCGAATAAGTACTGTATTGCAGAATAAAGGTAGCATCGCCAACACCAATGGCCAACGCGCCACCGGAGCCGCCTTCACCGATTACCGTGCAGATGATAGGAATTTTTAGCTCAGCCATTTCAAGCAGATTTCTAGCGATGGCTTCCGATTGGCCACGTTCTTCCGCGCCAATGCCCGGGTAGGCGCCGGGGGTGTCGATGAAGGTGAATAAAGGGATTTGAAAGCGTTCGGCCATTTTCATTAAACGCAAAGCTTTGCGGTAGCCTTCAGGGCGCGGCATGCCAAAATTGCGCTTAATTTTATTTTTGGTGTCGCGGCCTTTTTGCTGGCCAATCACCATGCAAGCGCGGCCATCAATGCGTGCCAAGCCGCCCACAATCGCGGCATCGTCGGCAAATGCACGGTCGCCGGCCAGTTCATGGAATTCATCGAAAATCAGTTCTAAGTAATCCAGTGTGTAGGGGCGTTGCGGGTGGCGTGCTAATTGTGAAATCTGCCACGGGCTGAGATGGCTGAAAATTTCTGCAGTGCGTTCTGATAATTTTTTTTGCAAGCCACCCACTTCCAAATCGATGTTAACGCCCGGCCCGTGGCTGGCACGCGATAATTCATTGATCTTGGATTGTAGGTCGGCAATGGGTTGTTCGAAATCAAGATAATTGGGGTTCATAATCACAGCTCTGGCTAGATGGGGTTATTTTATCAGATGCTCAGGCTAGCGCACTTGCAGCCATGCTAACTGCCCAAGGTTTGTTCAAATGCACAGAAACGCTTGAGATGCCCTGAATTTGCCGCAAACGACTTATTAAACCTGGCTCGCAACGTAGCGCGAAACTGGCTGGCGCTTTAAGTTTGCCTTCGGCTGAGTCGGTGAGAAGTTTAAGCACTAAAGGCGTTTGGCCGGGCCTGTAGCTTGTAATCAATGCTTGAAGTTCGGACCATGCTTGTTTATCGCGCAGATCAACTTGGCACTGAATGTATTTGCTGTGGTTCAGCAAAATGGATTGAAAATCCCAACATTGTTTGGCGCGCATTGAAAAGCCGCCATTAAAGCTATCAACCCGCACATTGCCTTCAATCAACACAATCCGATCTCGGGTTAGTAAGCCGGATGATTCGATAAAACTTTCATTGAAGAAAGCGCACTCAAGGCTGGTGGTTTGGTCTTCAATTAGCACAAAGGCTTGGTTTTCACCGCGCCGGCGCATATTGCTGATTAAACCCACCACTACCATCGCCGCTTCGCCACGGCGGTCTTTGCGTTCTTGCCAAATTTTTTCAATGTCGGCCAATGAGCACGCCACTAACTGCTTTAATTCCGATTGCCACGGATCCATTGGATGACCGCTGAGGAAAAAACCTAAGGTGTCGCGCTCGGCTTTTAGTTTGTCTTCAAAGCTCCAGTCGGGCACTTGCGCAAGTTCCAAGCGAATGCTGCTGCTTGCCGTTGCGCCGAATAGCGACACTTGTCCGGATTGCGCTTCACGCTGCATTTGTTCGGTGGCTTTTAGTACATCAGGCAATTGCAAGCTTAATGATGCGCGATTACTGCCTAGGCTATCGAGTGCGCCAGATTGTATGAGCGCTTCAAGCACGCGTTTATTGAGTTTACTGGAATCTACACGCTGGCAAAAATCCAATAAATTTAAATAGCGTCCATTTGCATCACGCTCTTCGCTGATGGCAAAACAAGCACCTTCGCCAACGCCTTTAATTGCGCCTAATCCGTATTGAATAGTATGTCTTTCTAAGGCTTTAAAGCGATAAACAGAGGCGTTTACATCAGGCGGTAAAACGTGAATATCGAAGGTTTTGCAGTCTTGTAATAGGTTGACGACTTTCTCGGTGTTGTCCATATCTGCCGACATGGTAGCGGCCAGAAACTCAGCAGGATAATGTGTTTTTAGCCATGCCGTTTGGTAAGCAATTAAAGCATAGGCGGCCGAATGCGATTTATTGAAACCGTATTCAGCGAATTTTTCCATCAAATCGAAAATGCCGGTTGCTACTTTGCCATCGATGCCGTTTACATCTGCACCTTGTTCGAATTTGACGCGCTCTTTGGCCATTTCTTCGGGCTTTTTCTTGCCCATCGCGCGTCGTAGCAAATCTGCGCCACCCAAAGAATAGCCAGCCAAAACTTGGCCAATCTGCATCACTTGTTCTTGATACACAATCACGCCATAGGTTGGTTTTAGGATTGGCTCAAGGCTTGCATGCGGATAATTGACCGCGGCGCGGCCATGTCGACGATTGATAAAATCATCGACCATGCCTGAGTTTAATGGCCCTGGACGATACAAAGCGGCTAAGGCAATGAGATCTTCAAAGCAATCCGGTTCCAGTTTTTTGATGTAGTCTTTCATACCGCGTGATTCAAACTGGAATATGGCGGTGGTTAGTCCTTTCGATAAAAGCTGATAGGTGTCTTTATCATCGAGTGGTATATCCAGAATATCCAATGCCTCAAGCGCTGATTGTTTACGCAGTACATTGATGGCATCAACCGCCCACTTAATAATGGTGAGCGTTCGTAGGCCGAGGAAATCGAACTTCACTAAGCCAATGGTTTCCACATCGTCTTTATCGAATTGCGAAACAATACTGCTCGCCGGTTCATTGGCACTGCTTTGATCGGCATACAGCGGGGTGAAATCAGTTAACGGCCGAGGTGCAATCACCACGCCACCGGCATGTTTGCCAGCATTTCGAGTTAAGTCTTCGAGCTTGCGCGCTAAATCAATTAAATCGCGAACATCGTCTTCGCTGTGGTAGCGCGAGACCAAATCCTGCGAAATAAGATTGCTATCTTTTTTGGCGGCATCAGAGAGCCCTAGGGCGTCGTCTAAGCAGATGCCGAGAGTCATCGGGATGAGTTTAGCGATGGAATCCACTAAGCCATATGGCATGCCTAAGGCGCGGCCACAATCGCGCACCACCGCTTTAGCCGCCATGGTGCCGAAAGTGATGATTTGACTGACTCGATCACGACCGTATTTTTCAGCGACGTGATCAATCACTCTATCGCGTCCTTCCATGCAGAAATCGATGTCGAAATCGGGCATTGAAACGCGTTCTGGATTCAGAAAACGTTCGAACAATAAATCGTAACGCATCGGGTCAATATCGGTGATACCTAAAGACCACGCCACCAAAGAACCCGCACCTGAGCCACGGCCTGGCCCAACTGGAATGTCTTTACTTTTACTCCAGTTGATAAATTCGGCAACGATTAGAAAATAGCCAGTAAAGCCCATTGAATTAATCACGTCCAGCTCAAGCTTCAGGCGATTGTGATAATCCTCACGCGTTAAATTGGGCGAGTGAGCATTTTTTTCTAAGCGCGCATGCAAGCCGTCAGTGGTTTGCTGAGTAATAAAGCTTTCAAGTGTAAAGCCGTCTGGAATGGGAAAATCCGGCAGGTAATAGGTGCCCAAAGATAATTCCATGTTGCAGCGTTTTGCTAACTCAACCGTGTTGCTTAAGGCTTCAGGAATATCTTGAAATAACTCCGCCATTTGTTCTGGCGATTTAAGGTATTGCTCAGGGTGATACGCTTTTGGGCGTTTCGGGTCGTCTAGCACTCGCCCTGATGAAATACACACACGTGCTTCATGCGCTTCAAAATCATCGGCCACTAAAAAACGCACATCATTGCTGGCCAGCAGCGGGATTTGATGTTGATTGGCAAATGCCACAGCGCGCGCATTAAATGGCGCTTCATCGGCTAGCCCAGTGCGGCTTATTTCAATATATAGTCGGCGCGGGAACAAGCTAAGCCATTCGGCAATCTGAGCAATCGCATCCGGTTTGTCGGCTTGTTGAATAAGCTGTGCGAGCGGGCTGTGTCGGCCTTGAAGAATAATCAGGCCTTCATTATCGGCAAACAGCCATTCGGCTTTAATCAGAGGCGTATCGTGCTGATGACCTTCAAGGTAGGCGCGCGAGATTAAGCGCGACAAGCTAAGAAAGCCTTTATGGTTTTGGCATAGCGCAGTGATTCGGTGTGTGCCGGATTGACCGTTATCAAGGAATAAATCAGCGCCGGCAATCGGCTTAATACCGGCGCTTTCAGCGGCTTTGAAAAACTTTACTAAGGCGAATAAATTGCAGTTATCAGTTAACGCAACGGCCGGCATGCCAAGCTCAACACAGCGCTGCACCAATTCGGCAATGCGAATGGTTGAATCAGACAGCGAAAACTCGCTATGCAGGTGGCAATGAACGAAAGTAGCGGGCATCAGAAAGTTCTCACAGACCCATAAGCTTAGACGCTAAGAGCTTTGATAACAAGGCTTGACAAGGCGATTTTTAAGGTGTTTTTGTTGTTGCAAGAGCAATTCGCACCGGCGCAAAGCTACGCCGATGTTCGGGGCAAATGCCATGATCTTTAAGCGCTTGCAAATGCTTGACCGTTGGGTAGCCTTTGTGCTGAGCGAAACCGAACTGTGGGTAGTGCGCGTCTAAAGCTTGCATATAGCGATCGCGGCTGACTTTGGCCAAAATAGACGCCGCCATTATGCATGGGTGAATGCTGTCGCCACTAACAACCGCTTGTGCGGCGCAGGGCATTAGTTTCGGCAAGTGATTGCCGTCAATCAATGCCAAATTCGGAGTGATGTGGAGTTGTTCGAGCGCACGTGCCATGCCAAGCATTGTGGCTTGAAATATATTGTGTGTATCGATTTCTTCGCGTCCAATAAACACAATGCTATATGCCAATGCTTGTTGTTGGATAGAATCGAAAAGTTGCTGGCGTTTCGCCTCAGCAACTTTTTTAGAATCGTTTAAGCCGGGTAAATTAAACTTGGATGGAAGTATTACCGCAGCACAAACCACTGGCCCGGCCAATGGCCCGCGTCCTGCTTCATCAACACCTGCTGTGATCATGCTTGCTTTAATTGCACTAATTCAAGCACTGCGCGTGCCGCTTGCTGGGCAGCATTTTTTTTCAGTTGCAGGTGAATTTCAAGAAAACGCTGATTGAGCGTATCGGTATTATGCGCATCGGCAAGGTATGGCCTTAATGCATTTGCCAGCGCTTCAGGCGTGCATTGATCTTGTATCAATTCAGGCACTAAATCTTGCCCAGCCAATATATTCGGCAAGCTAAATGATTTGATTTTAATTAAACCCAATAATTTGACGATGAAATAGGTTATTGGCGAGATTTTATAGGCTACCACCATTGCGCGTTTGCACAGCATGGTTTCAAGCGTTGCCGTGCCAGAGGCTAGTAAAACGGCGCGGCTGGCCAACATGGCAGCTTGTGATTGGCCGTCAAGAATATGCGCGTTCGGCAAGGCAAGTTCTTGCACATGCCGAGCGATGGCGGTTTTACATTGCGCGTTTACCGCAGGAATCAGAAATTGTAACTCTGGGAATTCCTGATGCAATAATTTTGCGGCATCAATGAAAGTTGGCAGTAGTTTGTCGATTTCAGACAAACGCGACCCAGGCAGAATGGCGAGTGAATCCATACCCTGCAAACCTAATTCTTGAATGGCATATTGTGGGTCGGGATGCAGGGCAATGCTATCAGCGAGCGGATGCCCCACGAACACCGCGTTCACGCCGTATTGGGCATAAATCGGTGGCTCCATGGGGAATAAGCACAGCATGAGATCGCAGGACTCGGCCATTTTTGCGGCACGTTTTTGTCGCCATGCCCAAATAGATGGGCTAACAAAATGCACTGTCGTTAATCCAGACTGCTTACATTTTTTCTCAAGGCCTAAATTAAAATCGGGCGCATCAATGCCAATCACCACATCGGGTTTTTCAGCAATGATTCGTTGCAGTAGGTTTTTTCTAAGCTTAAGTAGGGCAGGCAAGTGCTTTAATACTTCAACAAAACCCATTACCGACAGTGTTTTGTAATCAAACCAGGATTCCAGGCCTTGCGCCTGCATTTTCGGGCCGCCTAAGCCGATGAATTGCACATTCGGATGCAGGGCTTTCAGCGCACTCATCAATTCGGCAGCAAGTAAATCGCCAGACGCTTCACCCGCAACTAAGGCAATTTTCATCGTATTGATTAACGCAAAATGCCGCGTGTGCTTGCTTCGATAAAATCTAACATGTGCTTGACGTCTTCGGATTCTGTGGCCATTTCAGCCAGTTCAAGCTTGGCTTCAGCTAAAGGTTTGCCAGACATAAATATAGTGCGGTATGCAGATTTGATGGCTTTAATGCGCTCGGCAGAAAAACCACGGCGTTTAAGACCTTCGGCATTAATGGCGCGTGGTTCCGCATATTGCGCTGAAGTGGTGACGAATGGCGGTACATCAGCATTAACCAAACTGCCCATGCCAATGAATGCGTGATCGCCAATTTTACAAAATTGATGGGCGCCAGAAAATCCGCCGAAAATTACCCAATCACCCACAATTGCATGGCCGGCCAGCGAGGCATTATTGGCGAAAATGGTGTTGTTACCAACAATGCAGTCATGGGCAATATGCACATACGCCATAATCCAGTTGTCGTTGCCTAAGCGAGTAATGCCGCCGCCATCTTCAGTGCCGCGGCTGAAAGTGGTGAACTCGCGGATGGTGTTGTTGTCGCCGATGATGAGTTCGCCATGTTCACCATGGAATTTCTTGTCTTGCGGATCGCCGCCTAATGCCGCATGCGAATAAATTTTATTGTTTTTACCGATACTGCATGGGCCAGTAATCACACAATGCGAGCCAATGACGGTGCCTTCGCCAATCGTTACATCGGCACCGATGATGGTGTATGGGCCAACAATAACAGTTGGGTGCAATGAGCTGGACGTATGGATAAGTGCAGTGCTATGAATCATTATTTGCCCTCTGCGCATAAGATTTCAGCGCTAGCTACTTCTTTGCTATCTACCAAAGCAACAGCCTGATACAGCGCCATATTGCGTATTACGCGCTTAATTGACACATCTAAAATTAATTGATCACCCGGCACAACCATTTTTGAAAAACGCGCGTTATCTATTTTAACAAGATAAAAAAGTTTACCTTCTTTGCCACTGCAACCGCCTTCCATTGCGCTCAAGTGCGTGAGTAAGCCGCCGGCCTGAGCCAGCGCTTCGAGAATTAAAACACCCGGCATCACCGGCGAGCCTGGGAAGTGGCCATTAAAAAATGGTTCGTTTATAGATACATTTTTTAACGCGCGAATTCGCACATTCGGCTCTAAGTCAATAACGCGATCAACCAACAGAAATGGGTAACGGTGAGGCAATAGGTTTTGTATGCAGACCACGTCAACGGGCAATTTGGATATATCGAAGGCCATCGGTTATTCCTTGGTTTTGGTGAGACTTTTAAGCGCTCGGGCCATGTTGTCAAGTTGTTTGAAACGTACCGCATTTTTGCGCCATTCGGCTTTCGGTTGCATCGGTGTGCCTGAAACATATTCCCCGGCTTCGTATATTGAATGTGTGATCAAACTCATCGCACCAACAATAACTTTGTCGGTAATTTCAATATGCCCAACAATACCCGCCGCTCCGCCAATCAGGCAATATTTACCAATGCGGGTTGATCCAGCAATGGCAACGCAGCCAGCAATCGCAGTGTGCGCGCCAATGTAAACATTATGCCCAATCTGAATTTGATTATCCAAGCGCACATCATTTTCCAGAATGGTATCCTCAATGGCGCCACGATCAATGGTAGTGTTTGCACCAATCTCACAATCATCGCCAATTTGAACGCCGCCTAATTGTGCTACTTTAATCCAATTGCCCTGATGCATGGCGATACCGAAACCATCAGCGCCTAAAACTGCGCCCGAGTGAATGCGTACACGTTTGCCAAGGCGTACGCGTTTCACTAGGGTTACTCGTGGCATCAGCACACACAACTCATCAACAAAACAATGTTGGCCAATATTGCAGTGCGCATAAATACTTGCATTGTCGGCAATCACCGCATGTTCGCCAATCACCACAAATGCACCAATTCGTGCGCTTGCACTCACGTTTGCGGTGCTATGAATAACAGCTGTGCTGTGAATGCCTTCGGCTAAGTTTTCATCGCTATCGAATAAGACTGAAATGCGTGCAAAGCTGGTGTATGGGTCTTTGCTTATTAAGCACGCACATGGGCAATCAAGAGCATCTGTTTCACTAAGCACCACCACGCTGGCTTTTGTATTGCTTAGCTGCTGTGTGTATTTGCTGTTTGCCAGGAAAGCTAGCTGGCCTGATTGGGCATTAGCGAGTGTGCCAATGCCTGTAATCAGCGTATCGCCATCACCCTTAAAGGCTAATTCGAATTGCGTAGCTAGGTCTTTCAGGGTCAACATGCTAACAATTAAAACTGTTGTCCGAAGGTAAATTGTAAGCGTTCTATACGGTCAAATTCACCGCTATTAAGCGGCAGCGCATAACTGATGGAAATTGGACCAACGGGTGCTTGCCATTGCAGAGCTATACCGGCAGAAGCACGCAGTGATTTAAAGTTGATTTTATCTGCACCAAAAACAGCGCCAACAGCCGTGTTGGTGTAAGAACTGTAATCGAAACTTCCAGCAAACACATTGCCATAATCTAAGAACGCAGATAGACGCGTGCCACGGGCATTAAACAGTTTCGGGAACAGCAACTCAATAGAGCCAGCCACTTTCACTGCACCGCCCAAAGGTTGTAAATAGGAAGGAACGCAAGGCGCTGGCGTTGGGTTTTCAGGTGTAGGTGCTGGAGTTACGCAGCTGCCATAGCTTGGTCCAAGTGTATTGGCTTCATAGCCACGGATAGATTGCGGGCCGCCAGCATAGAAGTTTTTGAAGAAAGGCAGCCCGGCGTTACCTGTATTGCCATAACTATTTCCGTAACCAATATCTGTTGCCATTTTTAATACTAACCAAGAATTAAGTGGCTTATAGTGCTCGAATTGATGGGTTAATTTATAGTAAGAAATATCGGAGCCTGGGAATGAGAACTCCAAACCAATTCGATTGTAAGTACCGCGTGTCGGTAATAAAAAGTCATTCCGGGAATCGCGTGCCCAACCGGTTTGTGCACGAAATTGATTGATTGGCCAGCTTTGATTAAAACCACATATTTCAGGGTCAGGGGTGCCTGGAATGGTGTCATCATTTTCTGGTGGGGTTAGTGGATTGTTGTCATCATCTACTGATGGAAAGCATGGAAAATACGGTGATGTGCCTAAAATGCCGGCTAAGTAATCAATCAATGGAGCGGGTGTTGATCCAAGGGTTGTGGTTAAATCGGTTTTATCAAAGCCAAGCGAGAATTGGATGCTGTCTGTCTCGCTCAGCGGAATACCAACAACTGTTTCGGCCGTTAAATTTTCTGAGGTATAGCGTGCGGTATTGTTATTGCCCTGATTATAATTGCTGAATGATAAGTTGTAACCAACACTGACGCCTTGTTCAGTGAAATAAGGATCGGTGTATGAAAAGCTTAATCTTTTTGAATAGCTGTTGTTTTGCACCGAAACCGCTATACGATTGCCGGTGCCTAAGAAATTGTTCTCACTCAAGGATACTGAAGCCGTTAAGCCATAGACTTGTTGATAGCCAAGGCCAAACACGAAACTGCCTGAGTTGCGCTCTTTAACATTAAGTACAACATCCACTTGGTCTGGGCGGCCTGCAACAGCGGGCGTTTCAATTTCAACCGTTTCAAAGAAGCCTAAGCGTTGTAATCGAATTTTGGAGCGATCAAGCGCTGCTTGTGAATACCAAGAGTTTTCAAATTGACGTAACTCGCGGCGAACCACTTCATCGGCAGTACGTACATTGCCTTTCACTTCAATACGGCGCACTTGCACGCGCGGGCCTGGAACAACCACAAAATCCAAACTGATCTCTTGGTTATCACGGCTGATTTCAGGCACAGGGTTTACTTCAGCAAATGCATAGCCAATATTGCCAAGCGTTGCCGTAATTCGATCGTTGGTTGCGGTGAGTAATTGGCGTGAAAAAGTATTGCCAGTTTTTATCAGTAGTAATTTTTCCAGGTCTTCTTTAGGCACAATGGTGTCGCCGCTAATTTTTACACCGGCGACTTTGTAAATCTTCCCTTCACTGACATTGGCTGTAACAAACATGTCTTTCTTGTCTGGGCTAATATCGACCTGTGTTGAATCAACGTTAAAATCGACATAGCCACGATCTAAATAATAATCAGAAAGTTTTTCTAAATCGCCCGACAGTTTCTCTCGCGAATACTGATCGTCGCGTTTATACCAAGACAGCCAATTGCTGGTATTAGATTCCCAACCCTCACGAATCACATCATCTTGATAGGTGCTGTTACCAACGATATTGATATCGCGCAGACGTGCGCCTTTGCCTTCGGTCACATTTATGCTGATATCGACGCGGTTACGATCAATTTCTTTAACGGTTGGTTCAATCGTTACGCTGTATTTGCCTTTGTTGTTGTATTGGCGGATTAATTCCTGTGTGACGCGATCAAGATTAAGTGGGTTGTATGTTTCACCTTCACTTAAACCAATGCCTTTCAGGCCTTTTAATAAATCTTCGGTTTTAATTTCTTTATTGCCTTTTAAGGTCAAGGTATTAATCGATGGCCGCTCCACAACATGCACCACTAAAATATTGCCTTGACGCTCTAAGCGAATGTCGCTGAAAAATCCGGTTTTGTATAAAGCACGAATGGCCTCTGTGGTTTTTGCACTGTTAACCTGGTCGCCTTTTTCTATCGGTAAATAGGTATATACCGTGCCGGCGGAAATACGCTGCAAACCGTCTACACGAATATCGCTGGCGGTGAACGGTTCTAAATTTTGAGCAAAAACTGGTTGGCACAGTGCAGTGGCCAATGAAATACACAACAAGCTTTTGCGAAGAGTAGTAGGGGTCATTAGGGTTCCAAACGAGCGCTTAAAGGTGAATTAGGAAATGATACGAAAAAAATCGTTAAAAATGGCAATTCCGAACAAACCAAACAGTAATACCAAGCCGATAGTTTGGCCAGCTGCTTGAAAAGACTCGGATACCGGTTTTCCGGTAAGCCATTCTAAAACGAGATAAAAGAGATGCCCACCATCTAAAATAGGAATCGGTAATAGGTTCATGATACACAATGCCAAGGAAATCGCGGCTAAAAACGCCAAAAAGGCCGAAAATCCCCATGCCGCTTGGTTGTCTGCGGCTTGTGCAATGCTAATGGGGCCAGATAAATTATTGATTGATGCCGAGCCGGTTAATAAACGGCGAATGATAGACAAGCTATCAGAAGCCATGCTGTAGGTTTTAGTGATGGCAATTGGCAACGCTTCAACAACCCCATACTGTATTATTTTAGTTGCCGGAATACTGCCAATCCCCAAGCGCCATTGATTTTTACCGTCTTGCTTAACTTGCTTCGGTGCGATAAAGAAGGTTAATGGCTGGCCATCACGGTACACTTCTATTTGTAAATTTTGCCCCGGTTTGGCTTCTCGGCTGAGTACTTCAGGTATTTGCTGGAACGATTGCACTGCAATGGTGTTAATTTTACTTATGCGGTCGCCAACTAATAATACTTGGCTAGATGCGCCACCTGGCTGAATTACGCCAATTACCGAGCTTGGGTTTACAAAGTAGGGCGTGAAACCGATTGCCTGTAGCAGTTTACTTTGGTCGAAATCTGCCTCGAGGCGATTTAGCTGTAGTTGATGTGTTTGCTGTTGGCCAGAGGTGTTTTTAACTTCAATGCTGAGCGCACGTTTGTCCATGGCAGCTAAGGCCAGCAAAGGCATGGCGTCGTTCCATGTTCGAATCGGTTTAGCATCAATGGCAATGATTTCATCAGCGCTGGCAAATCCTGCTTGCGCAGCCAATCCTTGCGATGGGCCGAGTAATGGCCGTAATTCGGCGCTTCCTAAAGTTAATGAAAGCCATAGCAATAAAATACATAGAATGAGATTTGCCACAGGCCCAGCAGAGACAATTGCAAAACGTTTTTGCACTGATTGCCGATTAAAAGCAAATGGCCGCATGGCTTCCGTCACTTCATGCTCGCGTTCGTCGAGCATTTTTACATAGCCGCCCAACGGAATCATGGCGATTTGGTATTCAGTACCATTTTTGCCGGTTTTTTTATACAGCGCACGACCAAAACCTATGGAAAAGCGCTCAACATGCACGCCGCACCAACGGGCCACAATAAAATGCCCCCATTCATGCACAGTGACAAGAATGCCAATAGTGATGATGTACCAGAACAGTGGGCTTACAAATGTGCTCATAGTGTTTTATGTTGCGCAGCAAAATGGGTGGCGTGAATACGTGCATTGACATCGCTTGCCAATAGGACAGCCAAATCTGTGGCAGGTTCCCAGGTAATGCTATTTAGTGTTTGATCAATAACATCTGAGATAGCTAAAAAGGGCAGGCGATGATTTAAAAATAAGTCTACCGCCACTTCATTGGCCGCATTAAGTACCGCAGGCGCATTGCCGGCTCGTTGTGCGGCTTGATAAGCCAGTGTTAAACAAGGAAAGGTGATTGTATCCGGCGCTTGAAACTGCAACTGTCCAATGTCGCATAAATCCAGCGCTGGTACGCCGCATTCAATGCGCTCTGGGTATGAAAGCCCATAGGCAATGGCGGTGCGCATATCCGGGTTGCCCATTTGCGCCAGTACCGAGCCATCGACATAATCAACCAAAGAATGCACGATACTTTGCGGGTGCACCAAAACTTCGATTTTATCGACCGATGTATTGAACAAATACTGTGCTTCAATCACTTCCAAGCCTTTATTCATTAAAGTGGCAGAATCGACTGAAATTTTACGGCCCATCGACCATTTGGGGTGTTTGCAGGCTTGTTCAGGCGTGATGTGCTGCAAATCGGCTTTTGTTTTACCAAGAAATGGCCCGCCTGATGCGGTTAACAGCAAGCGACGCACGCTTTTGCTGTAATCCTTGCTCGGTAAACATTGGTAGATGGCGTTGTGTTCGCTATCTATCGGAAATAATTCCGCGCCATTGGCGCTGGCTAAATCCATTAAGATTTTGCCCGCTAAAACGATCGATTCTTTATTGGCTAGCAAAACGCGCTTGCCAGCTTTAACCGCGCTTAAGGTTGAGGCAACACCTGCAGCGCCCACAATGGCGGCAACCACGGTATCGCTGCTGCTATCGGCGGCTAATTGTTCTAGTGCTGCATAGCCCGCCAAAGCTTCGGTATTCAGCCCTGCGTGCTTTAAGCCCTCGCTCAACGCAGAATAATGTGTTTCATCGGTTATGCAAGCGAATGCTGGCTCATGCTGAATGCACAGTTCAATCAATTTATCCACTTGGCTATGCGCTGATAAAGCACTAATGCAGAAACGATCAGGGTGTTGATCGATAATATTTAAGGTTGATTGGCCAATAGAGCCGGTTGCGCCTAATAAGCAAATACGTTTCATAGTTGCAGCCAAAATTTCAGCAAGGCAAAAACGCACAGGCCAGATAAGATGCTGTCAAGGCGATCAAGAAGCCCGCCGTGCCCTGGAATTAACGAACTGGAATCTTTAATTTGCGCATGGCGTTTAAGCAGGCTTTCGAATAAATCGCCAGCCACCGAAAATACACCAGTGACCAAGCCAAGTACTGCGAATGCAAGCAACTGATTTGCGCCTTGCGCGAAATAAAACGAAAACGCTATAGCAAACCCGATGGTGCAAAATAAACCGCCCCAAAAGCCTTCCCAGCTTTTTCCTGGGCTAATGTTTGGCGCTAATTTGTGCTTACCAAAATTGACCCCAAAAACATACGCACCGCTATCGGCGATTGCGATTAAGCCAATCGCAAACAGTGTCCAAGCGGGGCCGTTGTCACTGCCGTGTATCCACACCAAGGCGGCCCATGCAGGAATACAGGCTAAACTGCCAGCAACTAATTTAAGCGTATTATTTTGAGCTGTATTCTCTTTTGCAAAGCTAAACTTCCATAGCCATAATAGAGCCAGTAGCCAAAATATCCCGCCAATTAATACGGTGGCATATAAAATCGTATGGGTTTGGGTGTCAAGCCATGCAATGGCCGCCATAACT
Source organism: Arenimonas sp. (assembly GCA_031428155.1). Taxonomy (GTDB): domain Bacteria; phylum Pseudomonadota; class Gammaproteobacteria; order Xanthomonadales; family Xanthomonadaceae; genus Arenimonas. The sequence continues at coordinate 18,999 of JANPOU010000038.1, read as the reverse complement.
GTGGCATTGGCTAATAAATAACAAAGCGTAAATGTTTTATGTTGAATATTTGCAAGCTTTGCCCATTCATGCAAACCCGCCAACAACAGCAAGGCCAACACTGCGCCCATGTAGGGTGTGGGCAAGTAAAGTATGCTTAAAACAGCCAGTGGAATCATCCACAATGCAGATTTAATTCGGGTTTGATGGCTCATTCGAAACGTCCTTGAACTTGCGCGCTGATTAAGCCATAGCGCCGCTCACGGAGGTTATAGTCTTGTGTGGCTTGCATCAGGATCGCCTGATTGATGTCTGGCCATAAGGTGTCAGTAAACCAAAATTCGGTATACGCCATTTGCCAAAGTAAAAAATTACTGATGCGGCAATCACCGCCGGTGCGTATCAATAAATCCGGCTCGGGTTGCTCGGCTAGAGCCATAAACTTAGCCAGCGATTGTTCGGTGATTTGTTCGGCTTGCAAGCCTTCAGGGCCAGCGTTTTGAAGCAACGCTTTGCAGGCATTCACAATATCCCAACGCCCACCATAACTGCCAGCAATATTTAGATTGAGCTTAGTATTGCTTTGTGTGAGCTGCTCAGCCCAGCGCATTTTTTCTTGAATCTCAGCAGAAAAATCACTGCGTTGGCCAATAAATTGGATTCGAACGCCTTGCCGATGCAACTCTTCAATTTCAGAGTTCAGCATGCGCAAGAACAATTTCATTAAGGTGCTCACTTCTTCTTCTGGGCGCTTCCAGTTTTCACTAGAAAAAGCGAACAGGGTGAGCGCTTGAATGCCTTGTGCCAAACAAAATTCAATACTGACTTGCACCGCTTTAGCACCGGCACGATGTCCAATGCTACGCATGCTATTGCGTTGCGCAGCCCAACGACCATTACCATCCATAATGATGGCTAAATGTTGTGGAACTCGTTGTTCGGCCGTGCTGATGGGCATAGTGGCTTAAACAGCCAGCAATTCGTGTTCTTTGGCTTTAGCAACATCGTCAATGTCTTTGACGAATTTATCGGTAATTTTCTGAACCTCGTCTTCTGAACGACGCGCATCATCTTCGGAGATGGTTTTTTCTTTCAGCAAATCTTTTACACCGGTAATGCCGTCACGGCGGATATTGCGCACGGAAATTTTGGCATTTTCCGCTTCTGCGTGAACGTGCTTGATTAAGTCTTTGCGGCGTTCTTCGGTGAGTGGTGGCAGGTTGATGCGAATCACTTGGCCGAGTGTATTTGGGGTGAAACCCAAATTGGACGCCAATATGGCTTTTTCAACTGGGCCAACCATGGCTTTTTCCCACGGGGTAATGGTTAACGAACGGGCATCGGAAACGGTAACCGTTGCAACTTGATTCAGTGGCATATCGGAGCCGTAATAATTGACTTTTAAATTATCCACCAAGCCTGTGCTGGCACGACCAGTGCGTATCGAACTTAACTCGTGTTTCAGGGCATCTACGCTTTTAGCCATGCGTGTTTGCGCATCTTTTTTAATTTCATTGAGCATCTTGAGCTCCTATTCGCAAAACAATCTCTGATTATAAACCGAGTTGATGCTAAAGGCTTGGAAAAGATTGAAAAATATCAATAATGTGGCGCTTGATCATGCAAGTCATGCGCGCAGGATTGGCCTAGCTCAATTTGCAAGGTGGCATGATTAATGCCGAATTGTTCTAATAATCCAGCACAAGTGGCGTCAATAAATGCATCATGGCCGTCAGCGGTGTTTCGAACAATGTGTGCGGTTAAGGCAATTTCTTCAGCACCTAAGGACCAAATATGCACATGGTGCACAGTGTTAACCTCTGGCAGGCCGATTAAATATTCTTCCACACGTGGAATAGTAATGTTTTCAGGCACGCCATCCATCACCTGCAACAAGCTATTTTTCAATAAGCCCCAGCTGCTCACAGCAACCACCACAGCAATTAAAATGCCGGTAACAGGGTCAAGCCAATTCCAGCCGGCATACCACATGCCAAAACCCGCAATCACCGCCGCTACTGACACAGCAGCATCGGCTAGCAGGTGCAAATACGCGCCACGTTTATTAAGATCGCTTTGTTGGCCACGGTGAAATAAGCTTGCGGTGCCAAGATTAACTGCAATACCTAAGCCAGCTATCCACATCACGGCAATACCTGGCACAACTGGCGGTTGTTGCAAGCGGCTGATGGCTTCCCATAAAATAGCGCCACTAAAACCTACTAACAACAAAGCATTAGCGAGTGGCGATAACAAAGTGGCACGGCGCCAACCAAAGGTAAGGCGCTGCGTGGGTGCGCGGCTTGCCATCCAAGCTGCCAGCCACGCTAAGGCTAGTCCGGCGGCATCGCCCAGATTATGCATGGCATCTGAAAGTAGGGCCATGGAATTGTAATACACGCCGAAACCAGCTTCTAAAGCAGAGTAACAAAGGTTTATGGCCATCGCCCATGCAAAAATGCGATGCGTTTTGGCTCGGCCATGGCTGTGGGAATGGCTTTGCATTGCTTAACGGGTGACTAAAGTTCCGATGTTTTCGCCCTTCAGAATGCGCATCAATGTGCCGGCTTGACTCATATCGTAAATACGCAAGGGAATGTTGTTGTCGCGGCAAAGTGCAAATGCGGCAGTGTCCATCACTTGTAAATTGCGGCTGAGCACTTCGTCGTAGGTTAGGGTGTCAAATCGGGTCGCATTCGGGTTTTTCTTTGGATCGGCATCATAAATGCCATCCACTTTGGTGGCTTTAATAAGCAACTCAGCATTGATTTCAGTGGCGCGCAAAGCAGCGGCCGAGTCAGTAGTGAAGAACGGGTTGCCAGTTCCTGCTGCAAATAATGCAATGCGGCCTTTTTCTAAGTGCCGAACGGCACGTCGGCGAATATAGTCTTCGCAAATTTGGTTGATTTTAATGGCGCTCATCACGCGCGCATAGGCACCAAGTTTTTCCAGCGCATCTTGCATGGCGAGTGCGTTTATCACGGTGGCTAGCATGCCCATGTGGTCGCCAGTTACCCGATCCATGCCTTTAGCAGCGAGGCCTGCACCGCGGAAAATATTGCCGCCGCCAATCACCACACCCACTTCAGCACCTGCTTGCTGCGCTTCAATGATCTCCATGGCTAGGCCATTGATGATATCTGGGTCAATGCCGTAATCGCCGTTACCCATCAATGCTTCACCGGATAACTTCAACAAAATGCGACGATACTTTAACTGACTCATAAAGGCTCCAATGGGATGCGTAAACGGGTTTATTCTAACGTAAAGGCGGGTTTTCGCCTAAGCTTTATTCAGGATTGTTTCGGTTCAAAAATAACATACACTTTTTTAGCATATTGCAAAACTTCCCAGCTGCCCTGATAGCCCGCTTCAATCACAAAGCGATCGCCTTTAGTCACCGTCTGTTCAAGGCCATTGCTGTCAATCATACGGATTGTGCCTTCGAGAATCTCGCAGTACTCAAATTCACTGTAGTTCACTTGCCAGCAGCCAACATCTGCTTCCCAAAAGCCCACATGGAATTCTCCAGAGGCATTGCTGAAATGATTGCTTAGGATTTGTTTGGGGCTACCGGATAGCATTTTTTCAGAAGCCACTTCATAGGCTTCGTGCGCGGTGCTTGAGTAACTGAGTAAACTGATTTTGCTCATAGTCGGCCTATAGTTTGAAATGCTTAAGGTGTGGTTATTGCAATAATGGCGAAAAAAAAGCCACCCGAAGGTGGCTTTTTGATTTAACCTGCCATCGCTTTGGCGACTTCGCTAGCGTAATCTTCAACCACTTTTTCAATGCCTTCACCAACTACTAAACGTTGGAATGATACAACATCGGCACCAGCCGCTTTAACAGCCGCTTCAACGCTTAAATCGGAGTTCAATACATACGGCTGGCCATACAGAGTGACTTCGTTAACGATTTTAGCAATTTTGCCACTAATGATTTTCTCTAAGATTTCAGCTGGTTTTGCTTTGTCTTTGTCAGTCATTTTGGCCATTTCAATTTCTTTTTCCTTCTGTACAAAGTCAGCAGGAACATCGGCTGCTTTGTTGTATGGAGGATTCATTGCTGCAACATGCATAGCAATACCACGTGCTAATTCCGCATCGCCGCCAGCTACATCAACCAGCACGCCAATTCGGCCGCCGTGAATATAGGCAGCAACGTGATTGCTAGATTTGATGTTGACCAAACGACGTACTTGCACATTTTCACCAATTTTGGCAATTAATGCAGCGCGTGCTTCTTCAACCGTTGCGCCGTTCATGGCAGCAGATTTCAAGGCTTCAACATCAGCAACGCCTGAAGCAAGTGCAGCTTCTGCAACGGCGTTCACGAAGGCAATAAAGTTTTCATCTTTTGCAACGAAATCGGTTTCCGAGTTCACTTCAACCAACACCGCATTGTTGCTATTGCTGGCCATACCAATACGACCTTCAGCTGTCACGCGATCGGATTTTTTGTCAGCTTTGGATAAGCCGGTCTTGCGCAAATATTCCATTGCTTCTTCGATGTTGCCGTTGTTAACAGTCAACGCTTTTTTGCATTCCATCATGCCGGCGCCTGAGCGCTCGCGCAGTTCTTTTACCAGGCTAGCAGTAATTTCCATGATTCACCTCAAAATGTATAGTAGGAACTATCAGCCAAGCCGACAGTGTAGGGTGTGCGTTAACACACCCTATTTGGCATTACGCGTCGCGTTTTTCGTTACGACGTGGTGCATCTTTCTTAGCTGGCGCACGGCGTGGTGCTGCCTTTTTGTCGACTTTCGCAACAGGATTGCCTTCTTCGTCCAACTCAACGAATTCATCGTTGTTGTTGGCAACGATTGGCGCGGCAGCTTTGCCTTCCAACACGGCATCAGCGGCGGCGCGAACATACAACTGCACGGCGCGAATGGCGTCGTCGTTGCCTGGAATGGCGTAGTCAACCAAGCTTGGATCGTAGTTGGTATCAACTACCGCGATAACTGGAATGCCGAGTTTTTTGGCTTCAAGAATGGCGATGTTTTCATGACCAATATCAATCACAAACAAAGCGTCTGGTAAACGGTTCATGTCTTTAATGCCGCCTAAAGACGCATCTAACTTGTCGCGTTCGCGACGCATGGTCAGCACTTCGTGCTTAACCAGTTTTTCAAAAGTACCATTGGTTTCAGCTGCTTCTAATTCTTTCAAACGCGAAACCGATTGCTTCACGGTGCGGAAGTTGGTTAAGGTGCCGCCTAACCAGCGCATGCTCATATACGGCATGTTGCAACGGGTAGCTTCTTCTTTAATGGAATCGCGGGCAGAACGCTTGGTGCCAACGAATAAAATGGTGCCGCGTTTTTGCGCAATGGCCGAGATAAAATTCATCGCGTCAGTGAACAAAGGCATGGTTTTTTCTAAATTGATGATGTGGATCTTGCCGCGGGCACCGAAGATGTACTGACCCATTTTTGGGTTCCAGTAACGGGTTTGGTGACCGAAATGCACGCCGGCTTCCAGCATTTGACGCATAGTAACTTGAGACATGGTGACTTCCTTAAACAGGGGAACTGGCCTTATATAGGCAACGAGTTCCGGGTTGGGCCTCCATCGAATCGCCGCGTCGAACCTAAACTAAAACATTTAGGCACCCCGATGCGGGTAATTATTCGATGTGTGAATTCGCCGATTGACGCTCAGCGTGGGCGGTAAAGCCCGTAAATTATACAAGAAAGTGCTAATTTTGCGCAAGTATTGGATAATACTCCCATGAAGATAACTATCAAAACCGAACAAGATATCGAAAAAATGCGCATTGCTGGCCGTTTGGCGGCTGAAGTCCTGCAAATGATTGGTCCGCACGTGCGTCCAGGCGTTAGTACCGCCGAGCTTGACCGCCTGTGCCATGAACACATTGTTCAGGCTCAGCAAGCGATTCCGGCCAACGTGGGTTACAAAGGCTTTCCGGCCAGTATCTGCACATCGGTGAATAACGTTATTTGCCACGGCATTCCATCGCCTGCAAAAGTGCTGAAAGATGGCGATATCGTCAATATCGATGTTACCGTCATCAAAGATGGCTGGCATGGCGATACCTCGCGTATGTATTATGCCGGCGAGCCGTCGGTTAAAGCCAAGCGTTTGGTGGATGTTACGCGTGCAGCCTTGTTTGCCGGCATTCGTCAAGTGCGGCCTGGCGCAACGCTTGGCGATATTGGCCATGCTATTCAGCAATTGGTGGAAGCGGAGCGGTTTTCTGTAGTGCGCGAATACTGCGGGCACGGCATTGGCCAGATTTATCACGAAGATCCGCAAGTACTTCATTATGGCCAGCCTGGAGCAGGTCTGCGTTTGGAAAAAGGCATGGTGTTCACCATTGAACCTATGGTTAATGAAGGGGCGCGACATACTCGCCTAATGCCTGATGGCTGGACGGTAGTGACCAAAGACCGCAGTTTGTCGGCGCAGTGGGAGCACACACTTGCTGTTACCGATGACGGCGTAGAAATTCTGACGCGTCTGCCCGGCGACGACAATGATTTGTAAAATCGTGATTTGTAAGATCTTGATTCGTAAGATATGGGATTTGTGAGCGATAGCGCAGCAAGTTCGCCACAGAAACAGGTATTGGATTTTATCCAAGCCAAAGACAACGCTGAATTCGCTGTATCGGTAAAACATGCATTAAACCAACAGCGCGCCGCCTTGTCCGAACGATTGGCCCGCGCTGCACCGATTGAATCTTTATTGCAGCAACATCTGCAATGCGTTGACGATATATTACGTAGCGCTTGGCGCTTGTGTATTGATGCGCAACACGATGTAGCATTGATTGCCGTTGGTGGCTATGGCCGTGGGGAGTTATACCCGCATTCGGATATTGATTTATTGATTTGCGCCGATGAACAAACACAAGTAAAGCTAGAATTGGCGTTTGGCCAGTTTTTTTCATTACTGTGGGATTCTGGATTTAAGCTCAGCCAAGCCGTGCGCAGTGTGCCGCAATGTATAGATGCCAGCCAGCGTGATGTGGCAACATTCACCGCTTTATTAGAAACGCGCTACATAGCCGGCGATGATACTGTGTATCAAAATTTAAAACACGCTATGCAATCGCCCGATGTGTATGGTGCGGCCGATTATTTCAGTGCAAAGCGCATAGAGCAGCAACAACGCCATGCAAAATTCCATCACACCGCCGATAACCTTGAGCCTAATTTGAAAGAAGGCCCTGGCGGCCTACGTGATTTCCATACCTTGAGCTGGTTGGCAAAGAAGCTGTATGGTGTGAACTCACTAGCTGGTTTAGCACCATTGGGTTTACTTGGAGATTCTGAGTGGGACGCGCTACGCCATAATTGGCGGGTTGTTGCTCGTTTGCGCTTTGGCCTGCATTTAATTAGCAAGCGTGCCGAAGAACGACTGCTGTTTGATCATCAAAAAAATCTCGCCGAATTATTTGGCTTGCAAGACAATGCCGAAAGCTTAGCGGTTGAACAGCTGATGCAAGAATTTTTCCGCTCTGCGGCTATTCTTTTACGCATCAACGACCGCTTATTGCAGCGCTTTGAAGAGCATTTAGCTAATCAGCAAATCATTGAGCCAGTTAATGATCGATACGTGCTAAAGAATGGCTATCTATTAGCGCTGGATAATCGCTTTAATGCAATAGGTATGAGCGCGGTGATTGAATTATTTTCGGTGTGGAGCAATCAGAATCATTGCAAAGGCCTGCATTCAGATACTGCGCGTGGCCTAGCTGAAGCGCTGGGTAGCATCAAGCCGTATGCTGAGCAAAGCGAGCAGGTTCGTGCTGCGTTTATGCGCATGTTAAGCGAAACACAAGGCGTGCTTAGCTTGCAGCGCATGGCGCGCTTAGGCGTTTTAGCACGCTACTTGCCGGAGTTTGGGCAAGTCACTGGCCGCATGCAATACGATTTGTTTCATGTGTATACAGTAGATCAGCATACTTTAAACGTACTGGACATCATGCGTCGTTTTGAACAAGGCAAGCAAGAAGGTTTTTCCTTGCCGCATGAAGTATTTCCGCGCTTGCGCAAAGCTCATCTCATCTGGTTGGCAGGATTATTTCACGATATTGCCAAAGGCCGTGGCGGCGATCATGCCTTGTTGGGTGCGGATGATTTTTTACTTTTTGCCGATGCTCATCAGTTGCCGATGGCGGACAAACAATTAGTGCAGTGGTTGGTGGCGCAACATTTGTTGATGTCGTTCACTGCGCAGAAATTTGATATTTCCAATCCGGACATTATTAATGACTTCGCCCGCAAAATGGCCGACCGCGAGCACTTAGATTATCTGTATGTTTTAACCTGCGCCGATATTGCTGGCACAAGCCCCAAGCTTTGGAATGCTTGGAAAGATCAGTTATTGGCTGAATTATATACAGCAACGCGCTATGTCTTGCGTGTTGGTTTAGAGCATCCATTGAATGCCGAAGATATCTGCGCAGAGACGCGCAATATGGCCATGGCTAAGCTGATGGACATGAGTTTTCATGAGTCAGAAGTTAATGCGTTATGGAGTAGCTACCCAAGCGACGCATTTCTGCGTTACCGGCCTGACCAACTGGTTTGGCAAACCCAAGGCGTGTTGCACTCCTTAATCTTCCCTTCACAAATATTAGTTCGCGAGCTTGTAGGTAATGATTCCTTAGAAATTTTCATTCGCACCCTAGATAAAGACGGAATTTTCTCCGGCTTAATGGCAACCTTAGACCGCCTGAACCTAACTGTTTTGCACGCACGCATTCTGCCCTCTAACGATGGCTATGCGTTGGATAATTTTATTACCCTTAAAGGCAACCATACGCCTGATAATAAGCGTATTGCACAGACATTGTCGGCTGCACTAAAAGACCCAGAGCACATTAAGCCCGCCAAGCATATATTGCCGCGCCAGCTTAAACACTTCAAAATTCCCACACGAATTGAGTTTAGCCAACAGCTTGATGCTCAGCGCACCCAGATGAGTTTAATTTGCGCGGATCGCCCAGGTTTGTTGGCCGATATTGCGTATGTGCTATTGCAAAAGAAAGTACGTGTGCACGATGCGCGCATTGCTACATTCGGAGAGCGTGCGGAAGATATATTTGTATTGAGTGACAGAAACAACAATGCCATTATGGAAGCGAAAGATTTAGACGCAATACATGTCGCCCTATTTGAATTTTTAGAAGGAAGAAAAAAATGACCGCACAACTGCAACAACGCATTGAAGCTGCATTCGAGGCACGTGCACAATTAAATACCGAAAGCATTGATTTGCTAAAACCTGATTTGTATCATGTGATTGCTTTGCTGGAATCGGGCCAGGCACGTGTAGCCGAGCCTATGGCAGATGGCTGGAAGGTTAATGAATGGCTGAAAAAAGCGGTGTTGCTGTATTTTCGCTGCCACGATATGGATGTGATGGGCGATGCGACCAATCCTTACTGGGACAAAGTGCCGCTGCGTTTTGAAAACTATGAGGCGGAAGAATTTAAGTTACTTGGTGCGCGCGTGGTGCCAGGAACTATTGCACGTGCGGGCTCGTATATTGGCAAAGACGTGGTGCTGATGCCGAGCTTCGTAAACATTGGCGCTTATGTGGGCAACGGCACGATGGTTGATACCTGGGCAACTGTCGGTTCATGCGCGCAAATCGGTGCGCGTTGCCATATCTCTGGTGGCGCAGGCATTGGCGGCGTGCTTGAGCCGTTGCAGGCTTCACCAACCATCATCGAAGACGATTGCTTTATCGGTGCACGTTCGGAAGTCGTTGAAGGTGTGATTGTTGAGCGTGGCTCGGTGATTGGTATGGGTGTGTTCATCGGCCAAAGTACGCGCATTTATAACCGCGCTACTGGCGAAGTATCCTATGGCCGTGTGCCAGCCGGTTCGGTGGTGGTGTCCGGCTCTTTGCCATCCGCCGATGGTAAATATTCGCTGTATTGCGCGGTGATTGTGAAACAAGTCGATGAAAAAACTCGTGGCAAAACATCGGTCAACGATTTATTGCGCGGCGCTGTTGAATGAGCATAAAGCTATACGGCTTGCCCAATTGCGATACCTGCAAAAAAGCGCAGAATTGGCTTAAGCGATTCAATCATGAATTTACCTTCATTGATTACCGCATTAATCCGGTTTCGCCAGACATGCTTAGCCAATGGGCTGAACAGCTTGGCGGGTTTGACGCCTTGCTCAATAAAGCCAGTACCACGTGGCGGAATTTATTGCCGAATAAAAAAACACCGGGCTCCAAGCCGGAATATCTGATGTTGTTGAAAGAATATCCGGCATTGATTAAACGGCCTGTATTGGTGCTCGGCAATGGCCATGTCGTGCTAGGCTTTAAAGACGCAAACTACGCGCGCGTTTTCGCAACCAAGGAATAATATGAGTGCGGTGCTTGATTTAACCCTTGATTTAATAGCCCGAGATTCGGTAACTCCGAATGATGCAGGCTGTCAGGATGTGATTATTGAGCGCTTGCAAAAAGTAGGTTGCAACATACAGAAGCTAGATTTTGGTGTGGTGAAAAATATTTTCATTACGCATGGGCAAGGCTCACCAGTGTTGCTTTTTTTGGGTCACACCGATGTGGTGCCGCCCGGCGATTTAGCGGATTGGCAATCTAATCCATTCGCACCAGAAATTCGTGATGGGTTTTTGTATGGACGCGGCGCGGCCGATATGAAAGGCTCGGTGGCGGCGTTTGTGGTGGCGATGCAGCAGGTGATTACTGAGCACCCGGAGCATACTGGTACTTTGGCTTTATTGCTGACCTCCGATGAAGAGGGCGATGCCATTGATGGCGTGCGCAAAGTGGCTGAGCATTTTAAAAATATTGGCCAAAAAATCGATTACTGCATCACCGGTGAACCTTCTTCCATGCAAACCTTAGGCGATTTGGTGCGTATTGGCCGGCGCGGTACACTAAGTGGAACGCTCACTGTGGAAGGCATTCAAGGCCATGTCGCGTACCTGGAGCGGGCCCGTAATCCGATTCATCAAGCGCTGGCGCCTTTGGCTGAATTGGTGGCGCGGCAATGGGATGATGGCTATACCGATTTTCCTGCATCAAGCTTTCAAATATCGAACATCAATGCCGGAACTGGCGCGAATAATGTGATTCCTGGGCGCTGCGAAGTGCTGTTCAATTTTCGCTATAACCCAAGCTGGCGCGCCGAGCAACTGGAACACGAAGTGCATACTGTGTTGGATAAACACGCTTTGAGCTATCAGATTAAATGGCATCGCGGTGGCGAACCGTTCTTAACGCACGAAGGCGCGCTTCGCAAAGCGGTTCGTGAAGTCATTGCAGAGCAATTACATCTCATACCGCTGGAAAATACCGGTGGCGGCACATCCGATGCGCGCTTCATTGCGCCGCTTGGCGCTGAGGTCATCGAATTCGGGCCAATTAATGCCAGTATCCATCAAGTTAACGAACGGGTGCTTGTGGCTGATCTAGAACGCTTACCCATGTTATATGCTGAAATGGCCAAAAAATTGCTACTGTAGGAGAGCCTTCTAGGCTCGATACATTTCTAGTCGCGATTTTTTTCAACACACCAAGACTAAGGAGAAACTTATGACAATCACACAATGGTGCGTTCTGGCTGCATGCTTATTGCCAATTTTAACGATGGGTGCTGCAAAAGCTAGCTTTGGCCGAATGCCGCGTAGGGACGGTGGTTTTGATAATGCCAAACCGCGCGAGTGGGAGGCAAAACTTACAGGCTGGCAAAGTCGAGCACATGCGGCACAAAACAATGGCTTTGAAGCCTTGCCACTGTTCCTAGCTGGCGTGTTCTTTGCTCAGATTGGTGGCATTGAACAAGGGCGCATAGATATGTTGGCAATGGCTTTTGTTGCTATTCGTTTAGCATACACATGGGCCTATTTGAGTAACCGCGCAACAATTCGTTCGCTTATTTGGTTCGCAGGTATTGGCGTGAGTGTGGCTCTATTAGTGGCGGGTTGATATTGGCTGTAGGGGCGCTGCTTGCCGCGCCCTGAATTTTGCAACAATGTGTGAGCGCATCGGGAGCGGTAATCCATGATTAAGCATTTTGGATTTATTACAGCATGTTGCGTTGTTCTTGCCATGCCAAGCAGCGCGCAAGAAAAGGGCACGCTAACACCTGACGCATTGCCGGTTTTAGCCTCGCCGAATGACATCGCCACGCCTGCTAAGCAACTATTTGGGCGCGCAGATTCTGCCGCCGCTTTGCCCGCAGAGTCGGTTGGGTTTTATGCGAAAGGATGTATGGCGGGTGGCCAAGCCTTGCCAATTAATGGCCCGAACTGGCAAGTGATGCGGCTTTCGCGCAAGCGCAACTGGGCGCATCCAGCGATGATAGATTTTCTCCAGCGTTTTACCCCAATTGCCGCACAAGCCAGTGGTTGGCCGGGTTTGTTGCTGGGCGATATGTCACAGCCGCGTGGTGGACCAATGCTTACCGGGCATTACTCGCATCAAATTGGTTTAGACGCCGATATTTGGCTGCTACCTATGCCTGCACAAGAACTCACACGTGCTGAACGAGAAAACCTATCGTCGCTGAATGTGGTTCGCAGCGATAGGCTTGATGTGGATAAAAAAGCGTGGACTAGCAGCCATTTAGCCGTTATTCGCAATGCCGCCATGCAGCCTGAAGTGCAGCGTGTTTTCGTTAATCCTGCCATTAAGAAAGCGCTATGCCGAACCGAAGCGGGGCAGGCATGGATGAGCAAAGTTCGGCCAACAGCAGGACATAATTACCATTTCCATATTCGCTTGTTTTGCCCAACGGGCGATGTATCATGCGCTGCGCAAGATCGGGTTCCAGAAGGCGATGGCTGCGATAAATCCCTGGATTGGTGGTTCACTAATGAAGCACTGCACCCAAAACTAGGCCCGCCAAAGCCGCCGTTACGAATGACGGATTTACCGGCACAATGTAAAACGGTGTTAAACGCGAAATGAAACCGTTTATGTAGGGGCGAACCCGCGTGTTCGTACAATAAATTGCATTCGTAATATCAGGGCGAACACACGGGTTCGCCCCTACGTTATATTGATTTCAAGGTCAGCGTATAAACCGTTTTGCCTGGCAAAAACGGCGTGGGTTTGTGTTGCACCCAATCGCGGTGGCCAGCGCCCCAAAATGGCGAAAGAATGTGCCCGCTTTGCCCGCCCGGCATATGGATAATGCCATCCTCCTCATGCCCCGGCGATACCACCATGCGCTCGGAAGCACCGAATGTTGGGCTAACCACTAGCGGCATATCGGTATCGCCTTCAAGCTGATCTTTCGGCATACAAAGCAGCGGCTTCACAAAACCAGGCAACGCGGTGGCGAGTGGGTGGCAGAAATTGGCGGTGTTACGTTTGCCCCAGGTTTGTTCGGCGAGTGGCCCGTTTTCAGCCATTTTTGTATGCACGGTTAGCGCCGATTGCTCAAGCAAATCATCCCAGCTTTTGTAATCACGGGTTAGTAAATGTTTGGGTTGTTGTTGCAGCAATGCCCAAGCCACATCTTCAAAACCGGTGAAGCCGGGTGCTTCATAATCAAAACCGGTATAGCCGGGTTTGCTAGATTCGCTGCCAAGCTTGTCGATGGCCGGTGCAAGCAACATTTCTTCAATACGATTGCTGACTTCCAAACGCCATGCGCGAACCAAGCGATAGCTCACTGAATCAATACTGGCTTTAGCGGGCCAATTTTTATCGGCATCATTGAGTTGTTTTAATGCCGAGCCTGCAGGGGCTTTCTGCGCTTGTTGCTGCATGAATTGCCACCAGCGTTTTAAGAACAACGTGCGGCTATCGGTTTGAATGGCGAGTAGGTCTTTTTCGGTGAATTGTTTTTTGGCGAATAAGCCGTCGCGAATCTGCATTGAACGCGCACCGAGTGCATAGCCGCCATTGCCGACTAATTCCGACCACTGCCCATCAACCACGCGCGCATTGGCTGTCCATAAACGATGTGTAGGTGGGTCAACAAGCACAGGATTTAATTCGCCAGCAAGCCAACCATCCCAGCCGCAGCCGAGTTTTGGATCAACCGGCGCTGTTTTATCGCAACTGCCAACGCGTTTTGGTATCTGCGCGGTTAATCGCCACGCAATGCGGCCGTTTTTATCGCCAATCACTAAATTCTGCCCAGGCATACCAATACGTTTCGCAACTTGCAAAGCCTGATCAAGGTCTTGGCTGCTAGCCAATTCATTTAAGCCCATATTCAGCGCACCGGGCTGTTGCGCCGTCCATTGCAAAGCCAGTGCGAATGAGGCGTTCAAGTCTTTAGTGATAGGCCCCCACACGGTTTCACGAACACTAAACGCTTCGGTTTGGCCGCCCTTAACACGAATGGGTTCATCAACAATCTGTACTTCCTGACGATGCCCCTTGTGATCAAGATAGCGTGTTTTTTCGGCATCAAGCCATTGCACACGCACAAAATCAGCCCAATCGCCATAGCTATTTGTAAAGCCCCAGGCCACATGCCGATTGCTACCCACAATAATCGAAGGAATGCCAGGCAAACTAAAGCCGGATACATCCAAATCTTTCCCGGTGCGAAGGCGCGCGCGAAACCAAATATTCGGCGCACGCAAGCCAAGATGCATATCATCGGCCACAATCGCACGGCCATCTTTGGTGAGTGCGCCAGCTACCGCGAAATTATTACTACCCACCGCTTCAGCCAATTTATTGGGCTGATACGCAAACTGCGGTGCACTGTATTGATTTAAATTAACCTGCTCAGCCGTTGGCACTACCACCGAGTTTTTCGACTCACCAAATAAGGGCGCATCCCAGCCGGATTGGGATTGAGTAAGTAATGTATAAATAGGTTCGGGCAAAATATTTTTCAGTTGCCATAACTTAAATTCGCGCTCATTGTCTTCATCTTGTAAATCGAAAAACATCGCGAAACCCACCAAAAAAGAATCCTCTGGTTTCCATGCTTGTGGTTTGGTGTTTAGCAACAAATACGGCCATGGCTTAGCTGAAAGTGCGTTTAAGCCAGCATTCACGCCATCGGCATAGGCTTGTAGTGTGCCGGCTTCGGTTCCAGCCATCTGTGCATAATGCTGCTGAATGCGGGCACGCAGGCGGTGTACGCGAATAGATTTATCTTTCTCAATCGCGATTTTGCCGAATAACTCCGATAGCTCGCCACTGGCTGAGCGGCGTAGTAAATCCATTTCGAAATAGCGTTCTTGTGCATGCACAAAGCCCAGTGCGCGCGCAGAATCTAAGCTATTTTTTGCGGTAATAGTCACCGTGCCATTGGCGTCGCGTTCAATGAGTGTGCTTTCGGATATCCCCGACAGTGCTTGTTCGCCATCTAGTGTTGGCAAGCTAGCGCGTAATAAGAAATAGCCTGTAAAACCAACTATTAGCAGTAAAGCAGCCACACCCCAAAATAGTTTCTTCACTACTGATTTAATTGCCATTGATAATCTCGCTGATTAATTGCTTTCGATGCTGTCAACACGCTGAAAACCACGCGGCAGGGCATGTCCGCGTTGCGCGCGGGTTCCTTGGTAGGCTTGCAAGTCGCGCCAGCTGAGCACCAATTTGCGTTGCCCACATAGCAGCGTGAGTTCACCGCCTTGTTTAACGCAAGTGACTGCAATAATATTTTCTTCGCCAGCTTTAAGCTTAGCAGGCGGAATTTGCAGGATTTTATTGCCTTTGCCTTTATCCAGCTCGGGCAGTTCACTGGCTGGGAAAGCCAATAAATTACCACCACTGCTAATTGCCACTACAAAATCAGTCGCTATATCGTGCACTGTGGCAGGCGGCAGAATGTCGGCTTTTTCATCGACATTTAGCAGTTGTTTGCCGGCTTTTTTAGCGCTTAGGAAATTTTCGAAACTGGTGATAAAGCCATAGCCATAGCTGCTAGCCACCACAAATTTTTGGCTTGTTTCACCGCTAGCTAAGCCTACGAATTGTGCGCCGCTTGGCGGTGCGAATCGGCCGCTGAGTGGCTCGCCATTGCCACGCGCTGAAGGCAAGGTGTGTGTTAAGCACGAATAGCTTCGGCCGGTGTTGTCTAATACCGCAACTTGCAAGGTGCTGCGGCCGCGAATGAAATCGAGTAGTTGGTCGCCATCGCGATAGCCAAGTGCTGATGGGTCGAGCTCATGGCCTTTGCCGGCGCGTATCCAGCCTTTTTGCGAGAGCACCACGGTCATCGGTTCGCTTGCCACTAAGCTCGATTCATCAATGGCCTGCGCCGATTCGCGGGTGACCAGTGGTGAAAGCCGTGCGTCGCCGAATTTCTTCGCATCAGCGAGCAGTTCGTCTTTCAGTAATTTTTTTAGTTTGGCATTCGAGCCAAGAATGGCGATAATTTTATTTAACTCTTCCTCGAGCTCTTCTTGCTCGCCGCGAATTTTCATTTCTTCCAAACGTGCCAACTGTCTCAGTTTGGTATCAAGAATATAATCGGTTTGATCTTCGCTAAGCTCGAAGCGCGCCATTAAAGAAGCTTTCGGCTCGTCTTCGGTGCGGATGATGTGAATCACTTCATCCAAATTCAGGAATGCAATCAATAGGCCTTGTAATAAATGCAGACGACGTTCTAGCTTTTCTTTGCGATAGGTTAAGCGTTTGCGAATGGTTTCCATTCGGAATGACAGCCATTCGCTTAACAACATCTTTAAGTTCTTAACTTGCGGCCGGCCATCTAAGCCAATGATGTTGAAGTTAACTCGATAGCTGCGTTCCAAATCGGTGGTGGCGAATAAATGTCCCATCAGTGAATCAATATCAACGCGATTCGAGCGCGGCACTAGCACCAAACGGGTTGGTGTTTCGTGATCGGATTCATCACGCAAATCTTCCAACCACGGCAATTTCTTGGCGCGCATCTGCTGGGCAATTTGCTCCATCACCTTCGATGGCGAAACCTGATACGGCAGAGCGTTAAGCACGATGTTGTTGCCTTCTTTGACATAGGTTGCGCGGGCTCGCACCGAGCCGCCGCCGCTTTCATACATCGCAATCAGGTCGTTGCGCGGGGTGATGATTTCGGCTTGGCTTGGGTAATCCGGGCCAAGCACGTGTTCGCATAAATCACGCACGCTGGCTTGTGGATCATCCAACAAGCGAATACAGGCACTGACGACTTCATTAAGATTATGTGGCGGCACATCGGTGGCCATACCCACTGCAATGCCAGTGGTGCCGTTCAATAAAATATGCGGCAGCCGTGCTGGCATCCATGTTGGTTCTTGCAATGTACCGTCGAAATTCGGATTCCAATCCACCGTACCTTGGCCTAACTCGCCTAATAACACTTCGGCAATTGGGGTTAGTTTTGATTCGGTATAGCGCATGGCGGCGAAGGATTTCGGATCGTCGGTGGAACCGAAGTTGCCTTGTCCTTCAATGAGTGGGTAGCGGTATGAGAACGGCTGCGCCATCAATACCATGGCTTCGTAGCAGGCTGAGTCGCCGTGCGGGTGGTATTTACCAATCACATCACCAATGGTGCGCGCCGATTTCTTTGGCTTAGCATTAGCGCTTAAAGATAACTCGCTCATGGCATAAATAATGCGCCGTTGCACGGGCTTTAGGCCGTCACCCAAAAAGGGCAGGGCTCGGTCTAGCACCACATACATCGAATAGTCTAAATAGGCGCGTTCGGCATATTCGCGCAGTGGGATTTGTTCAAAACCATGAAAACTAGGGCGGGTTAAATCAGTCATGCATATTACTCAATAAAACAATGCTTTTATTCTAGCTAGAATTACGCCTAAAAGGTTATCTATGTAAAGCTTTATGCAATACACTAAACGGATTAAAAGGGAAGCGCATGAGCATATCGTTGATAGTGGGGCTGATTGCCTTAGTTTGTTTATTTTTATTTTTCAAGGTGATGAGCTTTTTACTGCGTATTGCTGTGATTGCGGTGCTTGCCGGCGCAGCGTATTGGTTTCTGGCGCCTTATTTGGGTTGGCCTGCTCTGCCTTTTTGATGCACTTTAAACGACTCAAGCTATGTCATTAAGTCCTTTAAGTATTTCTCGCCGCCGTTTGGCAATGATCTTGGGCATGCTGGCCATGATTGGGCCATTCGCCATCGACAGCATTTTCCCGGCTTTTCGGGTGCTGGCGCATGAATTGCGAGTTGATGATGCAGCCATACAACAAGCAATTAGTATTTATCTGCTTGGCTATGCGGTGATGTCTTTATTGCATGGCGCGTTGTCGGATGCGTATGGCCGCAAGCCGGTGATTATTGCTGGTTTGTTGCTGTTTCTGGCTTCGTCCATCGGTTGTGCATTATCTGACACCTTGCCGCATCTGCTGTTGTTTAGATTTATACAAGGCCTGTCGGCTGGCGTCGGCCTAATTGTTGGCCGAGCGGTTATCCGCGATGTGTATCAGGGCAATGAAGCGCAGAAAATGATGAGTTTGGTGTCGATGATTTTTTCTATCGCACCAGCCATTGCGCCAATCATCGGCGGCTATATTTTGAGCTGGAGCCATTGGCAGGGCATCTTTTGGTTTTTAGTGGCGCTGTCGTTCTTAATGCTATTGGTGGTTGGCTTCTTATTGCCCGAATCGCACCCGGCCGATAAACGCGTGCCTATTCACCCAGTCACTTTGTCGCAATCGTATTGGGATATGGGCAAAAGTAGCGCCTTTCGCATGCTAGCATTCAGCGGCACCTTCCTGTTTGGCGGACTATTTTTGTATATCGCTTCGGCGCCGGATTATGTGTTGTTGCATTTGCGCTTAGACGAAACCCAATTTGGCTATTTCTTTGTACCCACCATTGCCGGCATGAGCGTTGGCGCATTTATCAGTGGCCGTTTGGCCGGTAAATTTTCTGGTCGAAAGTTAGTCAACACTGGATTTCTTGTTTGTGCTATTTCTATGCTGGCCAACTGGCTGTATTGCGCCAGCGTCACTGAACTGCATCTGCCGTGGGCGGTATTGCCACTGACTGGCATGGCATTCGGCATTGCCTTGGTGTTTCCAATAGTCACCATCGCCTTGCTGGATTTATACCCCACAATCCGCGGCACCGCATCATC
>JANPOU010000037.1:0-5042 GCA_031428155.1 Arenimonas sp. | reverse complement strand
ATCGCGATGCGCCCCTACAATTTGGTGGATTTTTCGCAAAAAAAAGGGCAGACACATGGGTCTGCCCCTACAACCATTTCGCCTTCGTCCCTCAACCAATGGGAGATGGGTTGGGGAGAGGGCGTATTATTTCGCCATGCGCGCCGCAATGGCTTTGCCCAAATCGCCGGGTGATTTCACGGTGGTAACACCGGCTTTTTCCAGCGCCGCGAATTTACCCGCTGCTGTGCCTTGGCCGCCAGAGGCGATGGCACCGGCATGACCCATGCGCTTGCCTTCTGGTGCACTGGCGCCTGCAATAAAGCCGACTACCGGTTTAGTCACATGTGCAGCAATATATTCGGCGGCTTCTTCTTCAGCGCTGCCGCCAATTTCGCCAACCATAATGATGCCCAAGGTTTGCGGATCTGCTTGGAATAATTTTAGGCAATCGATGAAGTTCATGCCTTGCATTGGGTCACCACCAATGCCGATGCAAGTTGATTGGCCAAGGCCTGCGTCAGTGGTTTGCTTCACCGCTTCATAGGTGAGTGTGCCAGAGCGCGAAACAATGCCGATTTGGCCAGGCAAATGAATATGGCCCGGCATAATGCCGATTTTGCATTCGCCCGGAGTGATGATGCCTGGGCAGTTTGGCCCGATTAACACTGCATCTGGATAGGCTTTTAGGCTGTTCTTAACGCGCAACATATCGAGCACTGGAATGCCTTCGGTGATGCAAACAATCACCGCGATACCAGCAGAAGCCGCTTCTAAAATTGCATCGGCAGCAAACGGAGGTGGCACATAAATCACTGAGGCGTTTGCGCCAGTGGCTTTCACGGCATCACGCACGGTATTAAACACTGGCAAACCGATGTGCTGGCTGCCGCCTTTACCCGGTGTTACACCGCCAACTACCTGCGTGCCGTAATCGAGCATCTGCTGGGCATGGAAAGTGCCTTGCGTGCCGGTGAAACCTTGCACAATAACTTTAGTATTTTTGTTGATTAAAACGCTCATATCTTTTTTCCTTTTTCCCCCTCTCCCGCCGGGAGAGGGTTGGGGTGAGGGCGGGTTTTGTTGGCTGTTAATCGCGGCTGAAGCCGCTCCTACATTAGGTGAGGGCGGGTTTATGCGCGGGCAGCAGCGACGACTTTCTGGGCACCGTCGTTAATGTCGTTGGCCGAGGTGATGGCAAGGCCGCTGTTTTTTAGCAGCTCGCGGCCTTTTTCCACATTGGTGCCTTCCAAACGCACTACAACCGGCACTTTTACACCCACTTCAATCACCGCGGCAATAATGCCTTCGGCAATCATGTCGCAGCGCACAATACCGCCGAAAATATTGACGAAAATTGCTTTGACTTTATCCGAGCTCAAAATTAATTTGAAGGCTTCGGTAACGCGTTCTTTGGTTGCACCACCGCCCACATCTAAGAAGTTGGCTGGCGAACCGCCGCTCAATGAAATCACGTCCATGGTGGCCATGGCAAGGCCGGCACCATTCACCATGCAGCCAATATCACCGTCCATGGTTACGTAGTTTAAATCGTGCTGGCTAGCTAACACTTCGGTTTTGTCTTCTTGGCGAATGTCGCGCATCGCGGCTAATTCCGGATGACGGAAAGTGGCATTGTCGTCGGTGTTGATTTTACCATCAAGAACCGCTAAATCGCCGTTGGTTAAAATGGCCAATGGGTTTAATTCCACCAAAGCCAAATCTTTTTCATTGAATAATTTATACAAGCCGAGCATGATTTTGCTGAGCTGGCCGACTTGCTTGGCATTCAAGCCAAGTTCGAAACCGAGCTGACGGCATTGATAGGCTTGCAAGCCTTGCACGTAATCCACATGCACACTTTTGATGGCAGCTGGATTGGTTTTGGCTACTTCCTCAATATCCATGCCACCTTCAGCGCAAGCAATAAAGGTGATGGTTTTACTGGCGCGATCGACCAATACCGACAAATACATTTCGTTGGCAATGTCGGTGCCTTCGCACACTAATACTGAATCAATCGGCAAATGCACACCGGCTGTTTGGTAGGTGGCCATTTTGGTGCCGAGCATAGTTTTCGCATATTGCTTAACCTCATCTAGCGATTTGGCGAGCTTCACGCCACCGGCTTTACCACGGCCACCGGCATGAATTTGCGCTTTCACAACCCATAAGTCGCCAGGAATCTGCTTGGCAGCAGCAACGGCTTCATCAGGAGTACGGGCAACAATGCCCTTGGGCACAGCAATGCCGTAATCGGCAAACAATTGTTTGGCTTGATATTCGTGAAAATTCATTCGACACCTGTGGTGAGCGGGTTAAGACCCTGAAAAGGGTGTTTATTGTCGCCTTTTATGGCGCTAAAGGCAAAAGCCAGTGCTTTACGGCTTATACTCAAAATCACCCATTTCAGCCAACACTTAGCTAAATCAATGTTTTCAGCCAGCTCGCCAGACAAAAATATTAACCTGAGCGCCCGTGAGCACTATTTTTTTGCGCTATTTCGCTGCTTGCAAGCGGCCTTGTTGGCTTTGTGGGTATTCAGCCCATTTGCACCGTATTTCAATGCGCTGAATCCACTCACGCCCTTAAAAGTGTTGAGTGTTGTACATCTGTTGGTGTCTTGCCTGTTATTCCTCATGGAAAAACGCGCGTTTAGCAAACAACGTGTTTTGTTTAGCCTATGTGTTGATGTTTGGGTATTTGGCTGTTTAGCGTGGTTGCTGCCAGTCGGTTTTTTCAGCGTGGCATTGGTTATGGTGGTGAATTTGGCGGCCGGCGGATTATTGCTCAGCAATCGCCAAAGCGCCGTGCTAACCTTCTGCGCCATTGCCGTGCTGCTTGGCCACTATTTGCTGAATGCCTTTTCCAGTAATTCAGCCACCGATATTGCGCAATCGCTGATGTTTGCGATGATCTATGCCAGCACCGTGTTGTTCTGCCAAATGTTGGCAACCCAAGCACAGCAAAGCCAAGCTTTGGCTGAAGCGCGCGGTGTGCAGTTAGCTGAAATGGCGCAGATGAACGAGCTGATCATCAAACGGATGCGCACTGGTGTGGTGTTACTGGATAAAAATCACCACATTGTGCTGAGCAATGAAGCGGCTAGTGGCCTGAATCAAATAACCTTGCAACGCGATCAGCCGCTGCAGCAACTGGCACCAGAGCTTAATAAACGGCTGTGGCAATGGCGGCAAAATCCCGATATCAAACCACAACCACTAACCTTGTATGAGAACGGCCCAGAAGTGATTCCACGTTTTGTGGCCTTAACCCAACAAGAGATTTTATACCTGGCATTTTTAGAAGATAGCCGAGTATTTTCTGGGCGCGCTGATGAATTGCAATTGGCTAATTTAGGGCGTTTATCGGCCAGCATTGCGCATGAAATTCGTAATCCACTGGCGGCAATTAGCTATGCCCAGCAATTGCTGTGCGAATCTGGCCAAGCAAACCCCGAAGACCAACGCCTACTCGACATCATCGGCACCCAAAGCAAGCGCATGAATGGCATTATTGAAAACGTATTGCAATTAGCCAAGCGCGAAGCCGCACAACCTGAAAGTGTTGAACTGAATAGCTTTTGCCAAAGCTTTGTGCAAGAATTTTTAATTACCCACCCAAATGACAGCGAAAAAATTCACTTACATTTAAGCAGCGAACTGGCTATGGGTTTATTCGACCCATTGCACTTATACCAAGTGCTCAGCGTGCTACTCAGCAATGCCCTGATTTATGGCCATCTCCCGCACCAAACCGCGCATGTGCAAATTGCTTTGCGAATGGATACCGACCAACCGATTATTGATGTGATTGATCATGGGCCGGGGCTTAGCAACCATGTGACGAAAAATTTGTTTAGCCCATTTTTCTCCAGCAGCGAACACGGAACCGGCCTTGGCTTGTATATTGCCAAACAATTAGCCGAGGCCAACCAAGCGCAATTGCGTTATGAACCAATTATCGGCGGCGGATGTCGATTTTCACTGGCTTTGTCGGGTGGGCAATCGTTGTTGGTAGGGTAACCCCAAACCCATAGTAGGGGCGCACCCATGTGTGCGCCCTAATTTACACCGTGATCATTTCACCATGGGCAGACACACCGGTCTGCCCCTACGATGGGATTTATGTAGGGGCGGGTCCCAGACCCGCCAATCAAAATGTATAATCACCGCATGCCAAACGCCCATGTGCTCATTGTTGATGACGAACGCGATATTCGCGAATTGCTCTGCCTAACCCTGAGCCGGATGGGCTTGAGTACTGCCAGCGCTGGCACGGTGCTGGAAGCTAAAACATTGCTTGAGCAACAACACTTCGATGTGTGCCTAACCGACATGCGCCTGCCCGATGGCAACGGCCTGGAATTGATTCAACATGTGGCACAGCACTTTCCGCACTGCCCCATCGCCATGATCACCGCCTACGGTGATGTGCAATCGGCGGTGAATGCGTTAAAGGCTGGCGCGTTTGATTTTGTTAGTAAGCCGGTGGATTTAAGCGAGCTGCGCGAGATTGTGCAACGCGGCATTTTGATGAGCAGCAATGCAACACAAAAAGCCAGCGCGAACAACCCACCAGCAGAGTCAAGCAATCAGCCATTGCCAGAAGCTTTGGCGCATTTAGAACGGGCACAAATTCAGCAAGCACTCGAAGCCTGCCGCTTTAATAAAACCAAAGCCGCCGCGCATTTAGGCATCACATTTCGCGCACTGCGCTATAAGATGGATAAACTCGGCATGCAATAAAGTGACGCAGCGCGTCACTTTTAGCCATAAATTTGTGCATTTTTGGCTTTTAACTCCTTATTATCCCTATATTTTTTGTGACCTAGCGCACAAATCAGAAAATGCTTGCACACAAGCCAAAATTCGGTCATCTTTATAGGGCACTCCACGGCGGTTGCAATCCAACGCTGCCGCTGTGCAGACCACTTACATTATCTCAGGGAGATTTCTATGAAATCGTTACAAAAAGGCTTCACCTTAATTGAATTGATGATCGTTATTGCGATCCTCGGTATTTTGATGGCTATCGCCATTCCTGCTTACCAAGACTACACC
>JANPOU010000036.1:0-7390 GCA_031428155.1 Arenimonas sp. | reverse complement strand
GCTTGGCCAATGCGGCTTTCCGGTGTGGCAAGGTCTTTGTAATCCAAACGCACGGCTTGGTTGGCGGTTGGGCTAATGCCACGTGAAAGCAAGCGTAGCGCGCCAGTGGTACGGCTGTAGTTTTCCAGTAAATTGTTTAGGCGCTCCACCGGAATACGTGCATCGTCGCGCGAGCTGTCGTGCAGAATTTCGATTGCAGCCGGCTCGCTTTTACGCCAATGTTCGGCATAGGTTTTGGGAATCGATAAAATCACATCAACATTTTGCGCCGCAATTTCGCCTTCCGGGTTTTTCGGCGCCGGTTTAATAATCACATTGCGGCCAGCCAAATAATTCACCAAATTCGGCGCGTTTTCAGCGCCAATCACCGGTAACTGTAAGGGCTTTTCAACCTGCGTTGAAATGCGATTAGTGGCTAATTTACCTAATCCAAGAATTAATATCGGAAATAGAATCGGACCCATTAATAGTGAGAGATACAGGGTTTTCTTATCACGAAATAAATCCAACAGCTCTTTTCTCATTACGGTAAATAATGCGTTCATGCGTGCAAGCCCTCTTCGCTGCCAATCACTTTGACAAAAGCTTCTTCCAAATTGCTTTCTCCGGTTTGTGCTCGAATCTCATCGGGCGTGCCATTGGCTTTCACTGAGCCATTGGCAATCACCACGATGCGGTCGCATAGCGCAGCAACTTCTTGCATAATGTGGCTTGAAAAAATCACGCAGCGGCCTTCGGCTTTAAGTTGCAGTAAAAATTCGCGTAAGCCGCGGGTGGTCATCACATCCAAACCGTTGGTGGGTTCATCGAGAATCACGTTTTTAGGATCGTGAATCAAGGCGCGCGCAATCGCCGTTTTGGTGCGTTGGCCTTGTGAAAAACCTTCGCATTGGCGATCCAGAAAATCTTCCATGCCCAGTGCTTTGGCTAAGCGCACGGTACGTTCGGCGATTAGCGCATCGCTCATGCCATGCAAGCGCCCGAAGTAGGCAATGTTTTCGCGTGCGGTTAAGCGCTTATACACGCCACGTGCATCGGGCAACACACCTAAACGGGTGCGCACCTCAAACGACTGCGTTTCGGTTGAAAATCCATCAACGGTAATCGAGCCGCTTTCTGGATTCATCAAGGTATACAGCATGCGTAGCGTGGTAGTTTTGCCAGCGCCGTTCGGGCCGAGTAAGCCGGTGATCTCGCCATCGTGGGCGGTGAAAGTAACCCCTTGCACGGCGTGTACGGTGCCGGTTTTGGCGCTGAAACTTTTGTGTAAATCGTTTACCTCAATCATAAATAATCCTTATGGTTCCGAACCGTAGTAACCGGTGAACATTGATGCATAGGTGAGTTTGTCTATACAGCTTGAATCCAGATTTTTGGCATCAGCTGTTTCTAGAAACTTAGCGAATAATTTCGGCATGCAGCCCACCGGCAAGACGTTGTGGCCGGCACCCTTGGCGATGATATGTTTTGAGTTTGGCAAATGCTTGGCAACATCATCGCCGTAACGTGGTGGTGTGACGGGATCAAACTCGCCGGATAAAATCAGCACCGGTAATTTGCCGGTTAGCGGCGCACGGAAATTGGCTGGCCGTTGTTTGTGTGGCCAAACCGAGCATTGTGCTTTCAGCAATTCCACCAAGCCGGTGCCAAGTAGTCGTTTTTGATCAGCTGGGTCAATCACTAAATCGTCAGCATCTTCGCTACACATAACCGACAATTGCATGCCATGCATAACCATGTCGCTGACATCACGCGTGACCATTTCGCTAAGCGCCATCAAGGATTCATAGTGACCTTTATTGGCTTCACTAAATTGCAGTGGCAACAATGCGGCGGCTTGCGGGGCATACGCCAGCAAGCGCGTGAGCATGGCGATGTGGCCAACACTGAACTGCCCATCTTTCCATTCGCCGGTAATGGCATCGCGGTAACGCACTGGCACCGGGCCTTTTGCAAGTTTGGCCAGTAGTTGGTTCAGTTGTTCACGCGGATTACCCATTTTTTCCAAACAGGCTTTATCAAGGCTGCAACGCGCGAATTGCAAATCGAGTGAGCTCTCCAAGTTTTTTGCATGATCTTGGCCTAATACCAAATCCATCGGTGCAATGCCGTCAATGGTGACGGTGCGGGTGCTGTTTGGGAATTGCTTGGCATATTGCTGTGCCACTCGTGTGCCATAGGAAATACCCATCAGGTTTATTTTCTCGGCAGCAATGGCTTTGCGAGCGGCGTCTAAATCAAGGATGGCATCGGCGGTCGAGTATTGGCTAACATCCACTTTACCGGCAAAGCTGGCTGCACATTTCTTAGCAAAATCAACGGCCGATTGTGCGGTGTATTCTTCGTCTTCAACAACGGCGCTTTCGCCTTGGTCGTTCACGCATTTCAGCGGATTAGAATCGCCGGTGCCGCGTTGATCAAGCAAAATAATGTGGCGCGTTTTTCGTGCTTCAGTAAACGCCGGTGCAATACTTGGAAAGCTTGCGCGTGCGGCTTGCCCTGGGCCACCTGCGAGCATGAAGATGGGATCAGGCTCGGCTTGCTTGCTAGCAGGCAGCCAAGAAATAGCCAAGGTAATTTTTCGACCATCCGGTTTGCTGTAATCTTCCGGCACAGTCATGGTGCTGCAAAAGGCCGATAACGATTCAGCACCCTGTGCTAAAGAACACGGCTTGAATTTCAGCGAACCAAGTGTTCGGCTGGTATCAACGTTTGCAGCGGCAGCTACCGGTGCGGGAGTTTTTTCCACGTCGGGCTTTTTCATCCAATACGATTTGCTGGCATAGGCGATGAGCACCACTCCGGCGGCAACGCGTAATGCTTTCTTGTGTTTGTCTTGCATGGTCAATCCTCACTAAAAATGGATTCAATCGGTAATTCAAATAAACGGGACATCTTAAAAGCTAACTTAATACTGGGATCATACTTTTCGGTTTCAATGGCGTTCACCGTTTGCCTGGATACTTCAAGATGATCGGCCAGCTCGCCCTGCGACCAACCGCGCTGTTCACGCAATGTGCGGACTTGGCTTTTCATGCGCGGAACCGATAGATGCCGACGTACCGAGTGATCACATAACCTAAGCAAATGGCGCTAACAATCAGTGCAATGACATTGCGTTGCACAAGCACCAACAGAGCGTGGTCGCTTAAAAATAGTAAGGCCATGCCGCATAGCACGCCCGACATCGCCGAAATAGCGATAGCGTCCATTTCGATTTTGCGTTCCAGTTCATCGCATTCGGCCAGATACAGAAAGTAGTAATAGAAAATCCAGACAAACGCCAGCAGCGGCGAAAGCGCTAGGCCAGCTTTCTGCCACGGGGCAGTGAATATTTCACCTAATAGATGAGAAGCGACAACTAGACCGATATACACCAGCATCGGCACAATACAGCGTAGGTAGTAGCGTTTGAGTGGCGCGCGCATAGGGTTTCCTTAGCTGTATCGGCGGCTGGCAAACCATTTGGTGATGCCATAAAAACCGCACAGTATCGGAAACACCCACACCGCCACAGTGATGCCATCCAAGGCAACGATCTTGGCGCGGCCCAAAAAGCCTAAGCCTAAGAACAGCAAGCCAACCACTAGGCTGCTCAGCCCGATGGCTTCTAACTCGATGCGGCGCATCAGTTCATCGCATTCGTTTAAATAGATCACAAACGCTTTGCCGAAGAATGCAACCGGAACGACCGGGGATACCGCTAGCAAGGCTTTGCACCAAACCGGCCAATCAGCGGCAAAGCCGCGTAAGGCCAGAATGGATGCAAACAACAGACCGCAATAAAGTGTCATGGTGACTATCACGCGCCAGATATAGCGTTTTTCAATTGGGTTCATAGCGATTGCTTGTCAAGTGAGCTTGACATGAGAATGCACGAATATAAATTGCCTGTCAAGCAGACTTTACATTTATTTTTTTGCAATAAACATTGAGCGGGTACTACATTGGGCGGGTTATGAACCCGCCCCTACACGTGTTGTATTTAATAATCCCATGTAGGGGCGCTGCTTGGTTCCTGAGCTTGCCGAAGGATGCTGCGCCCACGGTGTTACAACAAACATTGGTCGGGATTTTCCCAATGGGCGCGGCAAGCAGCGCCCCTACGGTATGATGTTTCATACCCATGCTCAGCTTTCTTACAGGATAATCAACCGATGATTCAGCAACATTCGCTTCGCCTTACTTTCCTACTTGCCCTTATCGCAATTCCACTACACGCTCTGGCTGGACCGAACGCCATCGAGATAGCGCCACCGCAAGCTGGAATCACGCAAATCGAGTACTCCATCAAGCAGACCTCTAAATGGACTGATTTACCGATGGGCACCTATCGTGTGCCCAATAGCGATGTCATCATCTCCGGCCACCAGAAGGGTGGCGCGGCACCCATGATTCTGTTCGGAGTGGTCGGCTTGGCGGTTCAGGGCTCGATCAACGCGCAAAACGGTAAAGAAACCATGGCGTCCGCCGAGCAGGCGTTGACACTATCAATCGACGATGAAGCAAAAGCCGTGTTGACGCGGCTCATTGCAGAGCCTAACAACGCAGCCAAATTTACAATGGCCGAGACCGAACATAAGTTTGAAGTCACTGGTGCTGTTGTTCTAAGTTTTGCCAACCAAGCCGAGGCCTTGCCCTATGTAACCTTGCGAGTGAAATTACTCGACAAAAGTGGCAAGAAGCTTTGGACCACGCGCTATATCGCTTCAGAAGGTGGCCGCAAACCCGTTATTGGCGCGGGCAGCTGGACTGAGAACGGCGGCGCGCCGCTGCGTGCGAACGTGAGCAAGAACATTGAAACCGCGATCCGCACCATGCTGCGCGATATCAGCAATCCCTATCCGCGTGATGAGGCTTCGCTGCTCACCGCGAAGGGCTTCTTTCCGCATGTCAATAAACCGCTTCAGGTAGTGGGCTACAAATTGGCCGAAGAAAATGGCCAAATTTTGTTCTTGCCAAAACTCGGCACTATGATTGTGTTCTCCGGCGTGAACGTGCTGACACCGAATACGATGGCGCTCGTGCCGACGCAGCCAAAGGACGCACCGCTGAAATTGCTCAAGCCCGACGATCCGAGCTTGCCGGCGCTGGCTCGCGCATCCGCCAATGCGCCCACGGCTGGCGTTGCTGAAGCAACAGTCACCTCTGCCACTGGCACCAGCTCGGATACTCCCGTCGAACCGTCTGTGGTGGCAGATCCCGAGGCAGTTAAAGCGTCCGATGGTGGCAACTAAGCTTAGTCATCCGATGTAGGGGCACGGCATGCCGTGCCCGCAATAAACCATCTACGCCCAAATATTCATCATCGAAACATAACCACGGGCACGGCATGCCGTGCCCCTACGGTATGATGTTTCATGTCTATATCTCGCCCTTTCCTGTTATGTGATGTTTTTTCCGAACGCCTCGGCACCGGCAACGGCCTGGCGGTGGTGTTTGATGGTGCCGATCTGAGTACCGAACAGATGCAAGCCTTCGCGGCCTACATCAATCAATCGGAAACCACTTTTGTGTTGCCAGTCACCACACCGGAAGCCAGTTACCGCATCCGCATTTTCACACCGGTTTCCGAATTGCCGTTTGCCGGGCACCCAAGTGTGGGCAGCGCGCATGCGGTGTTGGAATCTGGATTAGCGCAAGCCAACAACGGCGAACTGGTGCAAGAATGCGCGGCCGGATTATTGCCAATGCGCGTGCAAGGCGAAGGCGCGAACCGAGTGATTTCGGTGCGCGCGCCGCATGGCAAACACATTGCCACAACCGATGCGGCAAAGGCCTTGCTGCCTGCGACATTGCAGGGCATGCGCTTGGGCGAACTGCCACCAGCGCTGATCAACAACGGCCCGCTGTGGTGGTGTGTGCAATTGGCCGATGAAGCGGCGGTGCGCACTTTGCAACCGGCGCAGACCGATATTGCCGTATTAAACCGTGCTACAAACTCGGTGGGTTTGGCGGTGTTTGCCAAGGCTGATGCCAGTGATTATCAAATGGTGGTGCGTGCGTTCTGCCCGGTCGATAACATTCCCGAAGATCCGGTGACTGGCAGCGCCAATGCCGCCATTGCGGCGTATTTGCATCAATGTGGCGCGTTGGCCGCGATTGGCAATCCGTACACCGCCAGCCAAGGCCGCGAACTGGGCCGCGATGGTTTTGTGCAGGTGCGGGTGGATGATGAAGGGGAAGTGTGGATTGGTGGCAAAACGCAGACGGTGGTTAGGGGGAGTTTGGGATGGGGTTAGACCAAAATAGCTTTATATTAATCAATAATATCAATATAATAGATAATTGTATTTAAATAATCATTGTTTTTAAACATAATTTAGTTTAATGTCCATTGTATCAACATATCTCTTAAACATGTCGAAATAATTTAGATTAATAAACATATGACATTTAATCCAGCTCTGCCTTACAACGAATTGCCTGCCTTACCGCCGCTAGCCGATATTGAAAGCAGAGCTGTCTTGAAGGCATGCATTACAGCACGGGCTGCATTGGCGGATTTAAAACGGGCAGGTGCATTAATTCCGAATCAAGCGGTACTAATTAATACTATTCCTTTGCTGGAAGCGCAGGCCAGCAATGAAATCGAAAATATCGTTACCACCAGTGACACCCTATTCCGCTACTCACAGATGGAGAGCCAAGCGGAAGATCCGGCAACCAAGGAGGCCTTGCTTTATCGCAGAGCTCTTTATCAGGGTTATCTTTCGCTTAAGACGCGACCGTTATGCACTAATACAGCCATCCAGGTTTGTAGCCAAATCAAAAATATAGCTATGGAGATACGTCGTATTCCAGGAACCGCTCTGGCCAATTCGAGCACTAAGGAAATCATTTACACCCCGCCTGTGGGCGAAACGCTATTACGCGAAAAACTGGCGAATTGGGAGCATTTCCTGCATGAGCGTGAGGATATCGATCCTTTAGTCAGAATGGCGGTTGCACATTATCAGTTTGAGGCGATACATCCATTCACCGATGGCAATGGTCGTACTGGCCGCATTCTAAATTTGCTGTACATGGTCGAACAAAATCTATTGGAAGTTCCGGTTTTGTATCTTTCACGTTACATCCTCCGAACACGGACCGATTATTACGCCGGGCTACTGTCGGTGACGGCGCAGCAAACTTGGGAAGATTGGATTATTTACATGCTAACTGCGGTTGCCGATACAGCAAACTGGACAACAGCGAAAATCGTGGCTATCAGGCAGCTGCAAGATGGTGCAAGGGCATTCATTCGGATAAACGCAGCAAAAATTTATAGTCATGAGCTGGTCGATATGCTTTTCGAGCAACCGTATTGCCGAATTCAGAACTTAACCGAAGCCGGTATCGCAAAACGACAAACGGCATCATCTTATTTGCAGCAATTGACATCGCT
>JANPOU010000035.1:0-77344 GCA_031428155.1 Arenimonas sp. | reverse complement strand
GTTCATATGAAAAACAAATCAACCGTTGGCCCAATTATTCTAATCATACTTGGTGTTTACTTTTTGGCATTGAAGCAAGGCTGGGTTCCCAACTTTGGTTCAATCGTTTCTGAATGGTGGCCGGTTATTCTTATCGTCATTGGCGTTTCGTTACTTTTAAGTCGATCATCGCGAAATTAGAAACCTGCATAGGAATCTTCATGGCTGATATCTGTTTTAAATGCTCGCGTATCGACGAGCTATCCGCTCGAGAATTACATACAATCATCGCTCATCGTGAGCGCGTGTTTATTATTGAACAAAATTGCCCATACCAAGATGCTGATGACTATGACGCCGTGTCTTGGCATTTAGTGTATTATTCCGACGGCGATCTTGCCGCCTATTTGCGTATTGTGGATGCCGGTTATAAATACGCCGAGCCTTCCATTGGCCGCGTGCTAACTGCTAAGCCGTATAGAGGGCTTGGCCTCGGCAAAGTCTTAATGAGCGAAGCGATGAGCCGTATTAACTCGCTCTATCCAAATCAAAATAATCGCATTAGTGCGCAAGCGTATTTATTAGATTTCTACCAAGGCTTCGGCTTCGAAGCATGCAGCGATGAATATTTGGAAGATGATATTCCACATGTTGAGATGCTGAAAGTTTACCAACACACGTGACTGGTACCATACTGCCTATACCCAATCTCACCTGCCCGCTGTGCGGCGGCGACAACCAATGCGCACCCGCCAACACCGGCCATTTCAACGGAGAATGTTGGTGCACCAAAGTGTCTATCAGCACGGAAGCGTTGGCCAAGATTCCGCTGGAATCAATCAACAAAGCTTGTTTGTGCCCGCGTTGCGCTAGGGGGTAAAAAAGCACTAAATGCAAATTAACTTGCATTTAATAGCATTTAACTGTAATTTAATTTACATGTCAAAACGAATTCCACCTAGCAACCCTCAGTCTCGCCGTCTGGTTGAAGCCTTAGGCATGCGCCTTCGTGCAGCACGGCTTCGTCGCAATATGAGCCAACCGATGCTCGCCGAGAGGGTCGGTGTCAGTGTGCCCACCATAGGAAAACTGGAGGCTGGTGATCCATCAACCAGCTTAGCTACCATGCTGCGCGTGCTGACAGTGCTAGGACTAGCAGGAGACATTGATCTAATTGCCGCCCAAGACACCCTAGGTCGCAGTCTTCAAGACAGCGAACTGAAGCGCGCACGGCCAAAGCCTTCCATCAAAATGTCATGAAGCAGATAGACATCCAACTTGATGACAGCACTTTAGGGGAGATAACTCAGGTTGGTCATTTGACCCACAACCAAAGCAAAACTGGCGATACGGTAAGGTTTGATTACAGCCAAACTTGGTTGGATGGTGCGGAGCCTATTACATCCTTTGCCTTAGATCAGGAGTTGATTTTGGCTCGCGGTGCACACTATGCAAGCGCTGGCGCTAATCAGCTTTCCGGTATTTTTTTGGATTGCTCGCCGGACTGCTGGGGCAAAATGCTCATGGATCGTCGCGAAGCCATTGAAGCGCGCGAGGAAAAACGCTCTATAAAGGCATTGCGTAGCTGGGATTATCTTGTAGGGGTCAACGATGAATCGCGGATGGGTGCGCTGCGTTTATACGATGCTGCAGCTGAAAAGTATGTGGATACACGCAACAGGAGCGCTCCTCCAATCACTGAGCTGAGAACATTAGAAGAAGCCGCAAGAATAGTAGAAAGTGGCGACGATGAAAATGTCGACAAGTGGCTCAAACAGCTCATCGATCCAGGCGCTTCATTAGGCGGCGCACGTCCTAAAGCTAGCTTTCGCGATACGGATGGCAGCTTGTGGTTAGCCAAGTTTCCTGCCAGCGACGACCGACGTGACGTGGGTTTATGGGAGTATTTGACACAGCAATTGTCGCTACAAGCGGGTATCAATATGCCACCTGCGCGGGCACTAAAACTCTCTACACACGGCCACACTTTTGCTGTGCAGCGCTTTGATCGCACACGCCACTCTCGCCGTCTATACGCTTCGGCAATGACACGCTTAGCTCGAATAGATAGCAATGGCGCCAGTTATTTGGACATTGTTCAAGCCATTGAAAATGATGGTACAAGTACTCACATCAAGCAGCAACTCGTGCAACTATTCCGACGTGTTCTTTTCAATATTATTATGGGTAATCGAGACGATCACTTACGCAACCATGGCTTTCTTCGAGAAGGCAACGGTTGGATGCTCTCGCCTGCCTTTGATGTCAATCCTAATCCAGAAAAGAGCGAGCATGTTCTTAGCATCGACGGCAACGATGCGTCACCTGACTCCGCTTTGTTGATGGAAACGGCCGCGCATTATCGCCTAACATCAGACGCGGCTAACACTGTAGCTGAAGAGGTTCGCAACGCAGTGCGCGACTGGGATAAAAAGGCCAAAACACTTGGCCTGCGAAATAGCGAAATTATGCTCATGCAAAGTGTCATTAACCCAGAACGCTAAACACCGACGAATTACCCTGTGATGACAAAAGCCCAGCATGACTTTCAGCCCTTACTCGATGCCCGCGCTTGGCGTAAAATAAGCCATTCGATTTGGGCACCCCGCATGAAGCATAAACTTTTTATCGCCATTTTCAGTGCATTGCTGCTAACTGCAGCAACTCCAGCTTTGTGCGCACTAACTATCGACGGACGAATTGACGAAGCCGAATGGCAGTCTGCAAAACATATCACTGACTTCCGCATGGTATTGCCGCTTAGCAAAGTGGCCACCCCCTACCCAACCGAAGCCTGGGTGCTTTCAACACCTGACGGTTTAGCGATTGCCTTTCGTAACACACAAACGGTAGAAACCGCACGCACTCGGCAGCGCTCGCAACGCGATAACAACGGGCCGGTTGATCGGGTTAATGCCTACATCGATTTCGACGGTGACAACCGCGCTGGCTACAATTTCACAGTCACGTTGTCGAACGACATCGCTGACTCAACGTTTAGCAACGAAAACCAATTCAATGGCGATTGGGATGGCAACTGGAAGCACGCCACCTTTGAGGACGGTGACACCTGGAGCGCGGAGATGCTAATTCCTTGGCATATTGCGCCGATGCAGAAAGTGGCTGGCGATACGCGCACACTTCGGCTTTCGCTTGACCGCGTAGTAGGCAGCCGCAATGAGCGCATGGCTTGGCCAGCAATCACCTGGACCGAGCAACGTTTTCTGTCTAATCTTGAACCGTTGCAGCTTAAGAAATACGATCAATCGCTGTTGGCAATCACACCCTTTGTGGTGGCAGTGCAAGATCAGGTGGCCGGTGAAGCGGCCTTTGATGGTGGCGCCGATATTTTCTGGAAGCCGAATGGTCAGTTCCAGCTTAGTGCCACACTTAATCCAGATTTCGGACAAGTAGAAAGCGACCAACTGGTGGTGAACTTTAGCGCCGTGGAATCATTTTTTAGCGACAAACGGCCGTTCTTCACCGAGAACCAAAGTTTTTTCGATGTGCCGTTCGGTTCACTCAATAATGGCAGCCGTTTGATATACACACGCCGAGTGGGCGGACGCGCTGATGATGGCAACGGTGCAGGCGATGTGACCGCGGCCGTGAAGCTTAACGGCAGTTTCGGCGCCACCAATTACGGCGTATTTGCCGCTACCGAAGCTGATGAAGCTGGGCGAGATTTCTTCGCTGCACGCGCTACAAGAGATTTCGGCAATCAAGGCTTAGGTGTAATGATCACCCAAGTTGATCGCCCGTATCTTGATCGGCTTGCCACTGTGTATTCCTTGGATCATCGTTGGTCGCCGAGTGCCGCCTGGAATGTGCGCACAACGGCGCTTGCATCAGATGTGAGCCAAGCGGGCAATACGGTACGCGACAGCGGCGCGCAAATTCGTATTGATCATGAATCTGGCAATGGCTGGCGGCAACAATTGTATGTGCTGCATTCTGGCGGTGATTTACAGCTTAACGATTTCGGCTATTTGGAACGCAATAATTTCAATTATGTGCGCGGCGAAATTGCCAAGCGCGTAACAAAGCTTCCCGAGTCATCGCCGTATAGTTCACATGACTACCAAATGGCTGTATCAAACCGCACCAATGACGACGGCGTGTTAATCAGCAATGCCTGGGCCTTGAAACGCTATAGCAATCGCCGCGATGGTGGCAACCAACTTCTCGACATCGCGATTATCTCAGCAGGGCATGATGATTTAATTACCCGCGGCAATGGCATTGTGAATATGCCTGCCAAACTATTTATTTTTGCGGAGCGCTTCATTCCGCATAAAGACGGCAAAAAATGGGATTTGTATGGCAATGTTCGCTACGCAGCCGAAGGCCTAGATGGGCCAAGTAAAGGCCTGAAACAGATATCGATTGTGCCGACGTATTTAGTGAATGAAAAACTGAGTTTAAACACCAGCCTGTTTTGGCAAAACAATCCCGATTGGCTGCTTTGGCAGGGCGATAACAAACTCGGCACCTTTAATTCCAGCATGTTGCAGCTTGGCGCAGGCGTCACATGGCTGATAAACAACAAACAAGAACTGCGTGTGCGTCTTGAAGCACTCGGCTTGGATGCTGAAGCCAAACAGGCTTGGCGCGTGCAAGCCGATGGCACTCCATTGGCGGCGAATGAAACATTGGACGATTTCGGCTTGAATAATCTTGGCTTCCAGATTCGTTACCGTTATGAACTAGCGCCGTTGTCGTATTTATACATTGCCTATGTACGCGGTGGTTCGCTATTCGAAGATGGCGATATATACAGTTCCGGCCAGCTGATAACTGATGCCTTCAGCCTGCGCGACAGCGAGCAATTATTGGTTAAATTCAGTTACCGCTTCGAGCTCTAATTCAGCACATATTGTTGCGTTTCGATTAGGGGTACACTCATGGCTATCGAAAGTACACATAAGGTTTAGACATGAAGGTTTTTTTTGCCTTGCTGATTGCATCAACACAGGTCTATGCAGCACCTGCTCGGAACATAGACGAACTGGCCACTGAATACATTCAACTGAATCTATCCATGACACCGCACGACAGCAGTTTCGTCGATGCTTACTATGGCCCAGCGAAATTTCAAGAAAATGCACTTAAAACACCACTCAGTTTGGACCAAATAAAATCTAAAGCAACCAGCATGCTTGCTGACATAAATACACTAAGCTCAGCCGATGCAACATCAATGCAAGGGCTTCGCATCGCCTATCTTCAGAAACAAACGATGGCCATGCTCGGCCGTATAGATTTACTGCAAGGCAAGAAAAAAACCTTCGATCAAGAATCTGCTGTTATGTATGACACCGTTGCGCCGCATTATGAACGCAATCATTTTGAAGCGATTATCAAACAAATAGACGTGCTACTTCCAGGCCCTGGCACAACCGTTGAGCGCGTTAGCGCATTTCGTTCGCAATTTATTATTCCGCGCGATAAACTGATGGTGGTTTTTGAAACCGCCATACAAGCCTGCCGCGAGCAAACCTTAAAGCACATCGCACTTCCTGAAGGCGAAAACTTCAAACTGGAGTTTGTCACTAACAAAGTATGGAGCGGTTATAACTGGTACAAGGGCAATTACCAAAGTCTGATTCAAATCAATGTTGAACTACCCATTTATATTGAGCGCGCTATTGATATTGGTTGCCACGAAGGCTACCCAGGCCATCATACCTACAATGTGTTGTTAGAAAAGAATTTAGTTAACGATAGAAAATGGCTGGAATACAGCGTGTATCCGCTATTTTCACCACAATCACTGATTGCTGAAGGCACCGCGAACTATGGTGTTGAAATGGCTTTTCCTGATGCCTTAAAAAAATCTTTTCAGCGCGATGTACTTTACCCATTAGCAGGGATTAACCCAGCACTGCTCGACAAATACGAGGCACTGTTAAAATTAACCGGGCAATTAAGCTATGCCGGTAATGAAGCAGCCCGTGATTACATAAACGGCAAAATGACACGCCAACAAGCGATAGATTGGCTTATTAATGTTGAGCTATATCCAATTGAAAAAGCGCCGCAACGGATTAGCTTTTTTGATGTCAACCGTAGTTATGTTATCAACTACAATGTCGGCAAAGATTTAGTCAAAAATTATGTTGAGCACAATACGCGGAGCGCGACTACCGAATCAGAAAAGACTGAATTACGTTGGCAGGTTTTTGAAAAATTACTTTCAACCCCACTGCTGCCAAGCAATTTAAAAAAGTAAGGGCGAATAATCATTCGCCCCTACGTCGTAATTTTAATATCAAAAAGGGCGGATAAATATTCGCCCTTTAAAGATTATTTCACGCCATGCATCAGTTTCTGAATCAGTGGCGCAATCAGGAATAACAACACACCGGCGCCCACTAAGGCATAGAAGCCGAAGGTATAGCCGCTGAGTGCCGAAGCAGCTGTCATACCGCCTTCGCCACTTACCCTACCAGCAAAAATACCGGCCAGGTTATTACCAATGGCAATCGACAAGAACCAGCAGCCCATGGCCAAGCCACCTAATTTACTCGGAGCCAGTTTGGTGGTCATCGACAAACCAATGGGTGATAAGCAAAGCTCACCGACTGATTGAATGACGTACACCGCAAACAAAGTCCAGAATGGAATCATCATGGTTACTGGATCTACTAGATTGCGCAGTGAATACATCAGCAAGAAAAAAGCCAGACCATTGAAAATCAGGCCCAAGCCGAATTTGCGCGGAATCGATGGATTGGATTTACCCATACGCACCCACAACCAAGCCAAAATTGGCGCTAAGGTGATAATGGCAACCGAGTTAACTGATTGGAACCAGGCAACAGGAAACTCCCAGCCACTCAAGTTGCGATCAACAATTTTTTCGGCCAAGAAATTAAACGAACTACCCGCTTGTTCAAAGAACATCCAAAACAACACATTGAAGAAAAATATGGATAGCATTGCCAATACTTTATCGCGCGCTACCGTACCTTCTTGAATACTTTCCCGCAACAACATGAATGCTGGAATAACGATTAAGCCCATCAAGAGATATTGCAGATAGATGGCATTGATGGTGAGTAAGAAATAAAACAGCGGAATGCCGACCAAAGCGCCAACGATGACCACGCCCAACACGCGGCTCATACCACTGCCTGGCTGTGCTGCACCAATACCTTTTAATTGACTGCGGCCCATCCAAAACCAGAACAAGCTAACAATCATACCAATGCCGGCAGTGATAAATACCACTTTATACGCAGGCGTATCAGAAGTGCCAAAATAACGTTGCGCCAAGATTTGGGTAATGACCGGGGCAATCATTGCACCAATATTAATACCCATATAAAAAATGGTGAAGCCAGAATCGCGACGCTGATCGCTGGTGGCATACAATTGCCCGACCATGGTTGAAATAATCGGCTTAAACAACCCATTGCCTACAATGATGGTTGCAAGGCCGAGCTTGAAAATCTGTTCATTAGGAATCGCAATCATGAATAAACCAATTGCCATGATTACCGCGCCGGTTAGAATTGAGCGCTGAAAGCCAATCAGTTTATCGGCTACATAACCGCCGAAAATAGCGCCGGCATACACTAGTGCTAAGTACGCACCATACAGCTCACTGGCTGGTCTCTCACCTTCGCCTGTGCCGCCATGAAATTGCGCAACGATGTAAAGCACCATGGCCCAACGAATGCCGTAGAACGCGAAGCGCTCCCAGAACTCGGCCATAAATAACATCCAAAGTGGTTTTGGATGTCCCAACACTTGATCAAAAACGGGTGGTGTGTATTCTGTAGTTTCCGAAGCAACAGTTCCGCTCATGCGGCTCTCCCTGGTTATAGTTTTAAAGACGTGGCTTAATCATAAATAAATATGAAATGAATGACAGCATTTTTATGCAATTAATCTATAAGCGCTTGATTATTGCTTAATAATTAACCAATTCGGGTACGAACTTCGAATAATTCTGGGAAAAAACTCAGATCAAGCGCCTTTTTCAAAAACGCCACGCCCGAACTACCGCCGGTGCCGGGCTTGTAACCAATAATGCGTTCCACCGTTTTCAGGTGCCGGAAGCGCCATTGCTGGAAATTCACTTCAATATCCACCAGTTGCTCACAAAAATGATAAGCATCCCAGTTGGCTTCGGTGTTTTCATAGATTTTTTCAAAGACCACAACTACCTGCTCACTGCTTTGATACGGCTGCGACCAATCGCGGTTCAAACTTTGTGCAGGAATGGCGTGGCCATTGCGGGCCAAGTGCCGCAGAAACTCATCGTATAAACTTGGCGCGTACAACATGTCGTTCAAATGCTGATGCACGTTTTCATCGTAATCAAACATTTTGACGTAGTGGGCGTTCTTATTACCGAGCAGAAACTCGATTTCACGGTATTGCTGGGATTGAAAGCCGGACGACGAGCCTAAAATATCCCGAAATTTCATGTAATCACTGGGCGTTAGCGTTTCCAGCACCGACCACTGTTCGGTTAATTGCTTTTGAATATGCTTCACGCGTGACAGCATTTTTTGACAAGGCCCCAAGTCGTCGGCGCGCAAATGCTCCAAAGCGGCGCTCAATTCATGAATCACCAACTTCATCCATAACTCGGAAGTTTGATGCTGGATGATAAATAGCATCTCATCGTGCACCACCGGATTCGACAAGGGCCGCTGCGCAGAAAGCAGGCTATCCAAGCACAAGTAACCGCTATAACTCATCCGATCTTTGAAGTCGGTGGTGATGCCGTCCTCAAGCGGGCGCTGGTTGGAATTGTCTGGCATACGATTACTCACGATTTGTTTACTTTTTAAGTTTAACTTATCGGCTACACTATTTCAGGTTTCAGCACTACATGGCCGAAGGGTCAGGAGTTCAGCATGGGCAATGGCGTTCGTTTTGAAATTGACTACTTGCAATATTTAGATGCCGAAGGGCAACTGGTTAATGAGGATTTACCCGATTTTGCACGAGATCAATCGCAACTGGTGGGTCTGTATCAAGATATGCTGAAAGTGCGTTGTTTTGACGCAAAAGCCGTGGCCTTACAACGCACCGGAAAACTTGGCACCTACGCAGCCTGCATTGGCCATGAAGCCGCGCATGTGGGCATTGGCAGTGGTATGCAGTTGGATGATGTGCTGGCACCAAGCTATCGCGAATATGGCGCGCAATTTGTGCGTGGCGTTAAGCCGCGCGAAGTTCTGCTGTATTGGGGTGGCGATGAACGCGGCAATGATTTTTCTGGCCCAGCACACGATTTTTCTTGGTGCGTACCTATTGGCACGCAATGCTTGCATGCCGCTGGTGCCGCATTAGCTTTCAAACTGCGCAATGAGCCGCGTGTGGCCGTGGCCTGTGTGGGCGATGGTGGTTCCTCAAAAACCGATACCAATGCCGCCATCAATGCCGCCGGCGCGTATAAACTGCCGTTTGTGCTGTGTATCATCAATAATCAATGGGCGATTTCGGTGCCGCGCGATGCGCAAACAGGCGCTGAAACCTTGGCTCAAAAAGGCCTTGCGGGTGGTTTAGAATGCCTGCAAGTAGATGGCAACGATATTATTGCGGTTAAAGCGGCGGTTGAATTCGCCGTTAAACGTGCGCGCCATGGCCATGGCGGAACGGTCTTGGAGCTGATCACCTATCGCCTATCTGACCATACCACCGCCGATGATGCGCGCCGCTATCGCGATGACGAGCAAGTTAAGCAAGCTTGGACACGCGAGCCACTCAAGCGTTTGAAAAATTATTTAATGGCCAAATCGTGGTGGTCTGATGAGCAAGAAGCCGATTGGATTCTGCAAAGCAATGCCTGGGCAGATGAAGAAGTGAATGCCTATTTAGCCACAACAGTACAACCGGTAGAGGCGATGTTCGATTTCTTATATGCCGAACTGCCGCACGATGTTGCCGAACAGCGCGAACAGCTACTGCAATGGGAGCAACGCTAATGGCTGCAATCACCTTGATTGAAGCGCTAACGCAGGCAATGGCGTATGAAATGCGCATTGATCCAAACGTGTTAGTGCTGGGCGAAGATGTGGGTGTGAATGGCGGCGTGTTTCGCGCTACTTCTGGCCTCATTCAAGAATTCGGGCCGCATCGTATTATCGACACTCCCTTAGATGAAACGACCATTGCCGGGCTTTCGGTTGGCCTAGCCGCGCAAGGCATGAAGCCAATTGCCGAAGCGCAGTTCGACGGTTTTATGTATCCGATGGTTGACCATATCATCTGCCATGCCGCGCGTATGCGGCATCGCACGCGTGGGCGTTTAAGTTGCCCAATGGTGTTGCGCATTCCGTGGGGCGGCGGCATTCGCGCACCTGAGCACCATTCCGAAGCCAATGAATCGATTTTCAC
The DNA here is from genome assembly GCA_031428155.1 of Arenimonas sp. Classification (GTDB taxonomy): domain Bacteria; phylum Pseudomonadota; class Gammaproteobacteria; order Xanthomonadales; family Xanthomonadaceae; genus Arenimonas. The sequence goes on along the minus strand of JANPOU010000035.1, from coordinate 67,006 downwards.
CAATGTGCCCGGCTTGCGAGTGGTGATGCCTTCCTCGCCACAGCGCGCTTATGGCTTGTTGCTGGCCGCCATTCGCGACCCTGACCCCGTGGTGTTCTTCGAGCCCAAACGCATTTACCGGCAATACAAAGAAGAGGTGCCAGACGATGGCGAAGCCCTGCCCTTGGATGTTTGCTTCGTGTTACGCGATGGTTCGGATGTCACCTTGGTTACCTGGGGCTCGCAAGTAAAAGAAACGCTAGAAGCCGCCGATGCCTTGGCTGCCATTGGCATTAGCGCTGAAGTGATTGACGTGGCCACCATTAAGCCACTCGACTTCGACACCATTCATGAATCGGTCAAAAAAACCGGCCGCTGCGTGATTGTGCATGAAGCGCCACGCACAGCAGGTTTTGGCGCAGAAATTGCTGCGCAATTGGCCGAAAAAGCCATGTTCGATTTAGTCGCGCCAGTGGAGCGCGTGACTGGCTATGACACCCACATTCCTTTGTATCGTTTGGAAATGAAATACTTGCCAAGCGTTGAAAAAATTCTAGCTGCGGTTAAACGCACACTGGCAGTGAGCTGACTATGACCGACATTAAAACGTTTTATCTTCCCGATCTTGGCGAAGGCTTGCCAGATGCCGAAATTGTTGAATGGCATGTGCAAATTGGCGATGTAGCTGTGTTGGATAAACCCTTGGTGTCGATGGAAACCGCCAAAGCGGTGGTGGAAATCCCCTCGCCATTTTCCGGCAAAGTCATCAGGCTGGCTGGCAAAGCTGGCGATGTGGTTTTAACCGGCGCGGCCTTGATTGAGATTGAGCTTGACCCGAATCTGCCACAGCGCGCTGATGCCCAAGATACCGGGCATCATCATGGTGCGCCGCATGTGGAATCGCCCACTCCCCCAGCCCCTCTCCCACTGGGAGAGGGTGGCGAGCAAAGCGAGCCAGGTGAGGGCGATGATGCAGGTACAGTAGTCGGCGCCATGGAAAGCTCAAACGCAATTCGTAGCGAACAAGCTATTGCCATTGGCGGCGTGAAAGCCATGCCTGCGGTGCGGGCACTGGCGAAAAAATTGAAGGTTGATTTAAGCCAAGTGCGCGCCAGTAACGCAGACGGTGTGATCACCATGGCTGATGTGAAAAACGCGGCAGCGAATCCTTCTATGTATGCGCCTGTCGCAAAACCGCCCGTAGGAGCGCCTTTAGGCGCGATAGCATCATATGCGCCCACTCCCCCAGCCCCTCTCCCTCAGGGAGAGGGTGGCGTGCGTAGCGCGTCGGGTGAGGGCGATGATACCGAACAACCCATCCGCGGCGTGCGCCGTAATATGCTGCGCACCATGAGCGCCGCGCATGCCGAAGTGGTTCCCACCACATTAATGGACGATGCCGATTTGAATGCTTGGCCAGCTGGTGAAGATATTACCGTGCGAACCATTCGCGCCTTGGCTACTGCGGCAAAATTTGAACCGGCATTAAATGCCTGGCTAAATGCCAAAGCAGGCACACTACGCCGACACAGCGCGGTGCATATTGGCATTGCAGTAGATTCGCCCGATGGCTTATTTGTTCCGTCACTTAAACATTGCGATACCCGCGACGCGTTGCAAATCCGCAGCGAACTGAACCGCCTGCGCGATGGCGTGAAAACTCGCAGCTTGCCGCCGGAGGAACTCAGCGGCTACACATTGATGTTCTCCAACTTCGGGGTATTCGCCGGAAAATATGCCACACCGATGGTTGTTCCACCGTGTGTGTGCATTGTTGGCACAGGGCGCTTATATCACGCAGTGGTGCCGGTTTTGGGCGGCGTGGAAACCCACCGCATGATGCCTATTTCGCTAACCTTCGACCACCGCGCTGCCACTGGCGGAGAAGCCGCACGCTTTTTGAAAGCGATGATTGATGATTTGCAGCGGGCGCGTTAAATCGCCTCAACCGCATCCTGAAAAATCGCTTCCAGCGCATCGAACACATGGCTTTCTTCGGCCAGCTCGGCTAACTCAGAAACTTCCTTCAGCGCATGCCACGCGGCCTTGCCTTCGGCTTTAATTTTGGCTAGAAAAGCACCCGCCTCGCGCGGATTGTCGAAGCCCTTGCTTTGCAGCAGCGTATTGCCATTGGCGTGGTTTAACTTGAAATAAAACTTGCCGTCTTTTTCGCGGTATTGTTTGAATACCGGCAAGGCTGGCTTTTCTTCAGACACTGTTGAGCTTACAGTTTTGCTGCGCAAATCGCGCAAGCCAACAGACTGCCGCAGTTCTTTCATAAATGGCGTGGCAATTGTGCGCGCTTTCAAGCCACCCGCTTGCAGTATTTCTTCAATGCGTTCTGGCTTTGCCATTAGCGTGTTGTAATGCTCGCGCATTGGTGCAATCTGCGCATCAATGGTTTCGAATAGCATTTGTTTGGCTTCGCCCCAGGCAATACCCTCTGCAAAAGCCACGCGCATGGCTTGTGTTTGCGAATCAGTGGTGAATGCCTGGTAAAGTTGGAATAGCGCCGAGCCTTCCACGTCTTTTGGCTCGCCCGGTTTTTTGGAATCGGTGAGCAAGCCCATAATCTGCTTTTTCAACTCAGCCTGCTTCGCGAAAAGCGTAATGGTGTTGTCGTAACTTTTGCTCATCTTGCGGCCATCAAGGCCTGGCAAGGTTGCCACCGATTCTTCAATGGTAGCTTCAGGCAAAGTGAAATGCTCGCCGTAAATATGGTTGAATCGTGCGCCGAAATCGCGCGCCATTTCAATGTGCTGAATTTGATCTCTGCCCACTGGCACTTTATGCGCACCGAACAATAAAATATCTGCCGCCATTAGCACCGGGTACATAAACAAACCGGCGTTAATGCCTACATCCTCATCGGCGCCATCAGTGGTATTTTTATCCACCGCCGCTTTATAGGCATGCGCGCGATTCAATAAACCTTTGCCTGCAACGCAGGTTAGTAGCCATGTTAATTCGGGAATTTCGGGAATGTCAGACTGCCGATAAAACCAGACCCTGTCCGGATTCAATCCGCACGCCAACCACGCGGCAGCAATCTCCAGTGTTGATTGTTGCACACGCGCTGGATCTTGCACTTTGACCAAGGCATGGTAATCGGCCAGAAAATAAAAACTTTGCACATCGGTAGATAAGCTAGCCGTTATGGCTGGCCGAATAGCGCCCGCATAATTACCCAGATGCGGGGTTCCGGATGTGGTAATGCCTGTTAAAACACGTTGAATTGCCATCAGAATTAATTTTTACTCGCCGCTTCCTCAACCACTTCACCGGCTTTTTGTACGTCTTTGCCCACACCTCTAATGGTGTTGCAGGCAGACAATACCAATACCAAGGAAACCAATAGCATAGCAACTGCTAATTTCTTCATAAACACTCCTAAAAGTAACGATTAATAACGCATCAAAGTAGATTTACCAAATAAACTCTCGACTAAATCAACCGCCAAAATGCCGGTACGGTTATGTTCATCAAAAGCCGGATTTAATTCAACAATATCTAAGGAGGCCATTAATCCGGTATCGGCAATCATTTCCATGACTAGCTGCGCTTCGCGATAATTCGGACCGCCTGGAACGGTTGTACCAACGCCCGGCGCAATAGCGGGATCAAGAAAATCGACATCGAAACTGACATGCACATGGGTATTTTCATCAATGCCCTCAAGCGCTGCTTCAATGGATTTTTTCATACCCCATTCATCAATATGGCGCATGTCATAAATATCTAAACCATAGTGTTTAACTAAACGTTTTTCACCGACATCCACAGAGCGAATACCCACCTGACGAATTTGTTCTGGCAGCAATGCAGGCTTACTTCCACCAAGTTGCGTTAATGCATCGGGGCCGAGGCCGCACAAACACGCAACCGGCATGCCATGAATATTGCCAGATGGCGTGACTTCGCAAGTATTGAAATCGGCGTGTGCATCTAACCAAATGACGCGCAATTTTTTATTCTTTTCTCGGCAATAACGCGCAACAGCGGTAATCGAGCCGATACCCAAACAATGATCACCGCCTAATACCACCGGCAATTCATCTCGCATCAAACTGTCGTACACCGCATTCATAGTGAGCCGATTCCACTCCACCACTTCGGGCAAGTGTCGGTAGCCATTCACAGGCGGTTGCCATGGGTTAATTGGGCCGAGCAAATTGCCATAGTCTTGTACTTCAAGGCCACGCCCACGCAAAGCATCTTCCAAGCCAGCCACACGCAAAGCTTCTGGCCCCATGGATGCACCGCGATGGCCAGCGCCGATATCAGTTGGAACGCCGATTAAGGCAATTTTCGGGTAATCAAGTTTCATATACAGCCTACTACTTACGGACTGATAGTTTATCGAACTTCGGGGGGGGTTAACGAGGCAATTTTCACGAAACAGTGAAGATTGCGTATAAAAATGAAAAACTGGTCAACGAAACGAACGTTGCAGTAGATGGTGCCGGCACCCGGATTCGAACTGGGGACCTACCGCTTACAAGGCGGTTGCTCTACCAACTGAGCTATGCCGGCATTTTAGAGTAGGTATTATACGCCAGATACTGGCTTACGGAACAGGTTTAGCTGTTTTGCACGGCTGAGCGGGCACTTTTGGCGTGAGTTCAGCCTGCCATTGGGCAAACCCAGCTTGATTTCGCAGCGTGGCAATAATTTGCCACTGCGTTTTTTCTGATTGAATACTGCTTAGCACTGCCTCCAGCCCAAGTTTTTGCGCCAATTTCTGCTTTTTCTGTGCTTCAGCCAAATTAATGAACTTGCCCATAGACAAGGCATTTTTCGAACTGCCTTCAGTCACTACACGGGCACTATCAACACCTGCAGCAACTAGCAATTCCAGTAATATACGGGCTTCCGCCTCGCTAACACTGGGCGGAATAATCACTTGATAGCCTTCTGGAGTAACTTGCACGGTTTTGCTGCTCTGCATATCCAAGGCAATGTATTCCAGCGATTGCCATGCATCCTGCATTTGTTTTTCTGAATCAAACGGCCCTAATATCCAACAGGCATTGGCCTCTAGGCGCTGCTTAGATTGCTCAAGTTGTAGATATTCTTGATGCAAAATTAAGCTTGGGCTGTCAGGATCAGCCGCTGGTTTGGCGTACTGTATTTCAATCGGGCGCCAGAACTGCCAAAACGCCAGCACAATATTGGCGGTAATAAGCAATAAACATATCGACCTTAAGGCGTTCATAAGCCACTAAGTTCAATATAACGAACCATGCCGTTAAACAGAATTTCTGGTGCATGCTCGGTATACGCTGGAAGCCGTGCTAACCAATCTTGCGCGGCACCACCGGTTACCCACAATTTGGCATCTTGTGCACTGAATGCATCAGCCATCACTCGCTCAACCATGCCCAGCAGTTGATGCTCAACGCCCGATGCCAAGGCATCTACCGTGTTGTTAGCAAGTTTTTGAGGCTGGCCTTGGGTCTCGAACAAACCAGGGAAATGATCGCGCATTGCCATCCATTGAAACTCTGGGCTGGGTGCAATAATACCGCCGCGATGCACGCCATCGGCATCCAACACATCTAGGGTAACTGCCGACCCGAGTGACAAAACTGCGCACGCCACTTCTTGCTCGCTGGCTGCCAATAACGCCAAGAACCGATCAACGCCGAGTTGCTTAGGCTGCGCATAGGCAATCTGCAATCGGCCCATTTGGCTTAAGGTTTCAATCTGCAAAACCGGCAAGCGAATATTCGACAACAACAGTGCAAAACGTTCAGCGCGCCAACCCTTACTCACCGATGCCGAAATGACTTGTTGAAAATTACCGCCGTCAATAAATTCCAAGCAGCGCTCTACGAACAGTGGATCATCAAAATCGACAACGCCAATGGTCTGCCATTGCCAGCTTTCGCGACGTGCGAATTTTACCCGTGTATTACCACTATCAATCAAACAATCAGCCATGCGTCACCCGAACACTCACTTCACCACTATGGTAGCGGTTGATGACATAATCGTGTTCAACCAACAAAGCGCCGTCTTGGTCAACACCGCGCGCCACGCCATCAACACGGCCTGTTCCTGTTGCAATTGAAACCGCTTGGCCTTGCAAGCCATCCAGCGCTCGCCAGCGCTCAATAAATGCAGGCAAGCCATGCGTCTGATATTGCTCGAAGCCATGCAAAAGATCGCCAAGAATGCTCGCGACAATTGCGTTTCGGTTTAATGGCGCTGAACTGTGCTTGGCCAATGTGGTCCATGCTTGGTCAATATCGCGGCCTGCGTGTGTTGACATCTGTACATTGATTCCGAAACCAAGCGTAACATCGCATGGGCCATTGGCTTCGCCACGTACTTGAATAAGCAAGCCAGCGCATTTCTTTTCATCCAACCAAATATCATTCGGCCATTTTAGTTGCAGCTTGCCTGTTGAACAAACGCGTTGTAAGGATTCTGCCAGCATCACTGCAACGGCCAAACTAAAGCCCGATAGTTCCGAAATAGAACAGGCGAAACGCCGATTAACACTGCAATAAATATTACTCAGCGGCGGCGATTGCCAGACTTTGCCACGCCGGCCAAGGCCAGCGCTTTGGCATTCTGCCAACCAAACGGCAATGCCGTGTTCGGGGGCGCTGCTAGCCAATGCATTTTGCTGTGTTGAGCCGGTCTGGAAATCAATATACAAATTGCTAATCTCTCGGTTTTGCTGAGTAGTTATCAGCGCGCGAATTTTCTCGGCATCCAAGAGTTCGGTTGGGTTTTGCAATACATAGCCTTCATGCTCAACCGCCGAAATCTCTAAGCCCTGAGCGCGTAAGTGTTCAATGCGTTTCCAAACAGCAGCCCGCGACATACCCAGCGTCTCAGCTAGTTCAATACCGGTTTTAGGCCCTGCAATCAAAGCCTTGAGCAGAGCGGTATTATCCACGGCGCGAAAACAACAAGCGTCCTAAAATTCGCGCTTTCTCAAAACGCGATTCTGTGCCTTGCACTAAGCGCTGCAAATTACTGCGATGACTTAAAGTGAGCAACAGCGCCGCGCCAATCGCAAACTGCCAATGGATTGTGCTGCCATTAAACACATAGGCGCTAAGCACTAAACTGATTGCCGCCAAGACTGTGGACAGCCCGACATAGCCGCTTAGCAACAAACACAGCAGCCATACAGCAAAGAGTATAGCGAGGGATTGCGGCCAGATTAAGATAAGCCCACCCACCAAGGTTGCCGCACCTTTGCCACCACGAAAGCCATGAAAGATTGGCCAAATATGCCCGATGACCGCTGCAAATACCGCCGCAAACGGCGCATAGGCTATGTTTGGCAGCAGGCGCTGTGCAAGATAAGCTGCCAGTAGCCCTTTGCCAACATCAATGATGACTACCGCCAAGGCAAACTTTGCGCCTTGGGTGCGAAATGCATTGGTGCCACCGGCATTGCCGCTGCCTTGGGTACGAATATCAACCGCATACAGTTTACCGACCCATAAACTGCCGGACAAAGAGCCGAGTAGATAAGCCAAAACAATCAGCAACCAGAGCATTACTGCGGCGCCGCTAAAATAGGCTGCAGCGAAATCACTAACGCGCCAGGGCCTGCATGCGCACCCACGGCCGGCCCGGTTTCAACACACCATGATTGCTCGCAATTCACTAAAGCGCAGAATTCTTGCTGTAACAGTTGCCCACCTGCTAAATCATCGCAATGCCCAATAATAACGCGATAGCGCTGACTTAGATCAATATGCTTAGCCACATGTTTAGCGAAACGACGCACCACATAACGCTTGCCGAACAAGCCGCTTTTCACTGCCAACTTGCCCTCAGGTGTTACCTTGGCAATGGGTGTAACGCCAAGAAATTGAATGACCGGTTTAACCCAAGCAGGAATTCGTCCGCCGCGCACCACATGGCTAATATCTGCAGTCATTGCCCATGTTTGTGTGATAGGACGCAGCGCCGCAAGTGCCTGCACAATTTCATCCGCCGATTTTCCGGCTTTGGCAGCTTCTGCAGCCGCAATCACTAACAAGCCTTGGCCGCCAGCGGCATTGGCTGTGTCGAATATATGAATGCGTTCTGCATGGCCACGTGCAGCGGCGGCTTCTGCAGATTGAAGTGTTCCCGACACAGCACGCGAAATACCCACATACACAATATGCGGATGATGCGACAGCAAAAATTCAAATTGCCGCCTAAAATCACCTGGTGATGGCTGGCTGGTTTTTGGTAAAACAATTTCTGTGCGTAGCTTGTGATAAAAATCCGACGTGCTTAAACCAATTTTATCCAAATAATCTTTTTCACCAAAGCTAATTCGAAGTGGCACCCAATGAATATTGAATTGTTCGGATAAGGCTTCTGGAATATCTGCAGAGGTATCGGTAATAATTACTACGCTTTGGCTGCCCGCTGCGGTGCGCGCCTGAGCTTGCATATCATCGGCTTTGGTGGCTTCAACACGGCCGAATTGCCCGGCTATATCAAATAATTGCATCGGATTACTCACATGTGCATGCAGTCGCACTCGAGATGAAGAACCTGCAATAACTACACACGAGGAACCCATATCACTCACCGCTGCGCGCAATCCAGTGCGATCCAATCCGTCACCGAGAATCAAGCATTCACTACACCAACGATGTTCATTATCAGCATCAGAAAGCTCGCTGTGCACATTCGCCACCTCCAAATCTGCGCTTTGATTCTCACGCTCATCGTTTAACTCAATATGGCCATCTTGAATAAATTGAAAAACCCCGTCGAGCATATCGACAAAGCCCTGTGCGCCAGCATCCACCACACCGGCTTTCATTAATACCGGCAATTGATTCGGTGTATTGGCTAAGGCTTTTTTGGCGTTTTGCAGTGCGCTTTCAAACCATTGCGTAAAATGAAAATGCTCGGTATTCGTTTGTAAAGATTCAGCAAACGCAGAGATAACACTCAGTATGGTGCCCTCTTTCGGCTCAGATAATGCTTGCCGAGCGGAGTTTGCGCCATGCAAAATCGCTTGGCTCATTTGCTCCAAACTGGTTACGTGTGATGGGCCAATACGCTCTGAAATGCCAGTAAAAAACTGTGCCAAGATGGCACCGGAATTGCCGCGCGCACCATCAATGGCCTGCTCACTAACCCGCCGTAATAATTCACCGGTGCTATGTGCTTTGCGGTTTAATGCGCCAGTTAGTACGCTGCCTAAAGTAAACGCCATATTGCTGCCGGTATCGCCATCGGGGACCGGAAATACATTGATTTTGTTTAAATGATCGCGCTGAGAAATCACACGGCGCATTCCTGATATTAATGCGCGGCGCAACATCGGTGCTCGTATAAGCAACAGTTCTGATTCAAGAGTTTGTGCATTCATTTGTTATTTTTTTATTAATCAATGGGTGAAAAAACATTCACGATAGTCATTTTTAATCTACCTCAAAGATTCTTGCAACCTTTTTCACACCAAATGCATCTAAACTAATGAACAGACTAAGGCGGCGAACATGAGATTTTGGGTAATAATCATCGCTATATCCGGAACAATTATACTCAGCGCCAATATTAAGCCATTGCGCACAACGCCCATTAGTGCTCCCGCCAGCAGCCAATGCCTCACACAAAACACGGCCAGCAAACCCGATATTCAGCGCCTTAAAAAATCCAAAAACAACCGACTGCCACGCTGGCATCGCGTCATTCCAGGAATGTTTAGTTAAGTTAAACAAGGCAGTGTAATAGTAAACCTTGCGCCGCCGAGCTCTTCAGAGCGATCTACAGATAATTCACCGTGATACGACTTGATGATGTCTTGAACAATGGCCATGCCAATGCCGTGTCCTTGAACGCGCTCATCACCACGAACGCCACGCTGTAAAATTTTATTAATATCTTCAATAGCGATGCCCGCGCCATCATCTTCAAAAACAATAAAAAGCCCTGGGCGTTTTGCGGCTGGCTCATAAATTGGCTTGGCAGTAAGTAACACACGCTTTTTGGCCCATTTGAATGCATTCTCAAGAAAGTTGCCGAGTAGCTCTTGCAAATCGCCAAGTTCGCCGGAAAATTGCGATTTCGCGTCAATCTCAAATTCACAATAAATACCTTTCGATTGATAAATCTTTTCCAGACTTTGCACAATACCTTCAGCATGTGGTAGCACATCTATCGGGGCTGAATACAGAGCGTGCCCTGAGCGTGAAGCTCTGGAAAGCTGGTAAGACACAATATCGTTCATGCGCAATACCTGATTTGAAACATCTGATTTGAATGAGCTTGAGTCGGAGTCATTTTCAATTTGAGACTGCAACACCGCCAAGGGCGTTTTTAAGCTATGCGCCAAATCTGCTAATGTATTTCGGCTACTTTCCAGATTATTGCGCTCGCTATCAATCAAGGCATTGATGCTATTTGCAATAGGCTTAAGCTCAAGTGGATAGACAGTATTTAGCCGAGGCTGTTTGCCTAATTGTAAAGACTGCACATCGTGCTCAAGCGTTCGAAGTGGTTGCAAGCTCCAGCGCAGTATTATGATCTGCACCAAAACTAAGAGCATTCCTGCAATTCCTAAATAAACCCAAATGGATCGTCTAAACTCAGCAATTTGACTGAATATTTCATTTTCATTTTGGTAAATCCGCAAGCTGACAACTTCAGGTCCATTATTGGTCGGCAGTTCAGTGGTAGCGATATATTGATATGCATTGATACTTAAGTCTTTATCAATTTGGAGTTTCACTGGGCCACTAAATTCGTCGGCAACACCCAATATACCAATTGATAGCTTTGGGAGCTTGAACAAAGATTCTGAAATTGTTGTCGATTGCCAACTATTATGTTTACCAATAATTTGAGCATATAAACCGCCGCGAAAAGCTTTAAAGCGAGCATCTGGCAAGTCTATTTTTTTACCAATAATTAAGCCATTTTGATCGAACTCAATTTCATTTCTGAAAACTAAGGCATAACTCGACATGCGCTGTTCGAGGTTATTGATTAATGAGCTTTGAAAAGCTTTATCGAGTGCAATGCCGGTTAGCCCAAGAAATGCGATTAAGCCTAAGCTTGCTGAAATCAATTGACGGGCATGCAAAGATAAGGCGCGTCGCGTTGCACTCATGCTAGGCTTTATTCGTTGCGGGGAATGGCAAAGCGATAGCCGCGTCCGCGCACCGTTTCAATCGGCTTCAAGGAACCGTCTGGATCCAATTTTTTGCGCAGGCGTCCAACAAATACTTCCAAGACATTAGAATCGCGGTCGAAATCTTGCTGATAAATATGCTCGGTCAAATCGGCTTTAGAAACCAACTCGCCTGCATGCAACATCAAATATTCCAACACTTTGTATTCGTAGCTGGTTAAGTCGGTTGGCAAATCGTTGATGGTTACTTTCTGGGACGCCAAATCCAATTTCACTGGGCCACATTCAAGGCTCGGCTTACTCCAGCCGGCAGCTCGGCGCAAAAGCGCATTGATGCGAGCCAATAATTCTTCAACATGAAATGGCTTCACTAAGTAATCGTCGGCGCCGTATTTCAAGCCTTCCACTTTGTCTTGCCAGCTGGAGCGAGCAGTTAGGATGATAATAGGGAACTTTTGGCCGGCATCGCGCAAACCTTTAACCACATCCATACCCGAAACTTTCGGCAAGCCCAAATCAATCACTGCAATATCGAATGGGATTTCTTTGCCGTGAAATAAGGCTTCTTCGCCATCACTGGCGGTATCGACTGCAAATCCTTCACGTTTTAAGCGCGCGGCGAGTGTTTCTCTAAGGGGTGCTTCGTCTTCCACTAACAAAATACGCATTGATCATCCTCTTTTAGAGTACAGGTTAATAGTCTGTTGATTTAGTCCTAAAATCAGGATCGGAATCATCATTATTAACAGTTTCTACTGAACGGCCTTGTTCGTCAAATAATTGCTGGTGAACAACTACCCGACCATTCGGCATAAGCACCTTAATTTGATTAAGTTGACGCCCTTGATAATCGACAGGCTTGGCACCGATGACTTTCCCACCTGTTTGACGCTCAACCTGATTTAAAGTTACAGGGCGAGGGATATTGCCATTGCTCAAAGGCGCTTTCGAATTTGGCAGGCTAGTGCGCGAAGCTCTTTGTGGCGCAACATCTACAGATGACGCAATTGTTCTGGCTGCGTCGCTTTTATTGGACTGAGTAGTTTCTTTATTCTGCCTGGCATTTTGCGATTGTGCAAAGCCGGCCTGTGCGCATGTTAAGGCACAAACTGCAAACACGTAGCGAGCTCTGATAAGCATCATGAATCAATTGACCATGTTAAATAAAAGTTAGTTTGACATGGAACAAGTGAATTTGCTCTGAACGCCCTCAAAAGACCTCCCCAACACAACAGCGCAACGAGCCACCCGCTAACTCAAGCGTGGGCATTGGCACACTAACCAGCGTGAATCCATGAGAACGCAATGCAGCCAATTGCCCAGCATCTAAAGTGCGCTCGGCGCGGGCACTCATAAACACAGCGTGTTGGCTGAGTGCAATACAGTTACCAGCAAATTCTGCTTTTTGTATGGCGCTCAGTTCAATGACCGCAGGACGATAGAAATCGGCAATCGCCCCAGCTACCTTGGTATCTGCAAAACCCGAAGGTGCAATAACCAGCGCGCGCGAAGCAAGAATACTGAGCACCACATTGCTGTGATACTCGCCTTGCGCTAAATCAAACAACAAAGTGGCCTGCAAGCCAAAGGCTTTGTGCATGGCGGCAGCACCTTCGGCATCACAACGCTCACTAAGACCGCAAAATCCTATGCCACGCGCTCGGTCAATAATCAAAGATCCCGTTAGCTCACAAATACCCGGCTGCTGGCTAAGATCAATTTCTTGGCGCGCTAACAGTTCCGTGAAGAACCGGCGTATATCAATACGCTCGGCTTCATGCTGTCGCACTGCATGGCGCATGTGGCCGACGATGCTTTTACCCGGTGCCGTTGCGAAGATATTATTTGGGAATACCGCATCCGGCGTTTGTGCATCACCGGCAAAACAAATAACCGGGCAATGTGCTTGAATAGCCAACTGCAAGGCTTGATGTTCGGCCATCGCTGCATCCGCATCAACGGCTTGATGCATTTGCATGTAGCGATTGTCGCGCGCAGATTGCTCAGCCAGCGAAAACCCAATCGGGCTAACCATAAACACCGCTTTCGCACAGGCCGGGCCAAAATCGCATTCCAGTGCTTGTGCGAAAGTAAAAAATTCGCTGGTATCGCGCGTAATCATTCGGTAATGCCTATTTCGGTTTGCGCCAAGGCTTTGAGTATAACCGCCCAATCTGCTGTGGGCGACGGCGCTTCTTGGCTTAGAATTTGCCGGAATAATCTGCCGCCTGCTTGTGCATGAAATAAACCCAATATGCATTTACTGATGTGTTTTAAAGCCACACCTTGCTGCTGTTGCTGGCGCACATAGGGCTCAAGCTGTAAGAGTAAATCACTACGCGATTGAATGGCGGTGTTGAACAATGCCGCATGAATTTTATGCAATCGGTACGGATCTTGAAACGCGGCGCGGCCAATCATCACGCCATCAACTATCTGCAAGGCTTGTTGGCATTGCTCAGTGTCAACTAAACCGCCATTGAGCACAATGCGTAAATTTGGCCGCTGTTGTTTTAATTGGTACACCCAATCGTAGCGCAAGGGTGGTATTTCTCGATTCTCTTTTGGGCTTAACCCGCTCAACCACGCTTTGCGCGCATGCACAATAAATTCTTGGCAGCCAATATCTGCCACTGCATCAATAAAATTAAGGAAATAATCAAAATGTTCGTGCTCATCCACGCCTAATCGACACTTCACTGTGATAGGAATACGCACAGCCTGCTGCATAGCCTGAATACACTCTGCAACCACCTGCGGTTCTTTCATCAAGCAGGCACCAAAGCGCCCAGCCTGCACACGATCCGAAGGGCAGCCAACATTCAGATTCACTTCATCGTAGCCATAATCTTCGGCAATAACGCAGGCCTGCGCTAAGTGCGATGCATCGCTGCCGCCGAGTTGCAAAGCCAATGGGTGTTCTTTGGCATCAAAGCCGAGTAGCCTTTGCCGATCACCGAATAACACCGCTTGTGCATGCACCATTTCGGTATACAAGCGCGCGTGTGGCGCTAATAAGCGATGAAACACACGGCAGTGCCGGTCAGTCCAATCCATCATCGGCGCAACGCTGAGGCGTATGCTACTGGAATAATCCTGAGCCTGCATTATTTTCGCCAGTTGATCGCGGCGGATGATTGTTCACGCTTATCCGATTGCTCTGTTTCGATGGTGATATCCAAACCCTTTTTTAATAAATATTTCAAGGTAATTATTTGTCCGATACCGAGCAATGAAACCCCGTAGCTAACAAAGAACTTCGGCGAGAGTTGCTTGCCAATGGTTAAAGTTGAATCACCCAATGCTCTAGAGCCTGAGATAGATGCTTGATCCAAACCAATCTGCTTACCCAAGGTGCCCACCAACAAACTGCCGCCAGCATTCAGCGCCATGGATTTGGTGTTAATCGATTGCGCTTGGCTGGAATTCACGGCATTCAGCGGCCGGCCAAACAACAGCCAAGACAAGGCTTCTGAATCTGACATGGAAGGATCTGAGACCACCCGAGTGCGCGGATTGGATGCATAGCCGGTGATTTCTAAACCCACGGTAATATCTTCATCCTCAATAAAACGTTCAGTCAGCACATCCAAGCGTGGCTCAGTCATCGAACTATTAGAATAGATTAAATCGCCACGTTTAATTTGCAGTTTTTGACCATACGCTTCGTATTTACCCAGTAACTTAAGCGTTCCAGTTAATTTAGTTGGGCTGTCATGCGGGCTGTTAACCACTAAATTACCTTCGGCATTACCAATCAAGCCAAAACCATTTACTTTTACCTGTTCGTTAACAGCTACATTGAGCTTCAAACCAAGTTTCAATAAATCGCGATTAGATTTCTCAGGCACCGGATCCATAACAATCACATCATTTGAAATAGCAATTTCGGAATCGATGCTTTCTAAATTAATCAGTCCTTTAAGTAGATTAAGCTCACCATCAATGGCATAAATACCTTTCTCATACGTTAATATCACGTCAGTGTTGGCGGTCAGCTGCATGTTTGGTGTATCGGCTAAGGCGAAATTTTCAGCAATCAGACGTAAGTTAATCGGTTGTTCCAATTGGTCAGCAGGATCCCATAAACCGGTAATCGCCATTCTGCCTTCGCCAGATTTAATTGAGCCTTTAATCAATAAAGCCAAGTTATTGGTACTTTTTGCTGTTAACTGGCCATCGTTGAGTTTTAAACCCAAGGCGGGGATTTGCACATTAAAATCTTTCAACACATACGAGCCATTAATAAGCGGTGCTGCGCGCGTTCCACCCAGCACTAAATTACCGCTAATTCGCCCTGTTGGCTGGGCAATATCCAATGAAAATAACTCGAGCCAATCCAAGTTAACTATCTGTACTTTAAGCTCTCCGGATAAAGGTGAATTATCTGAAAATCCGGTATTTAAATTGCCTTCAATAAATCCTTGTTGCGCCAAATTGGCACGCATATTTGCCGACACGCGCTGGCCAAGCCACTTCGCGTCTAAACTCACATTCTCAATACGCGCAATCTCATTATCGGCATTCGGCTTAACACCAATTTTCAAGAGTGGCACGTTCAGATTAACGAAACCTGCACCGGTTAATGTAAAATTTTTCGGCAGTTCACCTTTCAAGCTGGCGTTGCCGCTGTAGGTGAATTCTTTACCCGCATTATTTAGCCAAGGCTCAAGCAGAAAAAGCGGGAAATCTGTGCCGTCTATGGCTATCGCAGTGCCCGCATCCTCAGCGCAAACTTTACCTGAATGTTCGCTATTGCCCAAACAAAATGCTGAGAATTTGTAGCTATTGTTCATTAACTGGATTTGCATTGGCGCTTGCAATTGCCAGCGTCCCATATCAGTGGCCTGAATCTGAAAAGATTGTGCGTTGAAGGCTTGCTTGGTATCGGTCCATTGCAAACGGCCAGCGCTGTTCGCCGAGAAATCTGCGGCTTGAATACTTGCGATCAGTTCGGCATCACTTAATTTACCGATAAGTTCGGCTTGCACTTGCTCAATAGTTTGGCCACTAACCAGCACACCATTTGCTTGCAGTTGCGTACGATTGCCAGTAATCGTATTGCCTTGCAAGCTGACTCGTGCAGCACGATAATCAAGCAACGCGATGTTTTCGCCGAGCAATTGCACGTCATACAACGGATTGGTGCGAGTGCCTTTCAACTGCAATTTGCCGTTAATAACTCCAGCCCAGTTCGGATTAATATCGCTGAGATTTAATGGCATAAATTGCGCCACAGCATCCAATTGAGCGCCATCATTGCCTTTTAACAGCACATGCGAACTGCCTGCTTTCAGATCGGCATTACCAGCAATTTTTAGGCCTTCAAACTGGATATCAGCGTGCCCTGCAAGCGCGCGGCCACGCAATTGGCCGCCCAACTTTTTAATAGTTAGAGCGCCTTGCCATGGCTTATCTTTTAGTTGTTTGGCAGCAAATTTTAGATCAGCATTAATAGCGCCAGGATACTGCGCATAAAAATAACTTGGATCAAACTGATTTAAGCTGCCTTCAAATGCCACATCAAGCGCTGGCTGCCATTTTGCTTGCAATTTTCCAGCAAGCCCGCCCTTAGCCGTTTTAACATTCAGCGCCGACAAGCTAACAGCCTCTTGGCCGCCGGTGCCGGCTAAACTGAATGTGGCTGATTCTTTGCCGCGCAGCAAATTGCCAGCAGCGCGCAGGGTCCATTTTTGCAAAGTGCCTGAAAGCACTAGCTGGCTATTGAGAACAACCGGCAACTGTTTAACGGCCGTGTCTTGCTCTGCAATCGGCAAAGCAAAGTTCGCAATGCTCAGATTCAGGCCTTTACTGGAAATAACTTCGCCAGCACTGACTGTTCCGGTTGCGGTAAATAATCCACCGCCATACGCCACTTGTAATGTATCTAATCGAATATCTTCGTTATATAGCGATACCTGAGACGGGTTAATCACAATCGTTTCTGCATCACGGCTCAGTTCGCCGGCCAGTTGTGCGCTTGCATCATTGCCAGACGCAGCCAACTGTATGCGATACACATGTTCATCAATTAAACCCAGCAAGCGTGGCTCAAAACGCTCAGTGCTGGCACTCAAGAACCAGAACGGTTTATTGTCTTTATCTTGTAATTGCCAACGAACGCTGATGGGCTCAGGCATTGCGCCCTGCACATCAAGTAAAAAACGCTTGGCATTGCCATCGGCGCTAAAGCGCAAGCTTTGCGGCTTGGCGGCGCCCACACCATTCAAGCGTACGTCACCTGTTAGTTTTGTTGCGAAACGTTGATTGGGCTGGTAATAGCCTCTTAAACGAATCGTGCCGTCGGCTGATTGCGCCTTGATTTGATTGAGCTGCAGCGAGCCCGGCTTTAGCTGCACACCGCCATCAAGGGTGTTTAAGGCATACACCAAACGCTTTTCTTTGAAAAACTGTACATCTTCAACATGTAGTTTTTTTAGCATCACGCTAACTGGCACATCTAAAGCCGGTAAGCTTTCTGGCCAGCGTGGAAATTCGAATGGCGTTTCGTCTATCGGTAGATAAATACGAACATGTTTTGCATTCACAAAATCGCTGTGAATTTTACGGAATATCAGCGGCGTTAATTTGATGTTGAAATTGAGATTGCCGGCCACAAAACGTTGCGTGGCATCGGCATACACCAGTTTCTCGAACTGCAGGCCAGTGGCCAATTGTCCACGCACTGTTTTCCATTGCAAACTCGAACCTTCTGGCAAAGCCACTTGTGCTTGTTTCAAGACAAAATCGCGGCCGCCATTGCTATGTGTCAGCCAATAGCCAAAGCCGGTAAGTAGCGCAAGTAATACGATGAGTAAGATTCCGATGAGGGCTTTTTTACTCATCTTATAAATCCGAACCGATGGTGAAATGTAGAGCAAAGCCAGGCTCTGGACCATTAAAGCCATACGCTACATCAATACGCACTGGGCCAATCGGTGAGCGCCAGCGCGCGCCCATACCAGCACCAATATTTACATTGGGATTGACATCAAAGGCATCACCGGCATCAATAAATCCGGCAATAGCCCATTCCGGTAAAATGCGATATTCGTATTCAACACTGGCAATGGCTAGGTAACGGCCGCCTAAATTCAGTCCATCCACATAATCACCAATTTCTTTAAAACTATAACCTCTAAGGCTTTGATCGCCACCCGCGTAAAAACGCAATGAAGGTGGAAATAAATTGAAGTCATTGCTTGCGATGGCTCCTAACTCCGAGCGCAATAACAGTCGACTTTTATCGTTCAAGCTGTAAACACGCTTATTCTTTACATAGGCTTGAACAAATGGCGCCTTACTCGCTTCAAATTCATAGCCTGCACGCGCTTGATAATACCAAGCACTGCCTTCGGTTGGATAATTGATCTCAGTATTGCTTCGGGTAATGGCATTAAATTCTGCATACGCAGTGGATGTGTATAAATCAATTGGCAGTGCCTGATCATCATTATTAGGAATGAATTGATCAAAGCGTTCACGCCGAACATTGACACTGGCTAATAAACTCCAATTGCGTAACTCACCACTGCGATTGGCGAATGCTTCAACATAGCGGCTGGGTGAGTTTAAATATTGTTCATTGCGCGCCTGCAAACCAAAGCCATACCAACCATCCAGCCAAGCGAATGCAGGGATTCGATACACAGTGGCAAATGATTGTTCATTTTGTGCCCAAGCAATGTCGTAGTTCATTTTATGGCCACGGCGATTCAGCCAACGGCGCTCTAAACCAAACTCAACACCCAAACCCGTTTCTGTACCGTACCGGCCACTGGCATTGTAGTTACTACGTTTGCCTTGGGTAAGATTCACGAGGATTGGCACCACGCCATCGGCTTTATTGTCTAAATCTGGAACAATATTAATTGAACTAAAATAATTGAGTTTACTGAGCGATTCTTGCAGGCGATTTATCTGTGGCTGCGAATACGGCTTGCCTTGTTCAAAATTCACCAATTTCTCGAGCAAGCCAGGCTCAAATTGATGGCCTTCAAAACGCACAGCCCCGTAACGGTAACGCTGGCCACTGTCCCACACCAATTCAATATTTGCGCTATTAGTTGCGCGGGTTACTTGCACAAGATGAACGGGATTGCGTTGATCAAAATAACCGCGGTCGAGCAAGGCCTGAGTGATACTGGCTTTATTGACTTCGTATTCGCCATGATTAAACACATCGCCCTTGGCTGGTTCAAAACCTTCCAGCCAAAACCCGATAAAGCGATCTTTGCTTGCACCGCCCAATACGCTAATGGCACTATTGGTGACTTTAACCGGCTCGCCCAACTGCACATCAATGATTATCTGCACTTGCTGTTGCTGGCGCTCAACCCGGTTGCTAACCGTGACGTGGTAATAGCCCAAAGGCTCTAAGGTGTTTTCAACCAGTGTATTAATATTGCTGAGGTAATAGCTTAAACGGCCTTCCGAAATGCTAATGCCTTTGCCTCTGGTTTCCGGCAAATCAATGGCTGATTGCACATACAGAGTTAGCGCTTCATCTAGACCATTTATTTTGGCTGGCAGCAATTCAGCAGCTTCCGCATGGTTTGCAGAAATCAATAGTAGCAATGGCAAAAGTGGATTCGGCAAGCGCATGGCTCATTTTACGTGAGCGTTTGCCGTAACAACAAGCGATTACTGCAAATGCAGTGGCTCTGGGTACAGTTTGCCGGGACGTTTGGGCCTAAAACAAGGCACCGCTTGATAAAAATCCGATTGCCCATACAAAGCATGCCAGTGTGCAATGCCCGATAAAGGAATAGGCCTAAGTTCCTGCGGATCCATCAAAAACTGCTGATGCTTAATGCGCTCTGCCAAGTAGGAATCCATCGCCGCATCGCTCAGTGATTCTGGGTGAATGAACACCAAGGCTTTCGCCACCAAAGCAATATCGGGGTTTAGTGCGTGCTCGAAAATGGAATGGCCAAATAACCACAACTGCGCAGTTCCCGCTTCATAGGCAGGTTGCCAAGCAGCAAAAAATGCCGGCCAATCATGCGCATCCCAATGCGCAAGTAACGCGCTATCGGATAAACGTATTACAGCGCCGGCTTCATCAAAATGGGTTAGCGCGCATTGGCTTCGGGTGCGTTGCTTAACACCCACGCGCGCAATATCTTGGCATTGCCGAGCATTTAAAGCAGCCTTAATAGTCGGAAAACGCAACCAAATAAAGGCGTTGAATAAATCGTGCCAATTTTCACTGCGCGTTGAAATTGCGCCATGCTCTGCAATGCGCTGCTCGTAATGCAAATCATCATTGAGCATTTCTTGTGTAACAAATTGGTACACTGCATTGGCTGGATATTCGGGCGATGGCCAAAGACTGTTTAAACCATGTACTTCTGGCCATTGCGCTGTTTGGCAGAGTTGCAAATGTACATTGCTAAGATGTAAAAATACCGGATGTTGAAATACTGAGTCATCCAAATCGGCGCGGGCTGGGGCAATAAAACGCATAGAGTTAATGCAGGCGCGCGGCTTTCAGGGCAAGTTGTTGCACTGCGGCGGGAATTTGTGCGGCACTTTCCACGCTGCACATCTTATTATCATCGGCCACAAACGTGTCGTCCATTTCCAATGCCCAAGTTATCGGATACGGAATATGCACGGCATAGCCGCCAATTTTCAACACTGGCGCAATATCCGAACGCAGGGAATTGCCGACCATTAAAAATTGCTGCGCGCTTAATCCAAATTCAGACAATACCCGCTGATAGGTGGACGGATCTTTTTCGGAAACAATTTCAATGCGGCCAAATAATTCCGATAAACCCGACTTCGCCACTTTACTTTCTTGATGAAATAAATCGCCTTTGGTAATCAGCACGATTTGATATTCCTTGGCCACTTCCGCTACCGCTTTCTCGATGCCATCAATCAACTGCACCGGATGCATCAAGACTTCCTTGCCAAGATTGATGATATCGTGCAGATGTTTGGCACTGATTTTTTCTTGGGTTAGTGCAATCGCGGTTTCAAGCATGGAAAGCGTCATGCCTTTGGCACCATAACCAAATAATTTAATATTGCGGCGCTCAACTTCCAGCAAGCCATCGTGCACATTGGCATTGCTTAAATCCAAGTATTTGCCAAGGATGCGTTCGAATTCATCGTGCACGGTGCGAAAAAACCCCTCGCTATGCCACAGCGTATCATCGGCATCAAAACCCACCAATTTCAGCACATTCCGCTCCTTTAGCTCAATCGATTAGGGTTCGCGCCACAAACGCGCACCTAGGAAAATCAGCCGTAATTGTAAAACAAAATGCTCAACCAACTCTTTTTCGCTTTGTTTTTGGTCAGCCGGCAAATCCATAATATCGTTGGCGGCATTGAGCATGGTGCTTACCACTAAGCTGCAAATTAGCTCTAAGGTTTGGCTTGATAGGCCCGGCACGGTGCCTAAATCGCGTAAATCTTGGGCCATTTCATGGATGAAATGCTCTTCTTCGCGTCGAATCGCCTTTCGAATCACCGGTGAACCGCCACTACGCTCACCGACAATAAACGCAAATTCCAGTTTATTTTGCTCAAGATAGCGCTTGTAAATAAGCACCGAATTACGCAGCATATCTTTAGGCGGAAAGCCGCCGCGCCGTGCTTCGCGCAAGATGCGCCGTAAAGTGACTCCGCCCTGCTCCACCAAAGCCAAACCAAGCTCGTCCATGTCCTTGAAATGTCTATAAAATGATGCAGGAACCACGCCAATCTCGCGGGTTACTTCGCGTAAGCTCAAAGACGTGAAACCACGGCCAGTACTGACCAAATTTAGCGCCGCCTGCATGAGTTGCTGGCGTGTTTGTAGCTTACGAACATCGCGACGTATGGGCGGAGCGGCAGGATTGATAGAAAACGGGATAGACAAGAGCAACGCCATGATTAGATGAATTAAGTATAAACACTCGGTATATTTGCGCAATCACTGTTTGACATTGCAAATTATTTGAGTGAACATATGTTTACTTTAATTCATTGGCGTGGCCATGCACTCAAACCCTTTAAGCGCATTTTGGAACATTTCTTGGCTCAAGCCGTTGAATGATGCACACGCTTGGAATCGTGTGGTGCAAACCATTAAGCCACTGTGGTCGCTCACCGAAATTCGCGCCAAGGTGCTACGCATAGAGTGGGAATGCAATGATGTATTCAGCTTGTATCTAAAGCCGAATCATTTATTCAACGGCTTCACACCAGGCCAGCACATCGCCTTGCAGTTGGAGCTTGATGGTGTGCGTAAAGCCCGCTACTTCAGCCTTTCCAGCGCAGTTAAAAGCAATGGCGAGCTACGCGTGAGCATTAAAATTAATCCAAACGGAACTGTCTCGAAAGCAGCTAGCCAGCTTAAGCACGGCCAGATTGTGCGCATTAGCCAGGCCAGCGGCAGCTTTGCTAGCGGCCCGATTGAACGGCCAGTTTTATTGATTTCAGCGGGCAGTGGTATTACCCCTATGCTGTCTTTATTGCACAGTTGGTCTCAATTAACCGACAAACCAAAAGTCGTTTTGATACACAGTTGTCAATCGGCTGAGCAGTTTATTTTAGCTAAAGAATTGCAAACACTTGTTCACTCATGGCCTGAGCTGCAAGTGCATACCCATTTCAGCGCCGAGCAAGGACGCATCAGCATTAAACAACTGATTGATTTGGTTCCGGATATTGCAGATAGAAAAACTTACTTATGCGGCCCAGCGCCGTTTATGGCGATGATTCAAAGCTATTTCGAAAAAAATGGCTTGAGCAATCAGCTTGAGCAGGAATACTTTGGGCAACTAAGTTTTAATGCCGACCCAAACGCCGAACAATTCACCATATTCAATGCCGATGCTCAGGCCAGTTTTGATGCTAAGAACGGCCAAAGTTTGCTGGAAGCGGCCGAATCGGCCGGCCTGAAACCGACTCATGGCTGCCGACGCGGCATTTGCATGAGCTGCCAATGCAAAAAAATCAGTGGTGTGGTGATGAATCAACTCACCCAAATTGCATCTAGCAACGATGAAGAATGGATTCAACTGTGTGTTTCTACTCCGCTTAGCAACCTTCAACTAGAGCATTAATTTTATGATGAAGAAAATTCGATTAGAAGGTCAACAACTCGCCGATTTCCAAGCCGAGCTTGATCTTGTGCGCCAAAAAACCATGCAAGACGTGGGCGAGGCGGATGCGAAATATATTCGCAGAGTGCGCCGTGTTACACAATTCAGCGCGATTACCGGCCGCAGTTTGTTGATGTTTGGCATTGGCCCAATCAGCTGGGTGGCTGGCATCATAGCACTCGCGCACGCGAAAATTTTAGAGAATATGGAGATTGGCCACAATGTTTTACATGGCCAATACGACTTTATGAATGATCCTGAATTCAATTCCAAAACCTACTCGTGGGATATGGTCTGCGCGCCCTCAGACTGGCGTAAAACACATAATATTGAGCATCACAACTACACCAATATTTTAGGCTTAGATAACGACTACGGCTACGATATGTTTCGCCTGACCCCGAAACAAAAATGGCAGCCAGCCAACTTAATTCAACCGTTTAGCTATTTGGTGTTGGCCACCCATTTTCAATGGGGTATTGCCATCCAAGATTTAAAACTCGGCCGATTATTTAAAGGCCGAATGAAATGGGCGCAATTGAAAGAATCAGCCAAACCGTTTATCAAGAAAGCCAGTTCGCAGTTGGTTAAAGATTATGTGTTGTTTCCACTGCTAGCATTCTGGCAATGGCCGCGCGTGTTGTTGGGCAACCTGATTGCCAACGGCATTCGTAATGTGTGGACTAATGCCATTATTTTCTGCGGCCATTTCACCACCCATGCGCACGCATTCACTCGCGAGGAAGCGCGTAATGAATGCCGCGGCTTATGGTATTTACGCCAAATTCAAGGCTCCAGTAATTTGGAAGGCGGCCGTTGGTTCCACATCATGACTGGCCACTTAAGCCATCAGATTGAGCATCATTTATTTCCCGATATGCCAGCGCGTCGCTACACTGAAATTGCTCCGCAGGTGCAAGCCATCTGCGAAAAATACGGCGTGCACTACAACACCGGCGGCTTCTGGAAACAATATTTTGGCGTGCTGTATCGCATTGGGCGCTATGCGTTTCCGAATAAACGCCCGGTGCTTGCTAACGCGTAATCGGGCTTATTTTTCAGGTTTTTGGTACACATGCACAAAGCGATCGGTCTTGCCTTTAATGGTAGGGTTGAACACGCTCAAGCTACGCTCATCATCTTTATTACGCAATACATCAATCGCACCCACCCATTGCAAGCCGCGCGCTTTTAATTCAGCAATGGCGTATTGTTCGTCAATGCGATGCAAGTCTTTGCTATCGGTAATACCACTATCGGTTTTGGCCGAATGATCCACAATCAAAAATCGGCTAGCCGGCTTTAGCGCCCCCACAATTTGATCAATGAACGCCACGTTATCAATTTTTGGCCAGCCCTCGGGGTCGTCGTAAAACAAATCGTGGTACGACATAATAATCAGTGCACCATCTAAGCTATTCGCCGTTAAACCCAAATTATCGTTCGGCACCACGCTGTATTGCACGTTTGGCAAGCGATTATCGGCCAAGCGCGCTGTCACGAATTTTTTGGTAAAGGCATCATATTGCGGATTGTTAATCAGCAGCACTTTGCCTTTCTTGCCCACCACAGAAGACAATATTTCGCTGTAATAACCACCACCACCGAATACATCGGCAATCACCATGCCTTTCTTGAAACCGGCCAATTCCAGCACCTGCTGTGGCTTATCGCGCGCATCACGTTCGCGATCTAAAGCGCTGCGCTCAGGGTTAGCCAACGCCTTGGCAATGTCTTTCTCGCTAGATGCGAATGCCGGCTGTAGGCCCGAAAGCAGCAACCCGGCCAGAAGCAAAAGTTTGTGTGGTGTGCGCATAAGTCCTCCGTGTTTTGATAAGGGTATGCTTGAATGGCGGGAATGTCGAATGCTGGGGGTTATTAGGCGTAGTAATTGTAAAAATACATTGCTTTACAGTGAGTTAAATATAAACCGCACATAAAGCCATTTACATATAATTACATACAGGTATTGCGAATCTGCGAAAAAGATGTAAGTATGCTTATACCGAGCCCCCATGAGCCGAATCGTCTCCGTAGGGTGTGCTTGCTAGACAAATCGTTTAGCTAGGACTTGGGTGCGAATAAAAGGAGCAAGCAATTGCTCCTTTTGTTTTTTTAATTTATCTGAATGGCCAAATGTTATCAATACGATGCGATCTCTTAAGCATTTCTAGCCAACGAACATCCTGTTTCTCATCACTTCTATATGCACGGTGAATAGCACCTGCGCACATATCAGCCAACTGAATTAGATTATCTGACTTTGAGTCTTTGAATGTGATTTTACACATTTGACCAAGTGCAAGATTTTTTCTGAGATATGAATTGAGCTCTCTTTTAAACTCTTTATCGCCACTGCCATCAATTTTGATATGCGCCTTTTGTAACAGGCCGCTGTCGTATTTCAACAGGCTTTGAACAAAGAAATTATAGAACCGTTCCGAGTTCTCCCTAAGATGTTCGCTATATAAAACATTCTTATCAACAACCAACGCGCGCACCTTGAATTCAAAGCCAACAACTGCATTAAAGAATTCGTCTTTCACAATATCGCGCGATTTGGTAAATTTAAACTCGGGCTTTACGCGTAGTCGCTGTTGGGCCACAGAGATGGCTAAGCTTGTTTTTTCGGCCATCAGATAATCATCAAAAATAATCATTACAATAACGAAATGCGAACTAGACCCGCGAGCTATTCGAAAACCAGGGTCGCCACTTTCATCGATTAATACAAGCACTAAATAACCTTACTTTATTTCGCTAAAATCTATCGTTTGGCAATCACCGCGCATTAACGATGTCTTGATGATTGGAACCTCATCACCAGAACGGCTAGTTACATGCATATATTCAAACTTACCATTTTTATTTTTTACGAACGTGTAAATTTCGATTGTTTTCATTGGATATATCACCAAAAAAGTAGCGGAGTCTTCACCGCTACTATTTTTGATTACAACCCCACCATCAGCCACCGATGAAACAATTTGCTTCGTTGCATCTACAAAGAGAATATCAAAATTCTTCTCATCAATCATATTTAACTGAAATATTCCATCAGAGATTGTATCTTCATTCCAGCCGGCATGAATTCCATCCTCACTTTTTTCAGGCACTAAGCCCATGTATGGATAATATCCAAAGCCTTTAGGATTATTACATTGCGCAACAATCTTCCCAAAACAAGAAGTAGATGCAACTAATAAACAGATTACTAAAAATCCAAGCAATCGTTGATTCATAATTCATCCCAAAGAATATTTTTAATTAGACTAACACTAATTTCAAATTTATCTAATTAATAGCCAGAGTAGGATTGTCCAATTAATTTTGGTGCCCACGAGCACCCGTTTGAACTAAATTTAACAAAATAGACTAATACAGCATACGTTTAGATTTATTCACGGAACTCCATCGTTTCATTTCATCAAAGCGAACACACTCAATAAAAAAAGCAGGGTCTTACGACCCTGCTTCGTTTATTTAAGTATAAGCAGAACGATCAATACAATAGCTTTTGCCAACGCAGCAATGTCCGCTTTTACCTTTATGTCGATTGTGATCATTGGATTTCTCCTATGGCACGCCCGAGCGCTCAAGCATGTAATTAATATGCCTGCATTTTATTTCGCGCCGTTGCTAGCGCGCTCGAAATTGACTCTAGAAATCTTTCTCAAGATACGGACGCTAACATGAGACACCGAGAGGCTTGACCTAACCGGTATCCTTACGGGCGGTTGGTTGCATCGAAGTTACTCACGCTTTGCACCCTTGGGCAACTTAGCGAGCTACCCCGGCCTTGCGCTAACAAGGCCTTGTTGTTTTCCAGCACCGCCGGTCTACAACCAAAACTAAAATTTATTGCTCACCCGCACTTACTATACCCACAATTCAAACACGTCTGGCATCCATCCATCAGCACTAGCGCTTTGTTGTTGCACTTGTAGCACATGCTTGCAGTTGGTGGGAAAGTGGCGCCCTCGCTGGATTCCGATGCTGCCTCGTCGGCGCTTGCGCGCCCAGCATCCACAGCGAGGTCGCCCTCAGGAGACTTTTTTTTGGTACGGTTCTCATAAGCCGTGCGCTTGTCGGCAATCATCTGCCGTTGCGCGTCGCTCAGTTCCGGATCGATGATCATGCCAATCGATTTCAAGTGTTCTTCCACCACCGAGCCAATTTCGGCCACGATGGATGGCATATACACGCCGCCGGCTTTGAAGTAGCCGCCGCGCGGGTCAAAAACCGCTTTCATTTCTTCCACCAAGAAGGTGACATCGCCACCCTTGCGGAATACCGCGCTCATGATGCGGGTAATGGCAACCACCCACTGGAAGTGGTCCATGTTCTTGGAGTTGATGAACACTTCGAACGGACGACGCAATTCGTAGTCGGTGCCGGGGTTCAGCACGATGTCGTTGATGGTCACGTACATCGCGTGTTCCACCAACGGCGATTTAATTTTGTAGGTTGAGCCAACCAACGCTTCCGGGCGCTCAACTTTTTCGTGCATCTGAATGATTTCAGCCACAGGAAAAGCGGCCAATTGCACAGCAGCGGCGCTTACCGCATCGGCAACAGCTTTTTCTTCGGTCGTTTGCACGCTGTAGGATTTAATTTTTTTTGTAATCTTTATAGCCATTGTTGCCTGAGCTCCTGACGCTGTATTTGGTGTAATGCCTTTACGGATATTCACCAGTCCCTCTTCAATAGATGAAGAGGGCTTGGCTGGATTGCTTAACGCAGCGGGATTATTTCTTTTTCGCCGCTTTTTTCACTGCCGCTTTCTTAGCCGGTGCTTTTTTTACAGCAGCTTTCTTAGCCGGTGCTTTTTTGGCAGGCACCGCTTTTGCTAATTTAGCTTTCACCGAATTAATGGCTTTCTTCACCGCTTTAGCGGCATCAGAACGTTCGGCTTGACCAATGGCTTTCTTCACCGATTTAGCGGCATTGGATTTCTCGGCTTTGGCCACTTCTTGTTTAACGCGTTTAATCATTGGCGCAGCTTTCTTGGAAATAGCGGCGCCCACTTTCATGGCTTCATCCTGTACTTTTTTCACAGCGCCTTGCATAGCGCTTGTCGATTTCTTCGTACTCATAGTTCACCTATAGTGTGTGGGTTGAGAAAAATTAAAACTTACCGTAATACCCTTCTTTCAACGCATCGAACAAATTGGCTGCGGTATGCATTTCGCCATCGTATTCAATTTCTTCATTGCCCTTTACTTCTACCACAGAACCGTCTTCCATTTCAAATCGATACAAGGTATTTTCCAAATCGGATTCTTTCACCAACACGCCTTGGAAAGCCGCCGGATTAAAACGGAAGGTGGTGCAACCTTTCAACCCTTGCTGATGCGCGTAGGTGTAAATGTCTTTGAAGTCGTCGTACGGGTAGTTGGTGGGCACGTTAGCCGTTTTTGAAATGGAGGAATCAATCCATTTCTGCGAAGCAGCTTGAATATCGACATGCTCTTTCGGCGAGATGTCGTCGGCGGCCACAAAATACGCAGGCAACATTGCTTCTGGATCTGCGCTGTACGGCATGGCTTTATCGTTGATCAAACTGCGGTAGGCCAATAATTCGTAGCTGTATACTTCCACTTTTTCCTTGCTTTTCTTGCCTTCGCGAATCACATTGCGGCTGTAGTGATGTGCAAAACTTGGCTCAATGCCGTTCGAGGCATTGTTAGCGAGCGACAAAGAAATGGTGCCAGTTGGTGCAATCGAGCTGTGGTGGGTAAAGCGTGTGCCGCTTTCGGCCATCGCCGCCACTAATTCCGGCGCCACTTCCGCCACACGCTGCATATAGCGCGAATATTTGGCATGCAATATACGGCCTTTAATAGGTTGGCCAATGGCGTAGCCATCAGTCGCCATTTCAGGGCGTTGGCGCAGCATGGCGGCGGTCACGGTGAAGTCTTCGTCCATAATCGGCGCTGGGCCTTTTTCTTTGGCTAAGGCCAAGCCTTCTTCCCAGCCGGCAATGGCCATTTCACGCGAAATCGCTTCGGTAAATTCTAAGCTTGGCTTCGAACCGTACTTCATTTGCAGCATGGTTAAGGTGCTGCCTAAGCCTAGAAAACCCATGCCGTGCCGGCGCTTGCGGATAATTTCTTTACGTTGTTGTTCCAGCGGCAAGCCATTCACTTCCACTACGTTGTCGAGCATGCGGGTGAACACACGCACCACTTCTTTGTATTCTTCCCAATCAAACACCGCTTGGTCGGTGAATGGGTTACGCACAAATAAAGTTAGGTTCACTGAACCGAGCAAGCACGCGCCATACGGTGGCAAGGGTTGTTCGCCGCATGGGTTAGTAGCGCGGATGTTTTCACACCACCAGTTGTTGTTCATTTCATTAACGCGGTCAATTAAGATGAAGCCTGGTTCGGCAAAATCATAGGTTGAGGCCATGATCCGATTCCATAATTGCTGGGCACGAATTTGGCCATAAATTTTGCAGGCCACCATGCCGTCATCGCGGGTCACGTAGCCTTCGCTCAGTGGCCAATCGCGCCAAATAACCAGCTTGGCATCGTCAAGATTAATATCGCCCTGCTCTTTTTGGCTGATTGGAAAAACCAACGGCCAATCGGCATCTTTGGCCACTGCGTCCATAAAGCCGTCAGTGATTAATAAGGACAAGTTGAACTGCCGCAAACGGCCGTCTTCACGCTTTGCACCGATAAATTCTTTTACGTCTGGATGCGAGACATCAAAGGTACCCATTTGCGCACCTCTGCGGCCACCGGCTGAAGACACCGTGAAGCACATTTTGTCGTAGATATCCATAAAGCTTAACGGACCAGAGGTGTGCGCCCCGGCACCGGCCACAAACGCACCACGCGGGCGCAAGGTGGAGAATTCGTAGCCAATACCGCAACCGGCTTTAAGGGTTAGGCCAGCTTCGTGGACTTTATCTAAAATGCCGTCCATGGAGTCAGTAATGCTGCCCGACACCGTGCAATTGATGGTGCTGGTGGCTGGTTTGTGCGCCAATGCCCCGGCGTTAGAGGTAATCCGGCCGGCAGGAATCGCGCCACGGCGCAACGCCCACAAAAACCGCTCATGCCAATACGCCTGTTTTTCGGCATTCGGCTCAGCATCCGACAAGGCTTTAGCCACGCGCCGATAGGTGTCATCGATGTTTTGATCAACCGCCGCACCGTTTTTTGCTTTCAAACGGTATTTTTTATCCCAAATATCCAAGGACGCAGGCTGCAATGGCAAAGCGTCTTGCTGTGGATTTTGGCCAATGGCTGGCACGGCTTCCAAACGGGGTGTACTCATAAACAACTTATCTCCCTAATACTCTATCTATAATTCTATTTTTTTGACCCCCACACTACATCTTGGGGTTTATGGTGAAAAAAACACAAGATGTTGTGTTTACCCTGTGTACATTACCTATGAAAAAACCGACTGTCAACCAAAAATTAACATGCCAATAGCTGTTCATATCAGCTTAATTTACAGGTGTTTACACTGGCTTTATTGACCCTGCGCTTAGCCTAAAAGGGGAATTTATTTTGGCTTTGCTATACTTTTAACCAACACTCGGTAGAGAATGCTTATGTCACTGTCCATACGATCACTTGCCTTAGCTGGCTTATTCACCGCAACCGGCGCCATTGCCGCAGGCTTTTACTTTACGCAACAGATAAATAGTCCAGATACCAACAAGCCCGCTGAGCCGCTCGGTGATTGGATACTTCCGCCCGCACAGGCACTCACCCCAACCGATAACAATGGTCTGCCTACCCTTGCGCCCATGTTGAGCAGAGTCACCCCAGCGGTGGTTAATATTTACACCAAACAAACCGTACGCTCCAACCGGCTAACCGTGGAAGAGTATTACCGCGGCATTCGTGAACCGGCCAAGCATATTTCACAATCCCTGGGTTCAGGGGTCATCATTGATGCTGCGCGCGGCCTGATTCTAACCAATAATCATGTGGTAGAAGGTGCCGATGAAGTGTCGGTGGGCTTATCCGATGGCCGCACCTTTGAGGCGCAGCCGGTGGGCTCTGACCCTGACACTGATATTGCAGTGATTCGCATTTCTGCCAAAGACTTGCAAGCACTGCCCGTGGCCGATTCCTCAAAACTGCGGGTTGGCGATTATGTAGTGGCGGTCGGCAACCCATTTGGCTTGGGCCAAACGGTCACCTCTGGTATTGTCTCGGCGGTTGGCCGCAGTGGCTTGCAGGGCCTAGGCTACCAAAACTTCATTCAAACCGATGCCTCGATTAACCCTGGCAACTCTGGTGGCGCCTTAGTCAATCTTAATGGCGAGCTGGTTGGCATTAATGTCGCCAGTTTTAATCCGCGTGGCAGCGCAGCCGGCAATATCGGCCTAGGCTTTGCCATTCCGTCTAATCTTGCTAAGGAAATCATGCGGCAATTGATGGCCTATGGCGAAGTGCGTCGCGGCTCCTTGGGTCTTGATGCAGAAACCGCGCAAGCACAAGCAGCTCCGTACACCAAAGGCGCAATGGTGTCTCGGGTATACCGTGGCAGCCCTGCTGAAGCGGCTGGTATCAAACCCGGCGATGTGATTGTTGCTGCCAACAAACAACGTATTGATAGCGCAGATGCATTGAGCAACCTTGAGGGCTTACTGCCACTTGGCGCGCCAGTGCGTTTAGACATTGTGCGCGGCCCGCAGCGCATTAGCGTTTCAGCGCAATTACGAGCCGAGCCCAAAGAGCTGGATGCTGGGCAACTTGACGCACGCCTAGCCGGCGCTGTGTTGATTGATATACCCGAACGCTATAAACAATCCGGGCTTCGCGGTGTGATTATTAGCAAAGTGGCGGCCAATAGCCGCGCGGCGCGCAATGGTTTGGAAGTGGGTGATCGCATTGCTGTGCTAAACCGGCAAGCAGTAAACGACTTGAATAGTTTGCGGGCTGCAATGTCGCAGAAAACCGAACGCCTTGAACTAGGCTTAGCACGCGGCCGCCAAGCAGGTTATCTGCAAATGCGTTAAAAACACACGGCACACACAGAGTTCACGGTATTCTATGTAAATGCAAACCGTGATGGCCTTAAGCCTTGATTTAGACGATACCTTATGGCCAATTTGGCCGATTATTGAGCGCGCCGAACAATGCCTGCAGGATTTTCTGTTGGCTAATGCGCCCAAAACCGCTGCGCAATTTCCATTGCCCGCCATGCGCCATCTGCGCGAGCAAGTGGCACAAGCGCACCCAGAATTAGCCCACGATTTTACCGCGCAACGAAAAATATCACTTCAGCATGCGTTCCGTTTAAGTGGCGAATCCGATGCATTAGTAGAGCCCGCCTTTGAAGCATTCTTTGCCGCACGTAATCAAGTTTCATTGTATGAAGATTGTTTGCCGGCCTTAACGCAACTGGCTTCCATGCTGCCGATTATTGCATTAACCAATGGCAATGCCGATTTGCAACGCACCGGCATCGGGCATTTTTTTGTTGGCTGCATCTCAGCAAAAACCGTTGGTAGCGCTAAGCCTGATGTTCCTATTTTTATGGCTACAAGCCAAGCACTTGGCATTGCACCTGAGAATATTTTGCATGTTGGCGATGATCCGTGGTTGGATGTGCAAGGCGCGCACAATGCCGGCTTTCAATCGGCGTGGATAAACCGCACACACGCCCAATGGCCAAGCGACATTTTGCCCGCTCAGCACACAATAACCACGCTAAGCGAATTAACACACCTACTTGCCAGAGCCCAACCATGAGCAAAGCACTGCGCGGCATGGCTCCGCAATTAAGTGAAAGATCAAAAGCCATCATTGTGCTGCAAGTAAGCCAATACGCTGTGTGGTTAACGCAACAATCAGACTTTCTGCAAACCTTTCTAAACACCCAGCAATTCAACGCCAGCCGACAACATTTTATCTTGTTGCCAGATCAGCAAGGCCAATGGCAAAGCGTATTGGCGATTATTGGCGAAAGCGATGAACCATATGCGATTGCACACTTGCCAAAATTATTACCAAAACACAGCTATCACCGCTGCCCAAGTTCATTGGCAAATTTAAGCGCCGACAATTTCTTTTTAGGCTGGGGCTTAGGCGCATACCGTTTTGAAAAATACCTCAGCACGAGCGAAAGCTCGCTGCTATTTTCAGAGCAACACAGCATTGAGGCCGAAGCGCTGTTGCGTGAGTCCTTGCTGGTGCGCGATTTAATCAATACACCGGCCGAGCATATGGGGCCTAGTGAGCTTGAGCACTGCGTGCGCAATACCTGCCAAGAATTTAGCGCACAATTCAACTGCATTAAAGGCGATGATTTACTGGCGCAGAATTTCCCAACCATTCATGCGGTTGGTCGTGCCTCGCACCGAGAGCCACGCTTGCTGCGTCTTGATTGGGGTGATGCAAACCATCCGCACGTAGTTGTGTGTGGCAAAGGCGTTTGTTTTGATACTGGCGGTTTAGACATTAAAACCGCTGACGGCATGCGCAACATGAAAAAAGACATGGGCGGCGCTGCGCACGCTATTGCCTTGGCGCGCTTGGTGATGAGCCAGCAATTGCCTATTCGACTTACGCTGTTAATTGCAGCGGTAGAAAATTCTATTGCCGGCAATGCTTTTCGGCCGGGTGATGTGATCACCACTCGGCAAGGCCTGAGCGTTGAAATCGACAACACCGATGCCGAAGGTCGCTTGGTGTTAGCCGACGCATTAACATTGGCTAGTGAACTAAAACCGGATGCGATTTTGGATTACGCTACACTGACCGGCGCAGCGCGCGTTGCGCTTGGCCCCGATTTACCGGCGCTGTTTTGCAACCGCGAAGATATGGCGCTGGAATATCTGGCAGCGGCGCAAAGCCAACACGATCCATTATGGCGCATGCCGCTCTGGCAGCCGTATTTATCGTATCTAAAATCAAACATTGCTGATCTTGCCAACTCGGGCGCTAGCCGTATGGCGGGAAGCGTGACGGCGGCATTATTTCTGCAACGCTTCGTGCCTGCTGAGATTGCTTGGCTGCATGTAGACGTATATAGCTGGAACGACAGCGAACGCCCCGGCAAACCCGCTGGTGGCGAAGCGCAAGGTCTTCGCGCGGCGTTTGCTTGGCTGAAAGCACACTATACTTAAGTGAAATAAATACCTGATTGAAACAATCGACTGAATTGATTTTGCCTTAGGAAACTGCATGAATAGCCCTGACCAACTGCTCAACGAATTAAAAATTAACCGTGATGGCCGTGCACC
Source organism: Arenimonas sp. (assembly GCA_031428155.1). Lineage (GTDB taxonomy): Bacteria > Pseudomonadota > Gammaproteobacteria > Xanthomonadales > Xanthomonadaceae > Arenimonas. The sequence continues at coordinate 32,589 of JANPOU010000035.1, read as the reverse complement.
CAAGAAAAAACGGCGGTGGCCGCTGTATCTTGGTATTGCACTCGTATTGGTTCTCGCTATTAGTTATTTCGCCCGCTCAAAACCGATTGAGATTGAAACCGTGAATCCGCGCTCCGCGGCAGAAAGCGGCCCAGCCTCAGTGTTAGACGCTTCCGGCTATGTTACTGCTAGGCGCATTGCCACAGTGTCATCAAAAGTTACCGGCAAAGTGGTTGAAGTGTTTATTGAAGAAGGCCAGCGCGTTAAGCAAGGCGAAGTATTGGCCCGTCTTGATGTGCAAGATGCTAACGCACAGTATCAATTAACACAGGCACAAATGGCCTCCAGCCAATCGCAATTGGCCGAAGCGCAAGCGCAACTTAGCTTGGCTGAAAGCAACTATCGCCGCAATAAAGAACTCGCCAGCAAGCAGTTGGTTGCGCGTGCTGCGCTTGACGCCGCCAAAGCCGAACGTGATTCCCGTGCCGCGCGTTTAGTGACTTTGCAAAAAGCCATTGCAGTGTCTAAGCAACAAATGCAAGTTAGCGCGCTTGGCGTGGATAACACCATTATTCGCGCACCGTTTGATGGGGTGATTATTGCCAAAGCCGCGCAACCTGGTGAAATGATTTCGCCGATCTCCGCAGGCGGCGGTTCCATTCGTACTGGTATCGGCACCTTGGTGGATATGGATTCGCTGGAAGTGCAGGTTGATGTCAATGAAGCTTATATTGGCCGCGTTACCCCAGATATGCCGATTGAAGCGGTGTTGAACGCCTACCCCGAATGGAAAATTCCTGGTGCGGTGATTGCCATTATTCCAACCGCTGACCGCTCGAAAGCCACGGTAAAAGTTCGAGTTGCCTTAAATAGCAAAGACACCCGAATTGTGCCAGACATGGGTGTGCGTGTGAGTTTTCTAGAAGCACAAGACAACAGCAAACCACTGACTGGCTTTTGGATTCCCAATGGCGCTATTGTTAAAGAAGGCGAGCAGCAATTTGTGTTTACCGTTGCAGATGAAAAAGCCAAACGTGTTGCGATAAATGCGGCAGAAAGCAACGACAGCGAAACGCGCGTCGATAAAGGCCTAAGCAAAGGCGACTCCGTTATAGTGACGCCAAGCAAAGATCTAAAAGATGGCAGTAAGGTTAGCCTTAAAACGAGCGCGAAAAAATGAGCGTAGCCGATAAAGCGTCGTTGTTTCCATTGGTGGAAATTCGCCAATTAACCAAAGCCTATGTGCGCGGCAAGCAAGTTTTGGAAGTGTTGCATGGCATTAATTTGGATATTCCCGAAGGTGATTTTGTGGCGTTAATGGGGCCATCGGGTTCAGGCAAAACGACTTTGCTGAATCTGATTGGTGGCATTGATTCACCAACCAGTGGCGAGCTTAAAATCAATGGCCAGCGTATTGATGATTTGTCTGGTGATGAACTGGCCTTATGGCGCGCCAACACAGTCGGTTTTATTTTTCAAAGCTATAATTTAATGCCGGTGCTAACCGCACAAAAAAATGTTGAGCTACCCTTACTACTCACCGAGATGAATGCCAGCGAACGCAAATATCGCGCCAATATTGCTTTGCAGTTAGTTGGCATTGCTGACCGCGCTAGCCACAAACCAAATGAACTATCAGGCGGGCAGCAACAACGCGTGGCCATCGCTCGCGCCTTGGTATCTGACCCGCGCATTTTGATTTGCGATGAACCAACCGGCGATCTTGATCGAAAAACCGCAGACGAAGTGTTGACCTTGCTACAGCAGCTAAATCGCGAATTTGGCAAAACTATTGTGATGGTGACACACGACCCGAAAGCTGCCGAATACGCCAAACACACCGTGCATTTAGACAAAGGCACCTTAGTTACCGAGGCGAGCCACTAAGCAATGCGTAAATACTTTCCATTGATTTGGGGCGCATTAATGCGAAAAAAAACCCGCACCCTATTCACTTTGCTGTCTTTGGCGGCGGCATTTCTGCTGATTGGCTTATTGCAGGCAGTGAATTCGGTGTTATCCGGTGGTGCCGATTTTTTGGGTGCTAATCGAATGATTACGCAAGCCAAAATTAGTTTCACGCAACCCTTGCCAATGCGCTTGATGCCGCAGATTGAATCGATTCCCGGCGTTGAATTTGTTTCACATTCACAATTTTTTGGTGGTCAATACCAAGATCCAAAAAACTTTTTTCCGCAATTTGCCGTTAACCCACAACGCTTGTTCGACACCTACCCAGAATGGGTATTGCCGGAAGACCAGAAGCGCGCATTTATCTCTACTCAAGACGGTGCGATTGCTGGAAAAACCTTAGCCGATAAATTCGGTTGGAAAGTTGGCGACATCATTCCGCTGAACTCATTCATCTGGACGCAGCGCGATGGTAGCCGTGTTTGGCAGTGGCGTTTAGTGGGCATTTTCGAAGGCCGCGACCAAGACTGGACCGACCGCGCTAATTTAATGTATCTGAACTATGGTCAATTCGACGAAGGCCGTTCGGAACGCGCGCGTGGCTTGGCTGGTGTGTTTGTGGTGAGAGTTAAGAATCCTTTAGATTCCGAACGCATTGCGGCTGAGATTGATAAAAAATTCGAAAATTCCTCAGATGAAACCAAAACCCAAAGCGAGCAAGAATTTCAGCTCGGTTTTCTAAAGCAATTGGGCGATATTGGTTTTATTGTCAATGCTATTTCCGGTGCGGTGTTTTTCACCATTCTGATACTAACCGGCTATACCATGAGCCAAGCAGTGCGCGAACGTATCCCTGAATTAGCGGTGCTTAAATGTTTGGGTTTCACCGATAAAACCGTGCTTGGTTTGGTGCTAGCCGAATCGTTTTTATTATGTTTTATTGGCGCCTTGATTGGCATGCTGTTGGCTACTTTCGTAATTGGCTCTTTGCCAGCCGAATATCCGGTTGAAGCTGATAGCAGTGTTTGGATTTTTGCGTTGATAACCACTATTTTTCTAGCCATTGTGGTTGGCTTACCACCGGCATGGCGCGCAATGCGCTTAAAAATTGTTGATGCATTAGCAGGGCGATAAAATGAGCACAGCCACACAAGTGTATGAAATTGTACTGATGAATCTGAAAAGCATTCCGCAACGCTTAGGTGCGTCCTTGGTGATAGTGATTGGCATCGCTGGCGTTGTTGGTGTATTGGTGGCAATGTTGTCGATGTCGACTGGCTTGAATAAGACCCTAACCGCCACCGGCAGCCCAGACCGCGCCATTATTCTACGCGGCGGCTCAAATGGCGAATTGGCCAGTTTTTTAGACCGCTCAGCAAGCACCTTGATTAAACAAGATCCAGCCATTGCGCGGCATGCCGACCAACTACCGTTTGCGTCTGGCGAATTGATTGTGATTACCGAAGTGCCACGCAAAGGCCAAAGCGCTGGCGCCAATGTATCTTTGCGCGGCGTGGAACCAAAAGGCTTTGATATTCGGCCTGAGCTGAAAATTGTTGAAGGTCGAAAGTTTAAACCCGGCTTGCGCGAACTGATGGTTGGCATGGGCGCCTATAAACAATTCGATGGCTTGCAAATTGGTTCAAAACTAAAATTCCGTGGTTCGTATTGGGTAGTAGTCGGCGTGTTTGAAAGCAAAGATGCACACGACTCTGAACTATGGGCCGATTTAGATACCGTGCAAAGTGCCTTTGGCCGCACTGGCATGTCGTCGGTGGTGGTGAAACTTAACTATGCCAAAGCCTTTGACGATTTAAAACGGCGCTTAACGGCAGACCCACAATTAACCGTTGATGTTAAAACCGAACAAGATTATTTTTCCTCACAATCATCAGGCCTTACCAGCCAGATTGGTTTTTTAACCAATATCGTTGCGTACATCATGGCTTTTGGTGCGCTATTCGGCGCGCTCAATACCATGTACTCGGCAGTGTCTTCGCGTACCGCAGAAATTGGCACATTGCGCGCACTTGGCTTTGGCAATACGCCGGTGGTGGCTTCGGTGATGGCTGAAGCGATGGCCTTATCTTTGCTGGGCGGCATATTAGGTGCTGGTATTGCGTATTTCGTGTTCAACGATTACTCGGTATCGACACTTGGCGGCGGCTTTACCCAAGTTGCATTTAATTTTGCGGTCACACCAGCTCTCGTATTGAAAGGCCTAAGCTGGGCATTAGCGATAGGCTTTTTAGGCGGCTTAGCGCCTGCTGTGCGCGCCGCACGCTTGCCAGTCACAGCCGCCTTAAGAGGCTAATTGCGCTGCAAACTAGAAAATATGCAGGACGGCATTAGGTGCTATGATTTAGCCTAACGCTTACAAAAAAACATATTTCCTGCGTTGATAGAAACACAGAGGATGGCATGGGTAGCCTTAGGCGGCAGTCACTCGCAATTGTAATCATCATACTCATTGCCAGTATGATTATTGGCACGGCTATTTCGCGTTTTGTGATGGAAAATAGCCTGCGTAACTTAGAAACCAATGATGCCGAGCGCACACTTAATCAAATCAAATTAATCTTTAGTGTTCAATTTGACGACATCAGAAAGCGTACTATTTACTATGCCGTGTGGGATACCACGTATCTGTTTATGCAAAGCGCAGATCCAAACTATATTAATGAAAATTATTCCGAAGAAATACTAGACAACCTCAACGTGGATTATGTCTTTCTGATACGCGTGGATGGCAGCGCCGCGATGACACTAAGCAAAAACAGCACGCATGAAAGCCAGTCAACAAGCGGCATGAGCAATGCTGCCGACAGTCATACTTCAGCATTGCTTGAAATGATAAAAAGCAAAATCAAAACCCCTATCGCCAGTAATGCTGGCAGCTTACTTTGGCTAAATGAACAGGCCTATTTTGTCGGTAGTAGTAATGTTTTAACCAATGAAGAGCAAGGCCCATCGCGTGGCCGATTAGTATTTGTTAGCACGCTCAATCCAGCACGTATGAAGCTATTACAGAGTATGACTAATGAGCAATTTACATTAATGCCCAATATGCCGAGTAGCCACAAAAACCAAATTGATTTTATCAATAATCGCTTGATAGCAAGCAGTACTATTTATGACACAAATGATCGGCCAATCGCCGAACTTCGTATCGACAATGCGCGGCCGATGGAAAAGCAAATTATCTTGTTGCAAAATTTCATCACCGTGATCAGCGTTGGCATGACTCTGCTGGCACTGCTATTAGCCTATTTATTATTTGACCGTGTGGTGCTTCGAAAAATCACCGTATTAGTGTCAAACATTTCAGCCATTCGCTTGGATGGAAAAATTAGCAACCGTTTACCGCTGATTGATAATCGCGATATTGATCGCATCTCCATCGAAGTCAACAATTTGCTGGATAACTTAGCGGGCAGCCATGCACAACTACAGTACGACGCACTTCATGACCACCTAACCGGCCTTGGTAATCGTAAGTTATTCTTACAACAGCTCGAACGTGCCTGCAGTGATTGTCGCTCCGGCAACCAAAATGCCTTCTATGTGTATTTGTTGGATTTAGACGCATTCAAAGATATCAACGATATGTATGGCCACTTAGCAGGCGATCACGTCATTAAAACCATTGCAGGTCGCTTAGCGCATAGTGCAAGTCATATTGATTTGCCTATTCGTATTGGTGGCGATGAATTCGCACTGATCGCACGACCAAATCAAGTATTCGATCCGGAACAATTTGCTGGCTATTTATTGGAGCTGATTACACTGCCTGTGCTTTGGGAAAACTATACGTTGACTGTCTGCGCAAGCATCGGGATTGTTGCTGTAGATAGTGCGCAGAAGGCCGCTGACAAACCGATTGAGCTGCTGCGCAAAGCCGATATTGCCATGTATGCTAGTAAAAATACCGGTAAAAATGCCTATCGATTATTTCATGAAGACATTGACAAGCAATTAAGCGAACGCAAGCGTTTGGAAGCTGAATTAGACATCATGATTGCTCAGGAGTCTTCTGAAATATGGCTTCAGCCGGTTGTAAGCCAACATGATGAAAAATTGTATGCCGTGGAAGTACTGTCTCGCTGGTTTCACCCTGACATGGGTGAAATATACCCGGATGTATTTATTGGGATAGCCGAAGAAAGCAAACGCATTGTTAAGTTCGACCAATCCGTAATACGCAGAGTTTGTCATTTATTTTCAGAACTGCAATTGCTTCAGCCGAAAATTCGCATGAGTGTCAATATTTCTGCCACTACCTTAATGGAGCCTTTCATCTGTGATTTTATTGCCGAGGTATTGAAAACCTATGCCTTGCCGGAAGATGCTTTGATGCTGGAGATTACCGAAACCGCCCTTGCAACTCGCGAAAACTCCCTGATTGATACCATACAAGCCATTCGCAAGCTTGGTGTAACCTTTCTGATTGACGATTTCGGCACCGGCTATTCATCGTTATCGCGCTTACATACCTTGCCATTAGATTTTGTAAAAATCGATCGCCGGTTTCTGCAAACCTTAGAATCTGAAGACAACCCAATCTGCAACGCTATTATCCGTTTAGCGCACAGCTTAGATATGCAAGTGATTGCCGAAGGCGTAGAAACACAGCTACAGCACGAACGACTAGCGGCGCTAGGTTGCGATTATGCACAAGGCTTTTACTATGCCAAACCCATGCCAGCTAAAGATTTCCATGCTTATATGGCTAAGAATGACCTCCTCTAATTGCAACTTACGCATTCTACAAATTTTAATTCCAGTTTGCATGTCAACCAAAATCGGCTTAAAGTTGATATTGAACTTAGTCTGTATGCAAGCGCTTGCCTAGTGTCACTATACCGATGCTGATTAAAATGAGTACCATTGCCACCAGCGTATGTGAGTTCAGCGGTTCGTGCAGAATGGTCACGCCAAGCAATAGCGCAATGGGTGGGTTGACGTACGCATAACTGGTAGCAAGTGCTGGTCGTACGTGCTTGACTAACCAGACAAATGCTGAATACGCCACAATCGAGCCGAACACGGTTAAATACAACATCGCCAGCGTACCTTGCATGCTTGGCGTGTGGTTGATGCGCTCGCCTAATGCAAAGCCGATAGCCAAGGACATCACGCTACCAATCAGCATCTGCCAAGCCGACGACACCATTGGGTCCGGCAAGTCTTGATCTTTGCTCCACATTGAGCCCCAGGCCCAAGCCATTGGCGCTGCCAACACGCACAACAAACCCGTGGTGGAAATCCGTAATTCGCTGCCCACATTTAGCCAAAGCACGCCAAGAAACCCGAGCAGCAAACCGCTCCATTCAATTTTACTGGGGTGATAGCCTCGCATTGCCGCGAAGAATCCGGCCCACAGTGGCATGGCGGCAACACCAATAGCGACTACGCCGGAAGAAACCGTTTGCTCAGCCACGTTCACCAGCGCGCTGGCAAATACCGTCATTACTGCCGCCAGCACAACCAATGGCCGCCACTGCGATTTGCTTGGCATTGGATATTGCTTATAACTTACAAACGCCAACATCACACCACCAGCAATCAGCAAACGAATACCGGTTAGTAAAAATGGCGGGTAATCGGGCAAGGCCAGCTTAATGGCGAAATAGGTAGAGCCCCAGATAACATAAACCGCCAATAAGGCGATTAGGATTTGACTGCGTTTTGGCAAACTATTCATACGTCATTATCGCATGCTCTCTTGTTGTAAGATTTTTTCTTTGAGAGGCAAACCCCAACGATAACCGCCCAACGAACCATCGCCGCGAATAATACGATGACAAGGCACCAGCACCGCCACTTTATTACTGGCACAGGCACGTGCCACTGCGCGCGCGGCTTTCGGCATCGCCAATTGCTCGGCTAATTCGGCGTAGCTTAGCGTTTGCCCAGTCGGGATTTTCATTAGTGCATGCCACACTTTCTGCTGAAATGCAGTGCCAAGCAATTCAATAGCAACTGTTGAGGTTTGGCCTTGCAAACCCTTGGCCACAGCATGAACTTTGTCGCGTATAAAATCATGCTCATCGGGCACAAAATTCAATTGCGCATTGGGAAACTCTGCGTGCAGTTCGTCTAGCATCAAGTCTTTTTCAATCCCCAATATCACCGCGCACACGCCGCGCTCGGTGGCCGCCACCAAACTTAACCCAAGCACTGTGTCGCACATGGTCCAATGAATAACCAAGCCCTGCCCGCCTTTTTTATAGGCCAATGGCAGCATGCCCAATTTAGCAGCACCATGCTCATACACACGCGAACACGAACTAAAACCGCTATCTACCCACGCTTGGGTCACATCGCAGGTATTGCGTAGCTTTGTTTTCAAATTGGCTAATTTTTGCTGAGCACTGAATTCTGCTGGGCTCAAGCCAAATGTTTTCTTGAATTGCCGTTGCAGATAACTCGCACTCAACCCAGTTTCGGCAGCTAATTCCGCCAAAGAAAAAGCACGTAAACTTAATAGTCCACGTGCTTTTAATAATTTTGCATCAGTAGTATGTTGTGTCATGGCTAAAGCATACAAGATGCGTAAGCGTTGCGTTATCCAAATCTTGCTTTATTGTGTCCACACGGTTGCAGAGCTTGCGCTTGGAAACACCTGAGTGAGCAAAGGCTTATTGCCCTCAAGCAACACAATAGCATCCGATAATATTTGTACTGATTCTTTTAACAATGGATCTGGGCGCTCTTTGGCTTTTTTCTCTTCGGCCACTTGATCAACAATTTTACGCTCGCCAGCTTGCAAGCCATCATCGTTGTCGTCATCGCCTAAACTTGCCAAACCCAAAACTTTACGTTCTTTTTCACGCGCTTCGCGTTTCGCTTTCAAACTATTACGCTCAGCAATGCGCTCTTGTTCGTTCAAAGAAATACTTTTCTTATCACGTTCGGTTTTGAAATAGGCCACATCTTGCATCCACCACGAGAATTCTTTGTCTTGGCTAATGCGTGTTTTATGTAAACTTTCTAACTGCGGACTGATTAATTTAAAGCTGCCTAATTTCTGATAAACCGCTGGCGCAATTTCAGTATACGGCAAGGCATTATCGTAGGTGCTTTCGCCATATTCATTAGCATCCACTGATACTGGGAACAACACATCTGGGGTGACCGCGGCGTTTTGCGTGGTGCCGCCGTTAATGCGAAAGAACTGCGCGGTGGTCATGTGCAGTTCGCCCAGCTTCATGTCTTTGGCACGCGGGTAGCGATTAAAATCGACCACGGTTTGTACCGTGCCTTTGCCGAAAGTGGGTTCGCCAATAATCAGGCCGCGGCCATAGTCTTGAATGGCTGCCGCAAAAATCTCAGACGCCGAAGCCGAGGATCGATTGACCAACACAGCCAATGGCCCGCTCCATGTCACATCCTCATTGGTGTCGTCATACTGTTCGGTGGCGCCGCTGCTATCGCGCACTTGCAACACGGGGCCTTGCTTGATAAATAAGCCGGTCAGCTCAATCGCTTCAGGCAATGATCCGCCGCCATTGCTGCGTAAATCAACCACCACACCATCAACTTTTTCTTGCTTTAATTCAAGCAATAATTTACGTACATCAGCGGTGGCCGAACGTGCGTCAGGGTCGCCTCGGCGCGCGGCTTCAAAGTCGAGATAAAAAGCTTGCAACTCAATCACACCAATACGCTTATTGCCACTGATAATGATTTTTTTGCTGGCCGCTTGGTCTTCAAGTTTTATTTTATCACGGATAATTTTGACAATTTTTCGCGAACCGTCAGCGCCTTCAGCGCCAGATTGAATATCCAAACGCACTACCGAACCTTTCGGGCCGCGAATTTTTGCAACTACATCATTGATACTCCAATCAACCACATCAATCATGGGGCCTTTGTCGCCTTGGCCAACCGCCAACACACGATCACCGGTTTTGATCTGTCCAGATTTCTCGGCTGGGCTACCCGGCATAATGGTGCGAAACACCACAAAATCATCTTGTTCTTGCAATACCGCGCCCACACCTTCCAGCGAAAGCTTCATGCTCATACCGAAATTATCGGCGCTACGTGGGCTGAAATAGGCAGTATGCGGATCAATTGCATTGCCATACGCATTCATGAAATTTTCCAATACATCATCAGTGCTCAATTGATGAATGCGTTCAGATAAATTGCTGTAGCGCTTGTCCAGTGTTTTACGAATTTCATCCATTGGGCGACCGGCTAGTTTCAGGCGCAGCACATCATTCTTCACGGACTGATGCCAGATAACATCCAACTGTTGCTCGTTAGATGCCCAGGCTGCGTCTTTACGATCGTATTGATAGCTTTCTTTGGCGGTGAAATCAAATTCTTGCTTGAGTAGAGCCCGCGCAAAAATAATACGATTATCCACGCGTGTTATGTAAGTCTTGAAAATATCAAAGGCCGGATTAAGGTCTTTATTTTTAATAGCATCATCAAAATGGGTTTCAAAGTACTTAATCTTTTCAATATCACTGGCTAGAAAAAATATCTTGTTTTCATCCAGCGATTTTAAATAATTGTGGTAAATCTGTGCCGACAACGCATCATCGAGCGGCAAAGGCCGATAAGCAAAATTACTACCGGAAAGATGCAGATACATTAAGTTACTGGCAATCGCCTGGGATTCGGTGGGCACTAATGCCGATGCCGGTGTGCTTGGCTTATTTTGCGTTGCAGCAAGCGCTATGGCTAAAGGCAATGCGGCTGTAAGTGCTAAAACGTAGCGTTTTTTCATAAACCACCTCAAATAAATTCTTCCATTACAGCCATTGATTAGACGCAAGTTACCATTGTGCTATAGGCCAGTGGTATTGTTAGGCCTCAACAAAACCCGCATCAATCGCCATCCGGTCGGCGTGGTAACTAGAACGCACCATCGGTCCTGATGCGACATGGGTAAAGCCCAATTGGTTCCCGAAATCTTCAATTTCGGCAAATTCTTCCGGTGTCCAATAGCGCATTACTGGGTGATGATGCGGTGTTGGCTGCAGGTATTGACCCACTGTAATCATGTCGACGTCATGGTCGCGTAAATCTTGCAATGTTTGTTGCACTTCGGCCATGGTTTCGCCAAGGCCAAGCATAATGCCGGATTTAGTCGGCACATTCGGGTTAGCGGCCTTGAATTGCTTCAGTAATGTCAACGACCATTGGTAATCAGCACCCGGGCGAACATTCGCATACAGATGCGGCACCGTTTCCAAATTATGGTTAAACACATCTGGCGGAGCTTGATTAAGCAATTCAAGCGCGCGTTCCATACGGCCTTTGCCACGGAAATCGGGGGTTAGGATTTCAATCTTGATGTGCGGACTCAGCGCGCGGATTTCAGTAATACAACGAGTGAAATGCTCGGCACCGCCGTCACGCAAGTCGTCGCGGTCCACCGAAGTGACCACCACATAACGCAGTTTCATATCAGCAATGGTTTTGGCTAAATTGAGAGGCTCGTCCATATCTGGCGGTTTCGGGCGGCCGTGCGCCACATCGCAAAAACTGCAACGGCGCGTGCACACTTCGCCCAAAATCATAAAGGTGGCGGTGCCATGGCTAAAACATTCGTGAATATTCGGGCAGGAAGCTTCTTCACAAACGGTGACTAGACGGTTTTCGCGTAATTGTGCTTTCAATTTCGCCACCGCATTGCCAGCAGGAATGCGCACCCGAATCCAACTTGGCTTACGTAGCAGTGGTGCTTCTGCAAAAGTGACTGGGCTGCGTGCAATTTTACTTTCGCCCATCTGCTTAACACCCGTTTCTAGGCTACTGATGGTTTGCGCGGCAATGATTTTATTGTTGGACATTAAGCATTCACCATATCTGTGTTGCACTGTAAAGCGGAGGGCAATTCTGCCAGCCAAATAGGCAGTAAACCTAATTGCCGGGAAAGTTGTTTAACCAATACGTCTGTTACATCAGCGATGCTGGCGTTATCCGATAATTCTAGCATTTGAGTGACTTGCAAGCCGGTATAGCCGCATGGATTTATACCGTAAAATGGTGCTAAATCCATATTGACATTAAATGCTAAGCCATGAAAACTGCAGCCATGCCGAACCCGCAAACCTAAAGCCGCTATTTTCGCACTGCCCACATACACACCAGGCGCGCCTTCGCGGCGCTGCGCAACAATATGCCAATGTGCACAAGTATCAATAATTGCTTGCTCAATGCGGCAAACCAACTCACGCACACCAATGCCCAGGCGACGAATATTGATTAACGGATATGCCACAATCTGGCCAGGGCCATGATAGGTAACTTGCCCGCCACGATTGCAACGAATCACCGGAATATCGCCCGCCATCAACACATGTTCAGGTTTGCCCGCTTGGCCAAGTGTGTACACCGGATCATGCTCAACCAGCCACAGCTCATCCAGCCCATCATCGCCGCGTTCGTTGGTATAGCGCTCCATGGCATCCCAAACTGGCTGATACGCTTGCCGGCCAAGCTGACGGATGTTCAGCGGGCTGATTACAGCGTCCACTTTATTTCAGGATGTGCCCGCAGGGCATTATGCGCCGTTTCGTAATCTTCGCGCGTGTTGGCTTTAAAACTTAAAGATACCGACACAAAGCGCCCCGCACTGGATGTGCGCGAGGATACCGTTTCGTGCAACACGGTTAAACCGGCTTGCTCAAGTTCATGCGGTATGGCGGACTGCAGATTAGCGCTGGCTGCGCCCATGGCGGTTATTTCAAACACACCAGGAAAGGCAAAGCCTTGGGGATTGTCGGTTTCAGTAGTCATACATTCTATTATCGGGGCTAACGGCCGAAAACCCAAGCGCCAAACATAATGTTTTTTGTTTCATTTCATGACCATTGACAGAAAATTGCATTTGTTCAGAAATGTATGCCTTTTGGCACATTACCTTGACCAGAATTGGCTTAAACTTGATAGGTTCATTCACTTAAGGTGTTACATCATGCTTAAAAACCCCATCACCCTTTCCATTGCCCTTGCACTGGCTACAACCAGCATCGGAATGGTTACGGAAACCGTACAAGCCGCAACCAAGGAATCCGTGCAAACCATGAATCCATTCTTTCAACAAAGCACGCTGCCTTACCAATATCCGCAATTCGATAAAATCAAAGACAGCGACTTTGCGCCAGCATTTGATCGCGGCATGGCCGACAACACCTTTGAAATTAACGCGATTGCCAACAATCCAGCCGCGCCAAGTTTCGATAACACCATTATTGCCATGGAAAAAGCTGGCCAAATTTTGGGCCGCGCAACCACGGTTTTCTTTAATTTATCTTCTGCTAATACCAACGATGCATTAGATAAATTAGACGCCGATTACTCACCAAAATTCGCTGCGCATTTCGATAGCGTGTATCTCAATGCCAAACTGTTCGCGCGCATTAAAACCCTATATAACAGCCGCAGCACGCTTGGTTTAGATGCACAAGGCGTGCGCTTGGTTGAGCGCTACTACACCGACTTCATGCGCTCTGGCGCAAACTTAACCGAAGCCCAGAAAACCCGCGTTAAGGCCATCAACGGCGAAATGGCCACTCTTTCCACGCAGTTCAGCCAAAACGTGTTGGCTGAAGTCAACGACTCCGCCATTATTGTGACTAACCGTGCTGAATTGGCTGGCTTGTCTGATGAGCAAATTGCTGGCTTAGCCGATTCTGCGAAAGAAAAAAATATGCCGGGCAAATACCGTATTGCCTTGGTCAACACCACCATTCAGCCCATACTGCCGCAATTAGATAATCGCGGCTTGCGTGAACGACTGCATAAAGCCTCAGTTGCTCGTGGTGCCCGTGGCAATGCCTGGGACAACCGCGCTATTGTTTCAAAAGTTGCCAAACTGCGCGCCGAACGTGCCGCAATTATGGGCTTCACAAGCTATGCCGCGTTCAGCATGGCTGAAGAAACCGCCAAAAACCCAGAAGCGGTTAACGCTATGTTAGAGAAAATGGCACCGCCTGCTGTGGCCAATGCGCGTAAAGAAGGCGCCGTGTTGCAAGCGATGATTAATAGCGAGCAAAAAGCCAAAGGCGAAAAAACCTTTGCGTTAGAGCCTTGGGATTGGAGCTATTACACCGAGAAAGTACGCAAAGCCCAATACGACTTCGATGAAAGCCAACTAAAACCTTACTTAGAAGCAACCAATGTTTTGGAAAAAGGTGTGTTCTTTGCTGCCACGCAACTGTATGGCTTAACGTTTAAACTTCGCACTGACTTGCCGGTGTATCACAAAGACGTCACCGTGTATGAAGTGTTCAATGAAGACGGCTCGCATTTGGCTTTAGTGGTGATTGATAATTATGCACGCTCATCAAAACGCGGCGGCGCATGGATGAGTTCGTATGTGAACCAATCCGAATTAATGGGCACCAGCCCTGTTGTGGCATTCCATTTAAATGTGACCAAGCCTTCTGAAGGCAAGCCAGCGCTGATGACATGGGACGACGCCAACACCGCCTTCCATGAATTTGGCCATGTGTTGCATGGTATGTTCTCGAATGTGAAATACCCGTATTTCAGTGGCACCAACGTACCGCGCGATTTTGTTGAGTTCCCGTCGCAAGTTAACGAAATGTGGACTGATTGGCCTTCAATTCTGGCTAACTATGCCGTTCATTGGCAAACTGGCGAACCGATGCCAAAAGCATTGCTCGACAAAGTTTTTGCAGCCGCTAAATTCAACCAAGGCTTCACCACTGCATCGTATTTGGGCTCGGCCATGCTTGACCAGAAATGGCACCAAGTATCCGCCGATAAATTACCAAATGCCGATGGCGTACTTGCTTATGAAGCCAAAGCATTGAAAGATGTGGGCTTAGATTATGCCGCTGTTCCACCGCGCTATCGCACCAACTACTTCAGCCACATCATGGGCGGCTATGCAGCCGGTTACTACGCCTATATTTGGTCGGAAGTATTGGATGCCAATACCGTGGCGTGGATCAAAAACCATGGCGGCCTAACCCGCGAAAACGGTGATCGCTTCCGCGCCAAGTTGTTGTCGCAAGGTGGCAGCAAAGATGCACTGCAATTGTTCCGTGATTTTGCCGAACAAGAACCAGACATCAACCCACTGCTGGAACGTCGTGGTTTGACGGTTGAAGTTAAGAAATAACTCACGTTAATTTTGTAAGGTGGGTTACAACCCACCCTACAGATTAAAAACCGGCGAAAGCCGGTTTTTATTTACTATAATCATTGTAGGTAGAGGCACGTTGCACACACCCATTTGATAATTGTAATAAATAAATTATAGCGACCAAGCATGCACAAGCACAGCATACAATTGGCAACACCAGACGATGCTGAGCGCTTAAGCGCATTTGCCATTGCGCAATTCATCGCTACATACGCCGACAAAAATAATTCCGATGATTCACAAGCGTATGTCAATTCGACACTCACACCAGAAATTCTGAAACACGAATTATTAGACGAAAAAGCCCGCACACTACTGGTTATCCGTGACACTCAACTACTTGCATACGCCCAAATTCGTTTTCGCGATAAGCACGCATTGGTCACGCAGCACGATGCCGTTGAATTGCAGCGCTTTTATGTGGCACACAGCGAGCACGGCAATGGTTTAGCGCACACATTAATGCGCGAAGTACAACAACACGCGCTTGCACTAGGTGGCCAATATCTTTGGTTAAGCGCCTGGGTACGCAACCCACGAGCGATGGCGTTTTATTTCAAACTCGGATTTATTGATATGGGCGTAACTGATTTTTATGTGGGAAGCGACCGCCAAACCGATCATATTTTAATAGCTCACCTTTAATTAACTCTGCAATAAGCAAGGTGGGTTATAACCCACCCAACATATTAAAAGCCGGCGCAAGCCGGCTTTTTTATTTCAATTGCAACAATTTGTGTTGGCTTACAGCTTATCCCACCACATCCAGAAGCCATCCCACAAGCGGCCAAAGAAGCCGGCTTCGGCAACTGCGGTTTTGGCAACCAGTGCTGCTTCAGCAACCACTTTGCCATCCATACTGATGCGTAAGGTGCCAACTTTGTCGCCAGCCTTCAGCGGCGCAATGATGTATTTCGGAGTATCGACATTGGCTTTCAACGCTTCGAATTTACCACGTGGCATGCTGATGCTAAAGGGTGTTGCAACGCCAATTGCCACCACATCTTGTTTGCCTTTCCAAATACGTGGGCTGGCAATGGTTTTGTCTGGTGTATACAGCGTGCGGGTTTCATAGAAACGGAAGCCCCAGTTCAACAAGGCCAGATTGCCATTTTCACGCAACTGGAAGCCTTGCTTCTGCGAATTGGTTTGAATGCCGAGCGCAACCGAAATCAAACGCTGTTCGCCGCGCTTGGCTGAGGCCAATAAACAATAACCTGCCGCTGAGGTGTGCCCGGTTTTGATGCCATCAACCGACGCATCTTTCCACAACAGGCCGTTGCGGTTGTGCTGGCGAATACCATTAACGGTATATTCTTTAATTTTGTTATACGCATACGCTTGCGGAAAATCGCGGATCATCGCGCGTCCCATCAATGCCAAATCACGCGCAGTTGAATAATGGTTCGGATCAGACAAACCATGCGGATTAGCAAAATGGGTATTGTTCATGCCAATTTTTTTCGCGTAGTTATTCATCAATTCAACAAACGCCTGCTCAGAACCGGCCACGTGTTCAGCCAAAGCAATCGCAGCATCATTGCCGGATTGAATGACCATGCCGCGCTCAAGTTCATCAAGGCTAACGGTGCTGTTCAAGGGCAGGAAACTGGTTGAACCATCGGTGCCACCACCGCCACCGCGCCAGGCATTTTCACTAATCATCACTTGGTCGCTGGCTTTAATCTTGCCAGCTTTAATTTCAGCGGCCACCACGTAGGATGTCATCACTTTGGTAATACTGGCTGGCTCCATGCGGGTATCCGGATTTTGGCTGGCCAAAACCTGGCCATTACTGAAATCCATCACCAACCAAGAGGCCGCGCCAACGGGTGCGGGCGCTGCTGGAATTTGTACAGTTGGCGATGCGCTTGGTGTGGCATTCGGCACCGGAGCTGACTGAGCAAACGCAACGGCAACAACACAAACCGCGGCACTTGCCACTAAATAACGAGGGAATTGCATGAGAGCTCCAAATAAGGGTGTACTACCCCACTATTTTAAGCTTATTCGGTACTAACACGAAGCCCTTTTAGGTCTAATTCGTTTAATTTATTCTGAGTTTCGCCTATTTCAGACTCGTTTAATGGCCCAATGCGCACTCGCCACACAGATTCATGATTAACTTGTGATTTTTTGATAAAAGCATACTTAATTTCTGCTAATTGCAAACGCTCCAAAAGCACTTCCGCGTTGTCTTTGTTTGAAAATGAAGCTATTTGTAGAAAACTTCGATTAGATACGTTGGTTTCAGGCGCTAAAGTAATTTGTTGTAATGCTAAATGGGATTCAACCACCAAGGCTGGAGCACTGGCCAACTCGGAGACATTGATTGCCTCTACTTCAACCTTCGCTGTGCCTACTTTATTAATGCCCAGCTTGGTTGCCGCCGCAAAACTCAGGTCAATGATTCGGCCTTCGTGAAAAGGGCCGCGATCGTTGATTCTGACAATAACTGACTGCCCTGTGTCCAAGCGCGTCACTTTAACATAGCTAGGAATAGGCAGCGATTTGTGTGCAGCGCTGAACTGACACATGTCATATATTTCTTGGCTGGATGTTTTGCGGCCATGAAACTTAGTGCCGTACCAGGAAGAAATGCCACGCTCTTTATAGCCATTTGCCGAATCTAATACCGTATATTTTTTATTCAGCACTTTATAGGGCGATCTGTTGCCATATTTGGATTTAGGCTCATTCCTTGGAGTGGGCTCTTGTAATTGATTGATGTCTAAATCGCCAAGCGGTGAAGCGTCTGAAATACCCGGTGCATATAAGCCTCCGGCGGTGTAATTGCGTTCATCATGTTGCATGGTTTGCCGACACACCTGGGCATTATTATTTGCAGCGACACTGGTATATTCGGTTTCAACAATCTCATCACTATCTTGTCGAGGTGTAACCGGGGTATGCGCTGAGATGGGCAGCTTAACATGTGAATATGAAGTACTGGGCGACTTAACAGGTGCGCTGCTACATGCTGCCAAAAGCAATACTGACATTAGCGCAAAAAGCTTGCTTGTCATTGTGCGGTTGAGGTCGGCGGAATGTTGTATGGCTTTTGCGCAATTTCCTGTGATAGCTGATAAACCGACATGGCATACATGGGCGAGCGGTTATAGCGAGTGATTACCCAAAAATTCTTAAAGCCAATCCAATGCTCAGTGCCTTGCGCGCCTTCTAATGTGAGCAATGTTGAAGGCGCATTTGCTACTGGCTGATTCGGGGTAAAGCCTTTTTGTTGTAATTCTGCCAGCGTGTATTTTGCTTCCCAATTTTCTGGTTTAAACGGCAGTGCATCAGGTGCTTTTGTGGCACGCACGAAAGTTGGTTTATTGGTTTGCCAACCAAAGCCAATAAAATAATTCGCGATGGAGGCGAAGGCATCTTGTTTTGAGCCAAACAGATCGCGCTTACCATCGCCATCGCCGTCTTTGGCATAGTTGCGGTAACTTGATGGCATAAACTGCCCTAAGCCCATGGCACCCGCATAACTGCCTTTTACCAGCAGAGGATCGAAACCTTCTTCTTTGCATAAAGCAAAAAACTGGCTTAATTCATCGGTAAAAAATGCACTGCGAGCCGGGTTGGTTTTGCCATTGATTATCGGATAATAAAATGCCAAGGTGTACAGCGCATCAAGCACATTATGACTGCCCATATTCTGGCCCCAGCCAGTTTCAACACCCATAATAGCCAAAATAATTTCCGACGGCACCCCATATTGATTAGCAATACGATCAAGCTCAACACGGTTTTGCGTTAGATAACTCTGACCTTGGCTAATGCGATTGCTGGTAACAAAAATGGGACGGTATTGTGCCCAAGTTTTTGTTGACTCCGCCGGCCGCGACATGGCATTGACAATGCTTTGCTTGTACTTGGCTTTAGCCAACACATCGCGAATTGTTGCTTCAGGAATTTGGTATTTTTTCGCGGTTTCCACAATAAAACCTTCGCGAAGCACCGTAACCTCGGCACTCAGCGGCTCTTCAACCGCAGCAATGGGCGGTGCAGGTGCAGGCAATGGTGCTGGCAATGCCACAACCGGCGTGTTTTTGGTAGGCTTAACAGTTGTTGGCTGGCAACCCGATAAAAAAATAGCGCCAAATGTCAGTACAGGTAGAAGTTTATTCATTGGATAAGCCATTCATTGAGTTCATATTCAAACTTAGCATATTTTTTTTAGCACGTGCATGCTTTTATCATTCAATGCGCTGCTGTTGTTCACAATACAGACACTGTTCACAACTGTGCAGGATCAAGGTCGCGGCAAAGTGGATCAAGAGCAGTAAATCGTTGCAGCAAGATATCTTTAGTAGGCAATTCCCATTCAATGAAATACTGTGCAGCCGCCTGTTTCCCTAACAAGTAATTACGGCGCGAGTTGCTGATATCGTTATTAAGCAATATATTCGCCGCACAAACTGCTTGATCAAGCCACAGCCAGGCAAGCACTGAATGGCCCATTGCATCGAGCAGTAAATAGGCATTGGCAAGCGCAAGATCTAAATCGCTTTGCGCGGCATTGCCTGCAGCGTGTATGGCTGGGCCAAGCTTTGCCCAGCGCATCACTAGTGTATCAACCAGCGGTGCAAGCGCTGCATGGTTACGTGCAGCAGCAAGTGTTGCTTCAACGCGAGTAGTGAGTAGCGCAAATGCTTTGCCGCCATCACCAAGCAACTTTCGGCCTAATAAATCCATGGCCTGAATGCCATTGGTGCCTTCGTGAATCGCGTTAATGCGGTTCTCACGCCATAAACGCTCTACTGGAAAATCTCGGGTATAGCCCGCGCCACCATGCACTTGAATAGCAATGGAGTTCGCTTCTAGTGCGTAGTCGGAAGGCCATGCCTTAACAATCGGCGTGAGTAAATCAACCAATGCTTGCGCCTCAGCTGAACCGGCATTTTCTGCTTTTGCATCATCAATTAAACGCGCTGCATACAAACACAATGCAAAGCTGCCTTCGGCAAAACTTTTTGCGCGCAACAGCTGGCGGCGCACATCGGCGTGCTCAATAATCGGTAGCATCGGTGTACTCGGATCGCGCTCAGTTACCGCACGACCTTGTTTACGCTCCTTTGCATAAGCAAGTGCAGCACGATATCCTGCATACCCAGACATCGCCGCACTGAGTCCAACTCCGATGCGCGCTTCATTCATCATTACAAACATTCCGCGCAGACCTTCGTGCGCGGTGCCAATCAACTCACCAATGCACGGTTCGTGGTCGCCGAAACCAAGCAGACAATTAACCTGGCCATGCGTGCCCAGTTTGTGGTTAAGCCCAATCAGCGTTACACCATTTCGTTCACCTGCGAATCCACTCGCATCAACATGACGCTTCGACACAAGAAACAAGGAAATACCTTTACTGCCAGCCGGGCCACCAGGAATTTTGGCAAGTACCAAATGCACAATGTTCTCAGCCATGTCGTGGTCACCACTACTGATCCACATTTTGTTACCGCGTAGTGCATACCGTCCATCAGGCAATGGCTCAGCTGTTGTACGAATATCAGCCAAACTAGAACCTGCTTGCGGCTCAGATAAGCACATGGTGCCGAACCAACGACCCTCTACCATGGCTGGCAGATAACGACGCTTCTGGTCAACACTGCCTACTTCACGTATAAGCTTGGCAGCTGCCTGTGTTAAAAATGCATAGCCATTAGTGGCGATATTGGCGGCCGAAAATATTCCAGCAATACCAGCCACAACCGTGTATGGCAAGCCCAAACCTGCTTCATCTAAGGGCGCTTCCATACCAAAGAATCCTGCCTCGCGATAGGCGGCCAAAGCCTGCGCTATTTCTGGAATAATAGTTACTTTGCCATCACTGAAAATCGGTGGATTGGCATCCGATTTGGCTGCATGCGGCAGAAATTCAGCAGCGGCAAGATCCAATGCGGCATCAAGCATCGCTTCGGTGCTGTCGCGATCTACATGAGCGAATGCTTGCTGCTCAACCAAGTTTTCAGCATGCAGCCAATCAAACAGTAGGAAATGTAAATCTTCGCGAGGTGGCAACATAATCAATCACTCCTAGTTTAAAAACGAATTAAAGCATTGCTTATGTGAAAAAAATGCATTGCTTAGTCACTTAAGTATTTGCGGTGCGCATACGCTGACATAATTAAACCAAAGCCGGCTAGCAACGATACTGCCGACGTGCCCCCATAACTAATCAAGGGCATCGGCACACCAACAACCGGCAAAAAGCCGGCCACCATACCGCCATTAACCAGTATGTAAATAAAGAACGTTAAAGCCAACGAGCCTGACAATAAACGTGAGTAAGTGTCTTTGGCATTCATGGCTATCCATAAACTGCGCAGAATAATGAATAAGTAAATCGCAAATATCAACACAACACCGAACCAACCCCATTCTTCAGAGAACACTGAGAACGCAAAATCCGTTGTGTGCTCGGGTAGAAAATCCAATTTTGCCTGTGAACTTAAGCCCCAACCCTTGCCCCAAAACCCGCCGGAACCAATGGCAATCTTGGATTGAATAATGTTCCAGCCTGCACCTTGCGGTGCACTCTCTGGATTCAGGAAAACATCAATACGATCTTTTTGATAGGGCATCAAAAACTGATAACCAACCGGAATTGCGGTTGCGATTAGCGCCACAAAAAAACCAATGCGCTGCCATTGCATGCCTGCTAAGAACAGTGCGAAGGCGCCAGAAGCCACTACTAAAACACCGGTGCCGAAATCAGGCTGCTTAGCAATTAATACAAATGGCACACCCACAATAACCGCGCATACCAAAAGAGTTTTCCAACTGGGCGGCAGCACTTGTTTATTCAAATACCAAGCCACCATCATCGGCACGCTTAATTTCAATAGCTCACCTGGTTGTAAATAAAAAAAACCAAGATCTAACCATAAATTTGCGCTGCGGCCACTGCCGAAAATAAATACCAATGGCATCAATGCAATGGTGAATGTATACACCCATGGCGTCCAAGCACGTAAAATAGCGGGGCTGGTATTGGCTAATAACAGCAAAATGACTAAGCCCAAAACAAAGCGTGAACCTTGCGCTATAACAGCACGCCAAGCATTGTCGCCAGCGCTTGATTGCACTAACAAACTGACCACCATAACCGCCACTAAGGCCAGCAATAACGGTGCATCTAGGCGTGAAAAAATACGCCTGATAAAGCGATTCCCACGCATTATCGCAGTGCCAATCATGGCGAATCCTTCAGTACTGGCTTGGGTTTTTCTAACAAATACGCATCCAACATTTTCCGTGCAATGGGGCCGGCCGAACTCGCACCATAGCCGCCATGCTCAACCACCACCACCACCGCAATCTTTGGCGCATCGGCAGGCGCATAGCCAATAAATAGGGCTTGATGACGCAAATGCAAGGGCAAATTTTTTGGGTCTAAGCTGATATTACCTTTGCGGCTAATTTTCTGTACTGTGCCAGTTTTGCCGGCAATTAAGTACGGTGCATTCGCTGCAATGGCATGGCCTGTGCCGAGTGCTGAATGCATGGTCATCTGCATACCCTTATTGATAGCTTGTAGCTGCTTTGGGCTTGCCCCAATTGACGTCGACGCGGGCTTTGCTTGCTTTTGCCAAGGTTGATTTAAACCAATACGTTTTTGTTGTACTAAACGCAGAGGTATTCGCTTTCCGCCATTGGCTAAACTAGCGGTGCCTTGCGCTAATTGCAACGGCGTAACCACCCAAAAACCTTGGCCAATACCCGCGATAACTGTTTCGCCGGTAAACCACGGCTGGTTGAAACGCTTACGCTTCCATTCTGGCGAAGGCACAATACCTGATACTTCGCCGATTAAATCGATGCCAGTTGGTTGGCCAAAACCATAACGGCGCATATAGTAATCAAATTTATTAATGCCCATGTCCAAGGCTAATTTGTAGTAATAGGTGTTTGCTGATTCAGCAATTGAACTGTACAAATTGACCATGCCATGCCCGCCTCGGTGCGAGTCGCGGTAGCCACGGCGTTGGCCAGGAATGAAAAACTCACCGCTGGAGTAAATGCTGTCTTCCGGCTTACGCAGGCCAGACTCTAAGCCTGCCAATGCCACAAACGGTTTGATTGTAGAACCCGGCGGGGTTCCGCCACGCACATTACGATTGAATAAAGGTTGCGATGGATCGGTAGACAGCATTTTATAATCAATAGATGAAATGCCATTGATGAATAAGTTGGTATCGAAGCTTGGCAAGCTGACCATGGCCAATACTTCGCCAGTGTTTGGATCAACCGCAACAGCCGATCCAGTTTTATCTTCGAATGCTGCAATGGTTGCTTTTTGTAGCTCCAAATCAATACCTAAACGGAGATCTGTGCCGGCTTGCGAAATATGCCGTTTTAAAACGCCCAACGATCTGCCACGCGCATTGGTTTCAATTTCTTCATAGCCAATGGTGCCGCGCAATTGCTCTTCATAGGCACGTTCAATGCCAGTTTTGCCGGTATGCGAAAGTACCGAATAGCGTTCATCACCCATGGCTTTTAAATCATCTGCATCTAAGCGCGCTACATAGCCAATTACATGCGCTAACTCGCTTCCATAAAGATAGCGGCGAGTTAAATACGGCACAACTTCAACGCCCGGAAAGCGGTGTCGATTGATTGAAAAACGCGCCACTTCTTGCTCATTCAAACGCAGCTTAATCGTAACGGGTAGAAAGCCACGGCTATTACCACGTGCGCGATTAAAGCGCTTGATATCATCTGGCAACAAGCTAACTAGCGCGCCTAACTGCTTAATCGTTAATTCGATATTTTCAACCTGCTCGGGAATAAGCTCTAAACGATAAGCAGAAACATTGTCGGCAAGCAGCACACCGTTACGGTCATAAATTAATCCGCGGGCCGGCATGGTTGGTTTTAATTTAACGCGATTGCTGTCGGCCTGCTTTTGGAAGTCTTCAAACTTAATGACTTGCAATACAAAATATCCGCCAGCCAGCAAGCACATCATTAAAACCACCACGGCAATGGCTATGATTGAGCGTTGACGAAATAACTCTGCCTCGAAATATTGATTTTTTAAAAACGCGGCCACGCTATTTTGACCGGCTCTTCATACGCATATTGTCTAATACCATATACAACCATGGCCAAATTAAAAATGCTAAGGCCGGAGAAACCCATGCTTCAAACGATTGCTGAGGCAGGCCTTGCAGCAGTTTCAATGCGGCTAAAATAATTTGATCAACATACAGTAATGCCATCACAAATAATGCCTGTTGCCATATAGGATAAAAACGAAATTGACTGCGAATCTGGTGAATGATTCCAGCCATAATCAGCAAGCGCAATGCATGCTCACCAAACGTTGAAATACTGGCTAAATCAAGCACCAAGCCTATTAAAAATACTCGGCCGAAATACATTTTCTGCGGCGTTTCTAAAATCCAAAATATGACTACCATAGCCAAAATAAATGGCCGCAATGCCGCTAGCCATTCCGACATTGGAATAATCATCAGGAAAAATGCGAGGCTGATTGAAACCCAACGCAGCCATGGCGTATCACGGCGTATCATGGCTTAATTGCCTCCGGTTTTATTTCAACTTTACTGGCAATACTAGGCAAAGGTGTAGTTACAACCGGAGTGGCTTTCGTCTTAATAACATCTAACAGCAACAACTGCCGGCCATACGCAATGCGTGCATACGGCTGCACTTGCGCACTGACAAAAGCAAGTGCTTCATCTTGCTTAAACTGCCTAACCACACCCACAGGAATGCCAGCTGGAAAGCGCCCACCAACGCCGGAGGTTAGCAACACATCACCCACTTTTATGTCATCGCTGGCAGTTAAATTCGCCAACGATAGAATTCGATCATTACCCTGGCCAAAAAGTATTGAACGAAAGCCTGAGCGAGAAACCATTATTGGCAGCGCATGATCTGCATCGGTAATGCTGATAACCAAAGATTTGCTGGCATACACTTCCGATACTTGCCCAACCAACCCGCGTGCATCAATAAGCACTTGCCCTAAACGCACACCTAAATTTGCGCCTTTATCAATAACAAATCTTTTTTGGGTTGGCTCAGGATTGACACTGACTAATTCAACCAAGCGCGCTTCATA
The DNA here is from genome assembly GCA_031428155.1 of Arenimonas sp. Lineage (GTDB taxonomy): Bacteria > Pseudomonadota > Gammaproteobacteria > Xanthomonadales > Xanthomonadaceae > Arenimonas. The sequence goes on along the minus strand of JANPOU010000035.1, from coordinate 7,453 downwards.
TTCTAGGCGTTGCTTGGCAGATAATAATGCCCGAAGTGCACTATTTTCTGATTGCATGGAAGACATTTGTTGAATGGCTAAATCAGACTTCAACTGCTTGGACTCAAGCGCTTTAACGTGCTCGTGTAACTGCTGATTACTGCGCAGAGCTGAAACCGTGCTTTGCCAAACACTATACGGCCGGGATGCCAACCACCAAACCGGCGACACCAAAACACTGGCTTGATTGCGAATAGCAGAGCTAATGGCAAATCGATTGTCGACCAGCATAAGTGTAATCGACAGCATGCAGTAAAACAGAAACGGCAGCCACGCATTTAAGCTGCTGCCGATCTGTAACGATTTAAATTTATCCAGCGCCACAATCTATTCGCTATTCGCGGGTCGAAAATTCACCACCGCCATGCATATCAATTAACTCTAAGGCCTTGCCGCCACCACGGGCCACACAAGTCAAAGGATCGTCAGCCACATGCACATGCAAGCCGGTCTTATCGGAAATTAATTTGTCTAAATCTTTTAACAATGCACCGCCACCGGTGAGCACAATGCCGCGTTCGGTCATGTCGGCACATAATTCAGGCGGTGTTTGTTCCAAAGCTAATTTAATAGCACTAACAATGCCAGACAACGGTTCGCGCAAGGCTTCAAGGATATCGTTGGAATTAACCACGATTTCGCGTGGCACGCCTTCAGCTAAATTACGACCGGAAACACGCATTTCCCTGATTTCTTGTTGTGGAAAAGCACAACCGATTTCAAGCTTGATGCGTTCCGCTGTGGTTTCGCCGATTAAGGTGCCGCGTGTGCGACGCACATGATTAACAATCGCTTCATCAAAGCGATCGCCGCCAATTTTTACCGATTGCGAATAGACAATGCCATTTAGGGAAATCACTGCCACTTCGGTGGTGCCGCCACCAATATCAATCACCATCGAACCACGCGCCTCAGCAACTGGAATGCCAGCACCAATCGCTGCCGCCATTGGCTCTTCAATAATAAACACATCGCGAGCACCAGCTTCTAATGCCGATTCTTTAATAGCGCGACGCTCAACCTGCGTTGAACCACAGGGCACGCAGATTAATACTCGTGGGCTTGGGCGTAAAAAACGCGAGGTATGTACTTTGCGAATGAAATGCTTAAGCATTTCTTCGGTATAGGTGAAATCGGCAATCACGCCATCTTTCATCGGGCGTACTACCGTTAAATTACCCGGTGTGCGTCCTAACATTTGCTTGGCATCGGAGCCAACGGCTGCAACGGAATGCGAATGGTGGCCATTTCGGCCAGTACGAATGGCTACAACCGAAGGTTCATTCAGAACAATACCTTGGCCGCGCACGTAGATGAGGGTGTTGGCTGTTCCAAGATCAATGGACAAATCATTGGAAAAAAGACCGCGAAGCTTTTTAAACATCAGGAAAAGCCTTATTTTGAGGGGTTTTATTCAGTTCACTAGGATACCGTTTTACGCAATATTGGACAAGCAATAACTGCTTCTGGTTCCATCAATAGTCAGACAGATGGCTTTGTATCAGGTAAAATATCAGACCTTAGTAATTTCATGGATTTACGATGTCTCGAGCACTGATTTGCGGTTCATTAGCCTTTGATACCATCATGGCTTTTCAGGATCAATTCAAGAACCATATTTTGCCCGACAAAGTACATATTCTGAACGTTTCTTTCTTCGTGCCAAGAATGCGCCGTGAATTTGGCGGTTGCGCTGGCAATATTGCCTATAATTTGAAGCTATTAGATGGCAAGCCCTTACCAATGGCCACGGTTGGCCAGGATTTCGAAAGCTATCGCGAGCATTTTGAGCAGTGCGGTATTCCGCTGACACATGTCAAGGTATTGTCGGATTTATACACAGCGCAAGCTTTTATCACCACCGATCTTGACGACAACCAAATCACCGCTTTTCACCCCGGCGCCATGATGCGTTCGTATGAAAATCACGTTAAAGATGTGCAAGACGTGGGTTTTGGTATTGTTGGCCCCGACAGCTACGAAGCGATGCTGCAAAACTGCCGCGAATTTGCCGAGTGTGGCACTCCATTTATCTTCGACCCTGGCCAAGCGATGCCTTTATACAATGGTGACGAGCTGAAACAAATGATTGAGCAAGCAACGTATGTCACCGTGAATGATTACGAGTCCAGCTTGATGTCAGATAAAACCGGCCTAAGCACACAAGAGATTAGTGAACGGGTTAAAGCGTACATCATCACGCTTGGCGACAAAGGCTCGGAAATCCATACCGCAGCAGGCGTGCAACGCATTCCGGCAGCCAGCGCCATTCGTGTGGTTGACCCAACCGGCTGCGGCGATGCATATCGTGCCGGCTTGATTTTTGGCTTGATGAAAGACATGGACATGGCCACCTGCGGGCGAATTGCGTCGTTAATGGGCGCTTTGAAAATCGAAAATCTCGGCCCCCAAAACCAGCGTTTTACCTATGCGCAATTTGCCCTGCAATTCAAGCAGCAGTTCGGTTACGCGCTCGATTAAAATCCCCCTGTGCTTCGCACTTCCCCCTTTCTAGGAAAGGGGGTTATGCCTTACTCCTCCCTTCAACAGAAGGGAGGCTGGGTGGGATGTTATTAGAACTCTTGCGAGAACCGCAAGCCGATGGTGCGTGGTTGGTTAGCAATGGTGTAAATCTGACCATTTGGATATTGCGCATCAACACCAGAAGCACCGCAAACTGTTTCAGGGCACATAGCAAATTTGCTGAATTGAGCACTTTCATCAAACAGGTTCTTAACATACATATTGAGTGTCCAGTTGTTACGCTTTATACCCGCGGACAAATCAAATACGGTGTAAGACGGCAGTGTACCGAGAATTTCACCTTCTATTATTCGCAGATCATTGGTGCGTTTTCCTTCATGCACCATAGAACCTTGTATGAACGGTTCAAAATCTTTCCAATCAAACACATAGCGTGCCGTTAAATTGCTTTTGAAATCAGCCGTAACAGGAAGCCTTGTACCTGAAGCAGCCAACAATTCATCACCGACACAATCATAGACCACTGAGCCATCAGACTGTAACGCACAATAATTTTTAGTCAATTTGCCATCGTAGAATCCAACGCCGGCATTAATCGAAAGATTATAGCTAGCTGCCCAATTGATATCCATTTCAAGACCATCAATTTGCGCTTGCGCTGCGTTTCTAATTTCTGTCAGGCCATTTTCACCTAAGAACGAAAATTGGAAATCATCCCAGCTTTGACGGAAAATTGCACCGTTGAATGTTAAGCGATTATCCATCCAACTGGTTTTCCAGCCAAACTCCATATTGGTTAGAACATCGGGTGAATACGGAGGAATTACACGGCCAGTGCGTGTTAGGTTCCTTCGATTGACGCCGCCTGGTCGATAACCTTCCGACCATGTCGCATAAATTAACGCATCATCATTCAGCTTATAGGTTAGATTAAATCGGCCAAGATGCCCTGAATCACTGATTTTATTATTCAAGTTCACACAGGGTGCAGTTGAAAAACTACCGTATTCAGGTTTGCATTTCGCTTCGCCGGTATTGGAACTAAATCCTGCGCCAAAACCAAAAAAGCCACGCAATCCATTATCGGATTCGTAGTAACGCATGCCTGCGGTACCGGTAAGTTTCTCAGTAAAATCGAACGAGATTTCACCAAATAAAGCTTTCTCATTATCGGTGCGATACTGCTTGGTTAGCCAAATGGTATCGTCCCAGCCGGTTACTTCATAGTCGCTGGTTAAATCGTCAAGTTTATAACGCTGTTCAATATCATGGGATTGATCTTGCATGAAGAATCCACCGATGAAACGAAAGCGCTTGTCCTGTGGCGAAGTGATACGCAATTCATGGCTGGATTTTTTATAACGATCTTTACCGATAATGTATTGCGACGGATTGATATAGTCGCCGTCATCATTCACTGCATATTCGCCATAACCAGCCACCACGTCATACCAAAATCCGTAGTCGTTATAGTCAGATTCTGAATCGATATCGCGATTCAAGTTTGAGTAGGCGTAGGTCAGTTCAAAATCACCAATCTTACCCGTCACTGTTAGCGCCGCTTGTGTGAACTTATCTTCAAGCGATTCTGGGTAGTAGCGTGTAATTTCGCGCTCGCCAACAACCGGATCGTTAGCAAACGTGCCATTGGCAGTTCTTTTCTGAGTCATGATGCTTGGCAAAATTGACCAATTCTCACCAAGATCGAGTTTCAAGGCTAGCCGTGCGCCGGTGGTATGCGAATCGTTGTAATCTTCTTCCACTTTATCGGCGTTGTTCATGGTGATGCCAGAGGTTGGGAAAGTACGTTCGCCATACACATTATCTATCCAGCCTGCATCATGCTGATCCCAGGCAACAAGACGGAATGCGGCTTTATCGGAAAGTGGCACATTGATAAAACCTTCGCCGACATAACCATTGCCGCCATCGGTCACTGAGTTTACTTCTAGCGCATAACCGGCAGCAAATGCTTTGGTATCTGGCTTATTGGTAATAATTTTCAAAGTGCCTGACTGTGAACTTGCGCCGTATAATGTGGCTTGCGGGCCGGCCAATGCTTCAATACGTTCAATGTCATAAATATGTACATCAAGCGCGCCACCAATGGTGGTCACCGGCTGCTCATCCAAATAAACACCAACACTTGGCGATGATGCTGAATGATTGCCATCGCCACCACTAACTACGCCACGGAAATACGGTGTTGAAGTACCGCCTTCACCTTGTGTATAAGCTAAGCTTGGCAACAACTTTGCATAGTCGTCAAAATCACTAACATTCATTTCAGCGAGTTTTTGTGTACCTAGAACTTGAATGCTAATTGGCACTTCTTGCAGGTTTTCAGTGCGTTTTTGCGCTGTCACTGTCACTGTGTCAAGTACCGCTTTCTTTTCTTCAGTTGCCGCTGGCGCTTCTTGTGCCAATACAACTGAACTCAAGGCCATATAAATGGCCGCACTTAATGGCAATGTTGCAATAACGTGTTTATTAACTGACTTACTTTTAGTTTTATACATTTTTCTCTCCCTTTTTTAACAATGAATTAGAACGTTGGCACATCTGGATAACTCTCAAGCACGGGCCCCAGTGCTTCTTTTAAAGGCCCAAGCCATGCTTCAAAGTGGCGCCAATGCTCAACGCCATCTTTATAAATCGGTTGCCGAACTTGCTCTGAACTTGCGGTGCGCACAGGCCGGTCGTTGTCATAAAAACTTAAACAGCCTTGTTCAAAGGGAAGCCCACAATACACTAATAAGCTGCGAACTTCGGCTTCAGTATTCTCAACCATATTTTCGTAATGCACGCGATGGACATGACCAGGCAGCACCGAATCAAAGTGCGCCATTAACTCAACATAATCGCGGTAATAGCGACCCATATCATTCAGGCCGTAACTGAAATTCTGACCGCGGGCAAAATGCTGTTTGTAGTTAGAAAAACAACACGCCATTGGATTACGCCGTGCATCAATGATTTTTGCATTGGGCAAAACAAGTTGTATTAAAGCAAGATGTGCAAAATTATTTGGCATTTTATCAATGAAAAATGCTGTCGCATTTTTTCTGTGTACAGCTGTATTATCTAAATAGCGCTGGCCATACATGCTGGATTGTTCTTTGCTCATATCATGTAGAGCTGGGTAATACAATTTGGCGTTACTATCAGTTTGCTTTCGATATAAATCTTTGCTTATCGAAATAATGTCTGGCAATTCCATGGTGCCTTCCACTTGCGAATGGCTAGATAGAATTTGCTCAAGCAAAGTTGAGCCCGCTCGTGGCATACCAAGAATAAAAATAGGTTCGGCGCTGGCAATGCCAAAGTCTTTGCGTTGCTCGAAAAATTGCTTGGTAAACAATTTTTTTGATACGGCCACTTTTTTGCTATTACGCTCAGCGCTATAACCAATCGTGGCACTGCGTAATAAGTTACCCGCTTGGTAATGCTGAAATGATTCAGCATATTGTTTTTGATCTTCCAGCGCTTTACCTAAAGCAAAATCAAAATGGAAACGCTGTTCGTCGTTAAGCTGTGTTGAGCCTAGTTGAGCTGAAATTTCCGCGACATCTTCGGCTGAAAACCTAAAAGTTTTAAGATTTGCTAAGCTCCAATAGGCTTCACCATAAGCTGGCTCCAAGTGAATACTGTGACGATACGCCGAAATGGCTCGCTCAGTGAATCCTGCCGTTTTCAAGGTATGGCCAAAGCTATGCCAGATTTTGGCATAGCCTGGATTATTGGCCAGCACGTTTTCATAAAGTTTTATGGCGTTTGAATAGTCGCCGATTTTACTTAAAGCAACCGCTTTTAAATTCATGTAGCTTAAATTTTTAGGATCCGCTTTTAACAATATTTCTGATTGCTCTAACACCTGCTCAAACTTGTTATTCCTGTTCAACACATAGGAATAATTCTGCCGAGCAAAATTAAAGCTTGGCGAAAGCTCCAAACAACGTGCCAACAGATTTTCTGCATCCACATCACGCCCTAAACGGGCTGCCACTTCAGCTAGCATGCGGATAGCTGAAACGTCGGTTGGATGTTCGTGCAAATAAGTTTTTAATGTGCGCTCGGCAAGTGCGACTTCATTATCAACCAGTTGTTTGGCGGCCTTCATCAGCTCAGGGTTTCGGCTCGAGTACTGTAACTGTTTGGTGTATGCGGCATCCGCTAGTATATTTTCGCCCATCGCTGAATATACATCGGCCAAGGCCAGCCAAACTTTAGGTAATTCTCTTTGCTGTGCTAAGGCGTTTTTCAGTGCAATAACTGCTTTGTCACCAAAGCCAGATTTACTTAGTACAAGACCTAATTCATAATGCGCAGCCGGCCATTTCGGCTGCAAGGCACAGAGCCTAGTCAGTGTTTCAATCGCCACCGGAAAATCCCCAAGCCGAGCTTGCGACAAGGCATAAAACATTAAGGCATTGGCTTGATCTGGAATATTTCGCAATATTTCCAAGGCTTGAACAGCAGCAAGTTTTGGGCGTTCTTCCAGTAATTTAGCTGTATGCGAAAGCGCTGCCTGTAAGTCAGTAGTTTGCTCTGGAACGGCCGACATTATTAATGCTTAATTGCGTCAATATTCATTAACAAAACATAGCACATTTTCTACACATATGAACCAAAAATTAACACATTTTATATAAAAAAACCCCAGTTCACTTGAACTGGGGTTTAGGGTAAAAACCCTGGCGATGACCTGTTGCAGATCGCGGCCAATGGCCGCCACAGCAAAGATTCCTTCAGATAAAACAAAGCCCATCGTCTTTCGACGAAGGGCTTGTAGGGTAAAAACCCTGGCGATGACCTACTCTTGCATGACAGAATCACACTACCATCGGCGCGGTTGCGTTTCACTTCCGTGTTCGGGATGGGAACGGGTGGTGCCACAACGCTATGATCACCAGGGAGAGGGTGGAGGGTC
>JANPOU010000034.1:0-8312 GCA_031428155.1 Arenimonas sp. | reverse complement strand
GGTAGATCGTCGCTGTTGTTGATGGAAAAACGGACCGCCACGGTTTGTGTGACCGGATCGACCACAGGAACCACGGTACCGGCGTCACTCTCCCATTCACGGCCGGGCAAACCCGGTAACGAAAATCGTGCACGCAGCGTGTTGCCCAAGGTGATTTTCTGTGCCGGAAATAATTGCGCCTCGATCCACACCGCACTGCGTGCCGACAAATCCAGAATGATCGTATCGGGTGTCACGCTGGAGCCTTCGCGTACGCCGAGTTCAGTCACCACGCCGCCAACGGTTGCGCGAATCGGTAAGCGGCGTGATGCTTTGCCACTGCGACGCACTGCTTGAATATCGACATTGGCTATACCGAATCGCCGCAATCGTTCTGCCGCCGGGCCGGCCGTATCGGCGCCCAATAACATTTCTTCCTGGGCCTGAATCAACTCCGGTGAATAGATATCGGCGACCACAGTGCCGGCATAAATCTGTTGGCCTACTGCACGCACGTATAAGCGCTCAATCCAGCCGCTAACGCGAGCTTGTACTCGCGCCTGACCACGGGCATCGGCCACCACTCGCGCCGGAACGCGAATGGTCGTGCGAACATCCCTTCGCACCGGATTGGCAGTGCGAATACCTAAACTTTGGACGATGGATGCACTTATCGAAATGCCGTCATCGGTACTGGCATTTGCCTCTGCGTATTTGGGAATGAGTTGCATATCCATGAAAGGCGATGGGCCCGGCTTGTCGAAATGTTCTTCCGGCCGCATCGGATCGTAGTAATACAAAACGCGTTTCGTATCGGCACTATCGGGCTTCATTTCACCGTCTTTCTTTTGCAAGTCAGACGACGGTTCTACCTGCGGCGTTGCGACTGCTTTTTTGACAAGTGTCATCCCGCAAATGGGACATTTGCCGGGGCCGTGTTGTTGGATGTGTGCATGCATTGGGCATACATACAGCGCATTGGTCACGGTCGCTTTGCTGTTGGCAACCTCTTTGGTTGCGATGGAATTGGTAGCCTGTGATGCAGATTCCTGCATCACTTTGTTGCGGTCGCAAGCCGTTAATAAAAACATGGCCACAACAGACACCAACAGCCATAACGCTGCCCGCCGCCAAGCGGTAGAAGAAAAATGTTTCATAGTTATTCCTAGTAAATCGTAAACACACACGCGGACGCATAGCGCCGCGAATTGGGCGTTATAGCTTAGGAATTAATGGGGGGACGCAAGTCTGGGTCGAGGTCGGCAAAAAAATGTTTGATTACGCCTAGCTTTGGTAGCGCACTGGCAATTAAAATATTTGGCGTGATGGTAATCTGCACTGAAAGTAATCCGTTGGCGTTCATGCAGCGAGCCATGCAAAGGTCATTACAGTCAGTATTTTGGGCAGAGCAATTATCTGAATTGCTGCTTACTTTATCTGAAGACATTTGATGTGCAGACATTTCTGGGCAGCAATCGTTCTTCGCGGGAAATGAAAATGTTTGAGCCATTGCAATGCTGTTGCACAGAATTGCCAAAATCACTAGCGTGGAAGCGAGTAATCGAAGGCGGCGTTTTCGCACAATATAGATGACTTTTGGCATTTCAGTCACAGTATTGCACATCAAATGACTACCTTCAAGCTAGCAAAGACTCGTGCCGTTGCGCAAGCAATGTTACAAGCTGCATTGAATGAAAAAGCTCGGAATCCAAGTTATTGAATCGAAAAGCTATACGCCTGGTCTGGTAAAGCCCCAGCTTTCCAGGTGAAATGCCACCATTCCATCGAGTAGCTCTCAAAGCCCTGCGCTTGCATCGCATCAAGCAATAACAACCTGTTTTTACGTTGCTCATCAGTTAAATTTGGATAATCAGTGTTGGCTTGTATGCCAAAAAAATCAAATGCTGTGCCCATATCTAGCGCAATACAAGGCTTGGATCGGCAATCAAGCAAACCTGCGTCTAATGTGGCGCCTTTACTGTGCCCGGATTTTTCTGCGATGTAGTCTGGCACTAAGTCCGATTTATCGAGGTTCGGATAGTATTCGGCTTTAGTCGAAGCATCCGAATTCTTGGCCCAGCGCATAAAATCATCAACGGCAATGGTCGGCCGGTAACAGTCGAATAGCACCAAAGCGTAGCCAGATGCATTCAAGCCGCGCTCCACTTTGGCTAAGGCCTCTGCCACCGGTTTGTGTAGCAGGCATTTAGCCGCTTGATAACCGGCAACTTTCTTGCCAGTAAAATTATTAACCGTAGCATAGCGCATGTCCAAATTAATCTCTGGCGAAGCAATTCGCGCATCGACCAATGGAAAACTCTCTGCGTTTATAAGGGCATGGTGGCTGCAGGCTGACAAACAAATCAACCATATAGGTGGTTCAATAAGACTTCGAGCATTCATATCGGCTTCAACCAAAGAGTTGCTCTAAGTATGCCAACAAATAGGATTTTAAACTCTTCTCGGTGAGAGTTTTGACTATACTGGACTTTCAGCACCTTCAAGAGCTCAGAGAATGATTGATTCTTCATGGACATACCTGTCAGCAATATTGCTGTGCGCCGGTGTTTGGCCATTTTTAGAACAGCGCACGTCTTGGCGAATTTTCAAGCTACTGCCATCCATTGTACTCACCTACTTAATGGTCACCGCACTTTCTGTGCTGGGTGTTTGGCAACATAATGCCGAAATAGATGCTAGCCAAAAACTGATCCTTGGCTGGCTATTGCCGGCCTTGATGTTTTTACTCTTAGTTAATTGTGATTTCAAAGCAATTTTGGCCTTAGGGCCACGCATTTTAGCTGGATTTACCTGTGCGCTGCTATCCATTCTTGTAGCCATTATTGCGGTGTATTGGATGATGAAAGGCATTTTGCCAAATGATGCATGGCAAACATTCGCGTCGGTTGGTGGTGGTTGGATTGGTGGCACTGCCAATTTAGTCGCCGTTTCACAAGCATTAGATGCCAGTCCAAATGCCTTATCGAATGCCCTACTCGTTGATGCGCTGTGTTATTCGATGTGGGTATTGGTTTTGTTTGCAAGCGTTCCTTTGCAATACAAATTCAATCAATCCAGTAAATCAGTATCGATGGCCGAACAAATTGTTGCGCGCCATACAAAAAATACGAGCGATGAGTCCACACTAAAATCGATGGACATTGGTTTGTCATTACTGTTATTGGGCGCCGCTTTGCTTATAGGAAACGTATCGAGTGAATTAGCTGCCTATATGCCTAAATCCGAGGTGCTCAACGCCTCTTCGTGGACATTGTTATTGGCCACTCTATTTGGCTTGCTGGCATCGTATACACCATTGCGCAAGCTATCTGGTACGATGACGCTCGCTTCGGCATTATTGGCAGTGGTAGTGGCCACCATCGCCTCTAAGGCGAATTTTTCTGGTATGAGTTCAGCGCCATTGTTTTTGGTATCTGGCCTAATGATATTAATCTTGCATGGTTTTATGATGATCTTGGCAGCGCGGCTATTTCGTTTTGACTTAGCCTTATGCGGCATATCTTCTTTAGCGTGTGTTGGAGGTGTGGCTACCACACCATTATTGGCAGCCGCATACTCACCTGTTTTAGCGCCCGTTGGAGTTTTGCTGGCCATGTTAGGCTATGCCTTAGGCACTGGTGGCGGTTTGTTGATAGCAAGTATTTTAAAGCCGATAGGACTTTAAACCCATGATAATGCGATTTTCACGACCACTATTGCTATTAACTTTACTGTTTACAGGGCTTATGGTTGAAGCAAAACCTTCGCTAATTTTGAATTGGAATAAACTTGGTTACAGCAATGAAAAATTAACTGACAGCTATTGGATTAAACGCGCAAAAAAACCCAATTCAATATTGTTAAATACAAAACTGGTGGTTAACAACAACAAGCGCTTGGCAGAAATAGATGGCTCAGTGTCTGCTTGGCAAAACTGGCCAGACAGCCTTAGCGCTGCTCATATAGCCGACAAGATCAATCAGCTTTCAATACGCCCTAGTCGTGCTTTGTATTCACAAGATGGCAAGCAACTCACCGAAAATGAGATCAATGCTTTGCTGGAAAATCTTAGCCCCAACACTATAAAATCTTCAAGCAAGGAGCAGTTTGGATTAATTACCCAACGCAGTGCTCTGCGCGCTTTTCCTAGCGATTTGCGCGCATTCAGCAGCCTTGGCAATACCGATATTGATCGTTTCCAAGAATCGGCTGTATTTCCCGGCACGCCTGTTGCAGTCTTACATCAATCATCAGATAAAAAATGGCTGTTCGTTCAATCTGAATTGTATGCAGCTTGGATAAATGTGGATGCAGTGGCTCTGGCTAATCGCGCAACAGTATTGGCTTACACAACAAAAACACCGCGCTTAATAATAAGCGGTGCTAATGTGCGAACGGTATTCAGCCCTGATATGCCAAATGTTTCAGATTTAGTATTGGATATGGGCACAGCTTTTCCCTTGCTCGAACAATGGTCACACACACAGCCGATTAATGGCCAAGGTGCTATGGCTGCGCATGTTATTGAATTACCAACCCGCGATAGTTTCGGTTTATTACGTATCGTACCCACGTTAATTGCGCGCTCAGCGGATGTAAGTAAAGAATATTTACCCGTCACAAGAACGAATATTATCCAGCAAAGCTTCAAGTTCCTCGGGGAGCGCTATGGCTGGGGCCACGATTATGGCACGCGTGATTGTAGCGGTTTTGTCTCAGAAATATATCGTTCAATGGCAATTATTCTGCCGCGCAATACCAGCGATCAAGCCAAAAGCCCAGCATTTGATCGTGAGCCGTACGCTATAGAATCAAGCCGAGAACTACGCCTTAAACGGCTCAAAAAATTACAGATTGGCGATTTAATTTATATTCCAGGACACGTGATGCTGGTGATTGGACACGACAAGTTCGGCCCATGGGTGATTCATGATTCGCACGGCACGGGCTTTATGCAAAACGGTCATTTCTATTCCGTGCCAACTAATGGTGTTGCTGTAACCCCGTTGCTAAGCATGGCATTCAGTGCCGATAAAACCTACATGGATGCTATTACTGCAGTTCAACACATTATTCCACGGCAAAATCCTTAATATGCGCATTACTATAATACGCTATGGCAATTTGCAAATCCCATTACGCACGCCATTCAAAACCGCGCTGCGCACTGTTGAAAAAATCGATGATGTCGTTATCCGTATCGAAACCGATACTGGCCACTGTGGTTACGGTTCGGCGCCGCCAACTGTTGCGATAACCGGTGAAAGTAAAGAAACGATTCTTGCCACATTGAAAGAAATTATTGAACCTTTGTTGCTTGGTCAGTCTGTGTGCGATTTAGCAAAACTTTGTGTTTCCATTCAAGACGCTTGTACTGGCAATAGTAGCGCCAAAGCTGCAGCAGAAATAGCGCTGTATGATTTATATGCACAACTTCAGGGCAAGCCTTTATATCGGGTTCTTGGTGGCAGCTCTGCCGTGTTGAATACTGACCTCACTATCAGTTCTAATGACACCCACATCATGCTTGCCGATTGTGAGGATGCGCTATTACGAGGCTTTACCTCACTAAAAATAAAAGTTGGAAAAAACAGTGCCGAAGATATTCAAGGTTTAAGCCAGCTTTATCAAGCAATCGCAGGGCGTGCTAGCTTACGAATTGATGCCAACCAAGGCTGGAGTGCTAAACAAACAGTTGCTATTTTAAATACGCTTGAAGATTCTGGCATGGTTTTTGAATTGATTGAGCAGCCTGTTGTTTCTAGTGATATTGATGGCTTAAAATATATCAAGGCGCACGTAAAAACACCGGTTCTCGCTGACGAGAGTGCTTTTAGTTTGCAACAGGTTAAAAATCTGATTGAACTTGATGCCGTGGACTTAATTAATATCAAATTAATGAAAACAGGCGGTTTAAGCCAAGCCATAGCGATTGCCGATTATTGCGCCGAAAATGCTAAGCAATGCATGATGGGTTGTATGCTTGAAGGTGGAATCAGCGCCGCTGCTGCGGTGCATTTAGCCATTGCTAAACAACAGGTAATTACCAAAATCGATTTGGATGGACCTACACTTGGCGCATTCAATCCGATTGACTCAAATGTGCTTTTCAACGATGCTGTTATTTCAGTAACTGATACCCCTGGTTTGGGCATCAGACAACTTCCAACTGTTAATTGGTACGATTAAATGATGCGAATAATCCACAAACTTGCCACGCTAATACTCTGCACTGCATTGCCAATGACAGCGATAAGTGATACGCAGCAAAAAGTTCTTGCCGATAGCGAGCAACTTGTCGTCGTCACCGTATCGGACTGGCAAGCACCAACCGGGCAATTGCAAGGTTTTGCGCAAGTTGATGGTAAATGGTTGGCCGTTGTACCGCCCTTCCCTGTAACAGTGGGTAAGAATGGCTCGGCCTGGGGCTTAGGCGTGCATCCAACACAAACTGCTGGCCCGCAAAAGGTGGAAGGCGATGGCAAAGCACCAGCCGGAATTTTTAGTATTGGACCTAGCTTTGGCTACGCGCCTGCGCTTAGTACTAAGCTTAATTATCAAGCCATGACCGACACCGATTGGTGTGTGGATGTCAATGAATCACCGCTCTACAATCAAATTGTTTCAACAAGATCAGTGGGTATTCAGGCCGTTGAAGGCTCAACCGAGCCGATGCGACGTGATATGCATTTAGATGGCGATCAGTTGTACCAAAAAGGTTTTGTGATTGCGCATAATCCCAGCAATATCCCAAAAGCGGGTAGTTGTATCTTCGCGCACTTATGGCGCGCTCCAGGCAAGCCTACGGCTGGCTGTACTGCTATGAATTCGGCTGATATGGATGCGCTTTTACAGTGGCTTGATGCTAGTAAAAATCCACATTTTGTTTTATTACCTACTGAACAATATCAGCAGTTACAAAAATCTTGGCAACTACCTAAATTAAAAGACAAATTATGAGCGCATCAACACGTGTATTTATTGGTTTACTTGGCGGGGTTTTAGTTGGTTTATTGCTGAGTCAATTCCTGCCAAGCGCTGTACCGCAAGTTATCGCCATTGCGCAACCGATTGGTAAGCTCTGGCTGAATGCCCTGCAAATGACCATTGTGCCTTTGGTGGTTTCCTTACTTATTGTTGGCATTAACCAAGCTAGCGACATCGCGGAGTCTGGTCGTGTTGCACGGCGCGCCATGATCTGGATTATCACCCTACTGTTTTTGGCATCGCTTGCCGCTGCAGTTGCCGCACCGTTTATTTTAAGCTTTATGCCGCACAGTGCTGAATTGATGCAAACCCTTCAATCAGTATCAGCTAGCGCAGTACCAGATCTGCCGAGCACAAAAAATGATTGGACCACAACATTGATTCCAACCAATGTGATTGCATCGGCTGCGGCGGCGGCGATTGTTCCATTGGTCGCATTTACCTTACTGTTTGCTTTTGCATTAACACAGATTAACCCAGAACGTCGCAAACAAATCGTCAGCTTTTTTCAAGGTATTTCTGACACCATCATTGTGATGGTTAACTGGATTTTATGGGTTGGTCCAGTCGGCGTTTTCGCTTTAATTTTGCCGATCAGTGCCCAAGCAGGTGGCGGTGTCATTAAGGCCTTGGGTATTTATATTTTTATGTTGTGCGTATTATATTTAACGATTACCGCGTTGCTTTATGCCGTGGCGAGTTTTGGCAAAGGCGAGGCTTTGTTGCGTTATGCCAAAGCCATATTGCCTGCGCAAGTGGTGGCGATGAGCACACAGTCGTCGGTAGCCACTTTGCCGGCGATGGTGAATAGCTCTCAAGCATTAGGCTATCCAAATCAAGTTACCGGTTTGGTATTGCCACTAGCCGTGTCATTGTTCCGCATTACCAGCCCTATTCAATATTTAGGCGTGGTGTCGTTCATTGCATGGGCGTATGGGATAGATTTGTCAGTCACTACCACTGCAGTTTGCGTGTGTCTGTCGGTAATCATCTCAATCGGCTCAGTTGGCTTGCCAGGCCAAGCCATATTTATGGGCACTAACCTACCCGTTGTGCAAGCTGCAGGCCTGCCGATTGATTCATTGGGCTTATTGGTCGCAGTGGATATGATTCCAGATATCTTTGCCACGCTCGGCAATGTCACCGCCGATTTAACGGTTAATAGCAGAGTGGTGAAGGCGGAAACGATAACAGAAGGTATTGAATAATAATTAAAGCTTGAATTAACGCCAATAAAAAACCCACCTTGCGGTGGGTCTTCTATTTGTGGCGTCCCCACGGGGATTCGAACCCCGGTCGCTACCGTGAAAGGGTAATGTCCTAGGCCTCTAGACGATGGGGACAGC